>NZ_JBFAKV010000001.1:597551-652050 GCF_040655895.1 Streptomyces sp. NPDC050264
CCCGCGCCCCTGAGCGTCTGCCATGTCGCCCCCGTCATGCGACCGCGGCCCGGTGGGAACTTCTCGCACAGTTCCCCGCGCCCCTGAGCGTCTGCCATGTCGCCCCCGTCATGCGACCGCGGCCCGGTGGGGACTTCTCGCGCAGTTCCCCGCGCCCCTGAGCGTCTGCCATGTCGCCCCCCTCATGCGACCGCGGCCCGGTGGGAACTTCTCGCACAGTTCCCCGCGCCCCTGGAGCATGCGGCTTCGCCGCAGCCCCAGGGGCGCTGCATGCGCGCCTATGAAATGGCGCACGCAGTGCGCATTTCAGGGGCGCGGGGAACTGCGCGACCAGCCACGACGGCGCCGCGCCCCGGAGCGGACCTGCTACCTCGCGGCGAGAACCGGATTCCCGCACCCGAGCGGCCGGCTCACCCACGGAACCGCTCTTCCAGCGACGAACGACCCGCCTCCGTCAGAGCGCCGTGCACCCGCATCCGGGCCACCCCACCGTCAGGGAACGCGTCCAGCCGGACATGCGTCACCACAACCTCCGCGGGCAGCGCAAACCGGTGCAACGTATCCGGCTGCAGCCGCGTGCGCGGGATGACCTCGAACCATTCGCCGCTGTCACCGTCCCGGCCGCTCAGGGCGATCCAGCCCGCCGAATTGCCCTTCAAGTAGGCCGTGTCGATCTCGACGGCGCGGATCGCGCCCTGCGCGGCGAGCCGGAAGCGGACCCAGTCGTTGGTGCCGTGGACGCGGCGGCGCCGGTTCTCCCAGCCGTCGTCCATCTTGCGCGAGGTACCGGGCAGGATGATCTGGGTCGGCGAGGAGTAGAACTTGTCCGACGCGTCCTCGTACACACCCCCGTTGAGTACGGAGACCAGGTCGAACGTGCCGAGCAGGCCGAGCCACCCGGGATCGGGTATCACCTCGCCGTGGACGCGCAGGCGGGCGATGCCGCCGTCGGGGTGCTGGCAGATGCGCAGGTGCGTGAAGCGGCGCTCGGAGGTGACGGTGAAGGCGTTGGCGGCGTGGCCGCGGACCTGGCTCCGCGGGACGATCTCCTCCCACTTGACGTCGTCGGCGAGCAGGTCGCCGGGGCCCGGGGTGCCGGGGACGGCGGCGGCCTGGACGCTCACGCGTTGCGGGTAGTTGCCGCGGAAGTGCGCGGTGTCGACGACGATGCCGCGGATCACGCCGGGTGCGCCGAGCCGCACGATCGCCCAGTCGTGGTCCCCGGGCGCCGGGAACGGGGAGTCGGCGGTGCCGCGGCGGCGCCGGGTCTCCCAGCCGTCCATGACCTTGCCCTTGTGCCCGAAGTGCTCGGGGTCGAAGACGGCCCGCTCGCGCACGAGGAGGTTCTCGCGCTGGGCGAAGAACTCGTCGTTGGCGGCGATGACCCCGGCGCCGAGCCGGCGGTCGGCGAGGTCGACGAGACCGGCGAATCCGGTGGCGTCACCGAACGTGCGGTAGTCGGCGTACGGGTCGCCGCCTCCGTAGGGGGCGGCGTCGTTGGCGTGCGGGTCGTCGTGCGCGGGGGTCGTCGTCATGCCCGTACTCTCGGCGACGCCGACCTCGCAGGTCCATCGAAAGTTTCCGGGGTGCCTGTTCAGCTGAGCTGAACGGTCACGCGTGCAGCGCGTCCAGCACCCGCCGCACCGTCGCCCCCTCCTCCGCCCCCTTCCGCACGGCCGCCACCACGTGCCGTACGGGCCGGTCGGCGCCGAGCGCGCACATCACGACGCCGTCCCGCCGGGCCGCCGCCATCCGCGGTACGAGTGCGACCCCCATCCCCGCCTCGACCATGGCGAGGATCGCCGTCCACCCGGCCGCGCTGTGCGCCTGCTCGGGTACGAACCCGGCGGCCTCGCACGCGGCGATGGTGATCTCGGACCAGGGTCCGGAGCCGCCGAAGATCCATGGCTCCCCGGCGAGGTCGGAGAGGCGCAGGCCGGGCGCCTCCGCCAGCGGATGCCCGACCGGCAGGGCCACGTCCAGCGGATCGGCGAGCAGCGGCACCCGGGTGAACTTCGGGTCGCGGGCGGTCGGCGCGTGTGCGGCGAGCGAGAGGGCGAGGTCCACGTCGCCGGACGCGAGGAGTTCGTAGGCCTGCGCCGCCTCGGCCTCGCGGACGCGGACGGTGATGCCGGGGTGGGTCGTGCGCAGCGCCCGGACGGCGGGCACGACGAGGGCGGGCACGGCGGTGGAGAACGCGGCGATCCGCACCACGCCCGCGTCGCCGTGCACATACTGCGCCAACTCGGCGTCGGCGCGTTCCAGTTGGGCGAATACGGCTTCCGCGTGCCCCAGCACCAGATGCGCCGCGTCGGTGAGCCGCACCCGCCGCCCGTGTGCTTCGAGGAGCGGCACCCCGAGCTGTTTCGCCAGGTTGGTGAGCTGCTGCGACACGGCGGACGGCGTCATGAGGAGGGCCTGCGCGGCGGCGGTGACGGTGCCGCGCTCCCGCAGGGTGCGCAGGATCACCAGCTTCTTGATGTCCCAGCGGTCGGGTCTCGGCGCTTGGTCGCTCATACGTCACAACGTAACCCGGCCTACGCTGGCGGCATGGAGCAGACGGTACGGATCCGAGCGGCCCGCCCCGACGAGGCGGAGCGGCTGAGCGCACTGGCCCTGCGGTCGAAGGCGCACTGGGGTTACGACGAGGAGTTCCTTACGGCGTGCGTGGCCGAGCTGACGTTGCGGGCGGACGAGGTCGGGTCGCGCCGGGCCGTGGTGGCCGAGGGGCCGGACGGCCGGCTCCTGGGTCTGGCGACGCTCGAAGGGCAGCCGCCGCGGGGCGAGTTGGGGCTGATGTTCGTCGACCCGGACGCGATCGGCGGCGGTGTCGGGCGGCTCCTGTTCGACCATGTGCGGGAGGCGGCGCGGGCCGCCGGATTCACCCGGTTCGGCTGGGCGGCCGACCCGAACGCGGTGCCGTTCTACGAGGCGATGGGTGGGCGCCGGGTCGGTTCGATCCCGTCGGGGTCGCTGCCGGGCCGGGTGCTGCCGCTGATGGAGCTGGCGCTGCGGGCCGCGGCTACGGAAGGGCGGCCAGCCACTCCAGCAGCAGGCGGTTGACCTCGTCGGCCCGCTCCTGCTGGAGCCAGTGCCCGGCCCCGTCGAGGATGTGCGAGGCGACGAGTCCGGGGAGGGTCTTCGGGTAGGCGTCGATCGCGTCGGCGAGCCACGTCGTGGACGCGTCGAGCGCGCCGCCGATGAAGAGGGACGGCTGCGTGATCGGGGCGCCGTCGTAGGCTTCCAGGTCGGCCCAGTCGCGGTCCATGTTCCGGTAGCGGGCGAGGGCGCCGCTGAGCCCGGTGCGTTCGAACTCGCCCGCGTAGAAGTCGAGTTCGGGCTCGCCGAGCCAGTCGGGCAGTCGCCCCGCCGCCGGGAAGCGTTCCCGCAGCAGGCCGCCGCGCGTGAGGAAGT
Organism: Streptomyces sp. NPDC050264; assembly: GCF_040655895.1. Taxonomy (NCBI): domain Bacteria; kingdom Bacillati; phylum Actinomycetota; class Actinomycetes; order Kitasatosporales; family Streptomycetaceae; genus Streptomyces; species Streptomyces sp. NPDC050264. The sequence goes on from NZ_JBFAKV010000001.1 coordinate 600,966, forward strand.
GCGGGTCGGGGGCGCCGGGCGGCGGCATCGTGTCGCCGGAGAACGCCGCATAGAACCCGGCCAGCCAGCCGCGCACGTCGGGCTCGATCTCGGCCTCGGCGCGGCCGGGCTCCTGGAAGTAGGAGACGTAGAACTCCTCCGGCCCGCCCCCCATCCCGGCGAACACCTCGCTGGGGCGGGGTCCGCCGCGCGGTGCGTACGGCACGCTCAGCAGGCCGAGGGCGCGGAAGACGTCCGGCCGCAGGAGCGCCGAGCTCGCGGCGATGTTCGCTCCCCAGTCGTGCCCGACGACCACGGCGGACTCCTCGCCGAGCGCGCGCACGACGGCGGCGTTGTCCTCGACGAGCTCCGTCATCCGGTAGGCCTCGGTCGCGGCGGGCCGGGAGGAGCGGCCGTAGCCGCGCACGTCGACGGCGACGGCCCGGTAGCCGGCGGCGGCCAGGGCCGGGAGCTGGCGGCGCCAGGAGTACCAGGACTCGGGGAAGCCGTGCACGAGCAGGACGAGCGGGCCCGTGCCCTGCTCCACGAGGTGGGTGCGGCCGGCGGGCGTGGGGACGAGGTGGTGGACGGGCGCGGCGGGTGACTGCGTCATGCGGACCTCCGGGAAGGACGGCGTTGCGGTGTTCCGATCGTCTCCCCGGCCGGTCCGCGGCGCCGCCCCTTTTTGCCGGTCCGGCAAGTTCACCGGGGCTTCGGGGTCCGCCGCGCCGCCGAGGCCAGCACGACGCCGGCCAGGATCAGCGCCATGCACACCAGCCGCATCCGGCCCATGGCCTCGCCGAGCACGGCGTACGACAGCAGGGCCACGCAGACGGGCTGCAGGTAGTAGACGACGCCCGCGCGGGCGGCCCCGATCAGGGCGATCGCCTTGTTCCAGGCGAAGAAGGCGAGGGCCGACGAGACGACGCCGACGTAGAGCAGCGGGCCGGCCGTGCCCGGGCGCACCTCGAAGCCGCCCTGCACCGCCACGCTCACCACGTAGGCGGGCAGCAGCATCAGCGCGCCGAGCACGAACGTGGCGAACAGGAACGCGACGCCGCCGATCTCCCGGGGCCTGCGGCGCAGCAGCGCGCTGTACGAGCCGAAGCAGACCGCGGCCGCGACCACCCACAGGTCGCCGGGCGCGAACCGGGGGGACAGTGAGCCCTTGCTGACGAGGAGGACGACGCCCGCGCAGGCCACCAGGGTTCCGGTGACGCGGCGGGCGCCGAGGCGCGCGCCGCCGAGCCGTTCGTACAGCGCCATCAGCACCGGCGACGCCGCCATGATCATGCCCATGTTGCCCGCGGAGGTGGTCAGTCCGGCCTGGTTGACGAGGGTGTTGTAGACGGTGACGCCGAGCAGCGATGCCAGGGTGACGTACCCCAAGTGCCTTCGGATCAGCGCCCGTTCGCGCCAGGCCGCCCGGAGTCCGAAGGGGGCGAGGGCCACGATCGCGACGATCCACCGCCAGAACGCGTGCTGGACCGGCGGCACGCTGTCGTGCAGCGCGCGGGAGGTGACGAAGCTGCCCGACCAGACGACGGTGGCGAGCGCGGCGAGGGCCAGTCCCGCGCCCAGGCCCCCGACCGCCCGTCTCGGCTCGACAGGGGTGCGGATACGGTCCAGGACTGCCATCGGGGGCCTCTCGTGTGTGCTGTCTGCGGGTACGGAAGCACCGTCGCAGCACACCACCTGTCACGTCCATCGAATGTTTCCGCTGCTTGTGTTCAACAGAAACGAACGATTGCGTCGCTGGGCTCAGCCCTCCAGATACGCCAGTACGGCCAGCACCCGGCGGTTGCCGCTCTCGCCGGGCAGCAGGCCGAGCTTGGTGAAGATGTTGCCGATGTGCTTGGTCACGGCCTTCTCGCCGACGAACAGGGCCTCCGCGACACCCGCGTTGGAGCGCCCCTGCGCGAGCAGCCCGAGGACCTCGCGCTCGCGGGCGGTCAGCGAGCCGAGCTTGCGGTCGCGGACCTTGCGGGCGAGCAGCTTCGAGACGACCTCGGGGTCCATCACGGTCCCGCCGTCCGCGACCTGCCCGATGGTGCGCAGGAATGCGCCGCCGTTCGTGACCCGGTCCTTCAGGACGTAGCCGACCGCGCCCGCACCGTCCGCCAGCAACTCCCGTGCGTACAAAGGCTCCACGTACTGCGAGAGCAGCAACACCGGGAGTCCCGGCACCTGTTCGCGGGCGGCGAGGGCCGCGCGCAGGCCCTCATCGCCGAAGTCCGGCGGCAGGCGTACGTCGACGATCGCGACGTCGGGCCGCTCCGCCACCAGGACCTTGAGCAGCTCGGGGCCGTTGTCGACGGCGGCGGCGACTTCATGGCCGTACGCGCCGAGGAGCCGGACGAGACCGTCCCTCAGCAGGAAGTGGTCTTCGGCGACGACAACGCGCACGGCACCTCCATCGAGATCTGCGTCGGCCCGCCGGCCGGGCTGTTGACCGCGAGGACGCCGTCGAACGTGGCCAGGCGGCGCTCGATGCCGGCCAGGCCGCTGCCCCGGGACGGGTCGGCGCCGCCGCGGCCGTCGTCGGTGACGCTGACGCTCAGGGCCGAGCGCGCGGGGTCGTAGCCGATGTCGATCCACAGGCGTTCGGCGCCGCCGTGCTTGGCCGCGTTCGTCACGGCCTCGGCGACCGCGAAGTACACGGCGGACTCGACGGGCGGCTCGGGGCGGCCCTCCAGGTCGACGGCGAACTCCGTGTTCAGGGGGCTCAGCAGCGCCAACGACCGTACGGCGTCGCCGAGTCCGCGGTCGGCGAGGACCGGCGGGTGGATACCGCGGACGAGATCGCGCAGCTCCTGGAGGGCCGCGACGGAGGAGGCGCGGGCCTCGGCGAGCAGGGCGCGCACGGCTTCCGGGTCCTCGGCGAGCCGGTGCTCGGCAGCGTCGAGGGTCATTCCCATCGCGACGAGGCGGGCCTGCGCGCCGTCGTGCAAGTCCCGCTCGATGCGCCGCAGTTCGGCCGCCGAGGTGTCGACGGCGTCGGAGCGGGTCGCCGCGAGGTGGGCGATGCGGGCGGCCATGATCTCCTGCTCGCTGGGGGCGAGCGTGGCCCGCACGAAGCGGGCGTGCCGGGCGACGGTGCCGGGCGCCAGCCACAGGCCGGCCTTGCCGACCACCAGGCCGAGCAGTCCCGCCATGACGGCGGTGGGCACGTCCGTGACGTGGATGACCGTGTACCACAGGCCGTCCCAGCCGGCCCCCCGGCCCGCGAGGTACGGGCCGAAGAACGCGAGGAAGACACCCCACAGGCCGTAGAGGACGAGCGCGCCGGGGACGCCCGCGATGAGGCCGCCGACCAGCGAGTACATGGTGGTCCAGCGCCACTCGCGGAACCGCTGCGCGTCGCCGAACAGCCACCGGTAGCGGGCCAGGAGGCCGCGGCTCTCCTTCTCCCGCCGGCCCTGCGCGGACGGCGTCGCCTCCACGGTGACGCCCGACCACTCGGCGGCGAGGGCCCGTTCGCGGTCCACCATGCGGCGCATCCCGGCCGCGGCCCGCGGCAGCAGCCCCGGGACGGGCGTCCACACCGCGACGTGAACCACGGTCGACCAGTACATCGCCACCATCGACAGCAGCCACAGCCGCTGGCAGCGCCGCAGCGCCTCGACCCTCTCCATGTCCCCCAACTCCCCTGCTCGCTCCGCCTACCGCAACGAGTATGAGGCGAACTCCTCGGGCATGTCGGTGGAGTTAACTCCCCCATCCGCGCCGCTCGACGCCCACGCCGCGTACCCGTCGGGCCGCACCAGCAGGGCGGTCCTGCGGCCGCTCGCCCAGTGGACGACGCAGATCCCGTCGCCCTTGTACGCGTCCCCCTCGGGCAGGATCAGCACGAACTCGCCCCCGCGCAGCACCTCGTAGAGCCGCGCGCCGCCGGCCAGCGCCACGTCGGGCACCCGCTTGCCGACCAGCGGGTGGGCGCCCTTGGGGGCCGGGTAGGCGACGCCGACGCCGGTGATCCGGCCGACGACGCGGGTGCGCGCGGGGCGGACCCGGCCGACGACCTGGGTGAAGGCGGCGCGGGTGCCGAGCGTCCAGGGGCGCTTCGCCATCGCCATCCGCACGATGCCGCCGCTGCTGCGCAGGACGGCCTTGCCGACGGGGTGCCGCTCGGCCTCGTACGTGTCCAACAGGGCTTCCCCGGCACGGCCGTTGACGACCGCCGCCAGCTTCCACCCCAGGTTGGCGGCGTCCTGCAGCCCCGTGTTCATGCCCAGGCCGCCCGCCGGGGTGTGCACGTGCGCGGCGTCGCCCGCGAGCAGGACGCGGCCCACGCGGTAGGCGGGCGCCTGACGCTCGTCACTGTGGAACCGGGACATCCAGCGGGCGTCGTACATGCCGAAGTCGCGGCCGAGGGCGAGCCGGGCGATCTCCTTGATCTCGTCGAGGTCGAGGGGCTCGCTGTCGGAGACGTTCCGGGCGCGGTTCCAGCCGATGACGCGGTAGTAGCCGTCGCCGAAGGGCGCGATGAAGGCGAAGGCGTCACCGACCGCGTTCACCGTGAGCAGGTCCTCCGGCTGCTCGGCGAGGCGGACGTCGGCGAGCACGACCGAGCGGATGACGGACTTGCCGGGGAAGGGCAGCCCCACGGCGCCCCGTACGGCGCTGCGCATGCCGTCGGTGCCGACGACGTGGGCGGCGCTCAGCTCCGCCTGTTCCCCGTCCTTGTTCCGCACCTGGAGGGTGACCCCGTCCGTGCCCTGCACCAGCCCCGTCACCTCGGTCTCGTACGCGAAGGAGACCCCGGCGCCGACCGCGCGCCGCTCCAGGGCCTTCTCCACCTCGTACTGCGGGACGACGAGGACGTGGTTGAAGCGGGAGTGGAGTCCGGACAGGTCGATGGAGAGCCCGCCGAACAGGCGGAGCCGGTCGAGTGGCCGTCCCCGCTCCTCGATCTCGTCCGCGAGGCCGCGGGCGTCGAGCTGCTCCAGGGTGCGGGCGTGCACGACGAAGGCGCGGGAGAGGTTGCTGATGCCGGGCGGGCGCTTCTCCACGAGGGTGACCGGCACGCCGGCGGCGGCGAGGTCCCCGGCGAGCAGCAGGCCGGTGGGGCCCGCGCCGACGACGATGACGGAGCGGTCGTGCGGGGTGCCGTCGGGTGCGGTGCCGATGCTCGGGGTGCCGTTCATGAAGGCCTCCTACGACCGTCCGTGACCGTGCCGGCGCCCGGTGGTCGCGTCGGCCCGTCCATGGTGATGCGCTCCGTCAGGAACGCGGAAGGCCTCTTCGCGCAGAACGCGTCGAGGGCACCCGCCGCGACATGTGCGCGGCGGGTGCCCTCGACGGGAGAACTCTGCGGGTCAGCCCTGCTTCTGCTGCTTGCGGGACTTGTCACCCAGCATCACGAGACCGGCGATCACCAGGAAGATGACGATCGGGGCGACCACGTAGAGGCCGAGCGTGTCGATCACGCTCAGGCCGTTACCCGGGTCGTCGCCGTCGTCGCGCGTGAGCGCGAGCGCGGGGGACGACATCAGCAGCATCATCAGCGTCGTACCGGAGGCCAGGGCGCCGGCGCGCAGGGCGTTCTTCTTGTCCACGGTGCCAACGTAGCGAACGCCTAAACGACGCGCGCGTCCGGGGGGCCTGTAAGAGGCACGGCCGTTCCCGCGAACACCTGGAGCAACGCGTGCGCGCGGGGCGAGGAAGTCAGCTCCTCCAAGGTGAGGGGCCGTCCCGCGGAGTCCGCGACGGGCAGCCGCCAGTTGGGGTACTCGGTCCAGGTGCCGGGCAGGTTCTGCGGTCGCCGGTCGCCCACCAGGTCGGGCAGCCAGATGCCGACCAGGCGGGCCGGGGTGCGCAGCAGGAAACGGTGCACCGCGCGGGCGGCCTCCTCCTCGTCGCCGTGGCCGCCGGGCGGCAGCAGGCCGAGACGGGTGAACAGGTCGAGCCACTCCGCGATCTCCGCCGCCGCCTCGGCGGGCGTCGCCGTGGACAGGCCGAGCCGCTCGCGCAGCCGCACGTCGTCGCCGGAGAGCCGGGCCGCGGTGGACGGCAGGTCGTGGGTGGTGGCCGTGGCGACGCAGTCGGTGCGCCACTCCTCGGCCGGCACCGGACGCCCGTCGCCCTCGGGCGGGTAGTTCCGCTCGAACCACAGCACCGACGTGCCGAGCACCCCGCCCTCACGCAGCCGCTCGCGCACGCCCGGCTCGACCGTGCCGAGGTCCTCGCCGATGACGTACGTGTCCGATCGCGACGCCTCCAGGAGCAGCACGGCCAGCATCGCCTCGGCGTCGTAGTGGACGTACGTACCCTCGGTCGGCGCCTGGCCCTCGGGGATCCACCAGAGCCGGAACAGGCCCATCACGTGGTCGATGCGGACGGCGCCCGCGTGCCGCATCAGGTTGCGCAGGAGGTCGCGGAAGGGCGCGTAGCCGGTCTCGGCGAGGCGGTCGGGGCGCCACGGGGGCAGGCCCCAGTCCTGGCCCCGCGCGTTGAACGCGTCCGGCGGCGCGCCCACGCTCGTGCCCTGCGCGAAGACGAGCCGCTGGGCCCACGCGTCGGCGCCGCCGGGGTGCACGCCGACCGCGAGGTCGTGCATGAGCCCGATCGGCATGCCCGCGTCGCGCGCGGCCCGCTGGGCGGCGCCGAGTTGGATGTCGGTGAGCCAGGCGAGCCTGCGGTGGAAGTCGACGCGGTCCGCCGCCTCCCGGCGCGCGCGGGCCGTGTCGGGCGAGCGCGGGTCCTGAAGGGCGGCCGGCCAGGTGCGCCAGTCGGGGCCGTGGCGCTCGGCGAGCGCGTTGTACGTGGCGTGGTCCTCCAGGGCGGCGCCCTGTTCGGTGAGGAAGTCCTGGTAGGCGGCGCGGCGGCCGGGGGTCAGCGGAACGGCGTGGGCCGCTTCGAGGGCCTCGCGCTTCAGCGCCCACACGGCGTCGCGGTCGATCAACCCCGCTTCTTCCAGGACGTCTTGGCGCAGCCGGGCGGCCTCGCTGGTGATCGAGGGGGCGCGCGCGGGGACGTACGCGTACTCGGGGACGTCCTCGATCCGCAGGTGCACCGGGTCGGGGAAGCGGCGGGACGAGGGGCGGTACGGGGACGGGTCGCCGGCGCCGTCGGGGCCGCTGGGGCCGCTGGGGACCGCCGCGTGCAAGGGGTTGACCTGGAGGAATCCGGTGCCGTGGGTGCGCGCCGACCAGGACGCCAGATCGGCGAGGTCGGCGAGGTCGCCCATGCCCCAGGAGCGGTCGGAGAGCAGGGAGTAGAGCTGGAGCATGAGGCCGTGCGTGCGCGGCGGCGGGACCGGGGCCTTGCGCGGGGCGGCGATCAGGTGGGCCGTCGCCGTGACGCCCGCGGGGGTCTCCGCCGTGAGTGTGTGCACCCCCGGCGGGGGGCTTTGCGGGTCGCCGCCGCTCGGCGGATATTGCCACCCACCCGCCTCGTCACCCGGCGATGCAGCGGCCAGGGAGAGACGCGTGCCCTCGGGGAGTCCGTCCAGCCAGCCCGGCCGTGGAGCGCCGAGCCACCACACCACCGTCGGCGGCAGCAGCCGCGCCGCCGACTCCGCCTCCCGCGCGGCCAGCGCGTCCCGCACCGCTTCCGGCGTACTCGCGTCCACGCCGAGCGCGGCGAGCGCCGCCGTGACGGCGGTGCCGGAGGCGCGGACCGTGCGGCCCGGCGCGGGTGAGTAGGAGGTGGCCACGCCGTACAGCTCGGCGAGCCGGGCCAGGCTCATCCCGCGGCCAGGCCGCTCGGGGTGGGCTCGGAGGTCAGCGGGGCCGCGTCGGTGAGGGGCGGCTCGGAGGTCAGCGGGGCGTAGTCGGCGAAGGGCGGTTCGCTGGTCAGCGGCGGTTCGGCGGAGGACGTGGTGGTGTCGGCGCCGGTCAGGGTGGTGTCCGCCTGTTTGGAGAGGGCCGAGAGCAGAAGATGTGCCGATGCGGCCACGGGGGCCTCCTTCGTCAGAGGTCTCATACATGTCTCGTACGGGTCAGGAGTCCGAGTCCCTACCCAGTGGACACGAAGGCAGACCTGTTCGGGCGGACAACGTGTTGCTGGTCACATTGTGTACGGCAAGAAGAACTTGATCAGGGAACCGCGAAAACCGAAAGTCCTGCGGTCCGGCACCTAACCGGAACCATGACTCCCACTTGATGCCGCTTCGCGAACCACTATGTACTCAGTACATATACGCGGTACATACTCTTCGCCATGAGCACCCGCCACATCCTGCTGGGGTTGCTCGCTTCCGGTCCGAGCCACGGTTACGACCTCAAGCGACGCCACGACGAACGGTTCCCACAGGCCCGTCCCCTCGCCTACGCGCAGGTCTACACGACGCTGCAGCGCCTGGTCCGCGACGGCCTCGTGGAGGTCGAGGGGACCGACTCGGACGGCGGCCCCGAGCGGACCCTGTACCGCTCCACGCCCCGCGGCAGCCGCGAACTCCTCGACTGGGCGGCCGAGATCACGCCGCCCGCCCCGCACGTCGCCAACGAGATCTTCGCCAAGGTCGTCGTCTCCATCCTGGTCGCGGGGCAGGGCGCCGACCCCGCCGCGCACCTGCTGTCCCAGCGCGCCGCGCACATGGCGCGCATGCGGGAGCTGACCGCCGTGAAGAGCGACCCCGGCGCCGACCTCACCACCGTCCTGTCCGCCGACTACGCCCTCGCCCACCTCGACGCCGATCTGCGCTGGATGACCACCACCGCCGCCCGGCTCGCCACTCTGACCGCGGAGGTCACCGCAGCATGAGCACACTCCTGGCCGCCGAAGGACTCACGAAGTCGTACGGCAGGACACCCGCGCTGCGCGGCGCGAGCGTCGAGGTCCGCACCGGCGAGATCCTCGCCGTCACGGGCGCCAGCGGCAGCGGCAAGTCGACGCTGCTGCACTGCCTGGCCGGCATCGTCCGCCCCGAGGAGGGCACGGTGACGTACGGCGGTGTCCGACTCGACGGGCTCGACGAGGAGCGGCTGAGCGAGCTGCGCCGCACGGACTTCGGCGTCGTCTTCCAATTCGGCCAGCTCATCCCGGAGTTGACGGCCCTGGACAATGTCGCCCTGCCGCTGCTGCTCGCGGGCCGACCGCGCGCCGCCGCGCACCAGGAGGCCGACGCGTGGCTGGAGCGCTTCGGGGTGCGCGGCCGGCGGGAGGTGCGGCCGGGCGAGATGAGCGGCGGCCAGGCCCAGCGGGTCGCGCTGGCCCGGGCGCTGGTGACGGAGCCGAAGGCCGTCTTCGCCGACGAGCCGACCGGCGCGCTCGACTCCCTGGCGACCGAGCAGGTCCTGACGTCCCTGGTCCACACCGTGCGCGAGACCCACACGGCGGTGGTCCTGGTGACGCACGAGGCGCAGGTGGCGGCCTACGCGGACCGGGAGGTGAGCCTGCGGGACGGGGTGGTGCAGGAGACCTCCGGGGGCTTCGGACCCACCGGTTCCGCCCTCGCGCCGTCGTCGGAGGTGGCGCGATGAGCGTCGCCTCCGACCTGCGCCTCGCGTGGCTGCTGACCCACGGCGCCGACCGCCTGGAGCGGCGGCGGGCCGCGCTCACCGCGGCGGGGGCGGCCGTGGCGACCTGGTTCGCCCTGCCCGCGGTGGCCCTGGCGAGCGTCCAGGGGCAGTACCACTTCACGTACGGGCACGGTCTCCTCGACCAGCCCGGCACCCGGCACGGCATCGTCGCCGGGCTGCTCCTCCTGCTGGTCCCGCTGCTCGGCTTCCTCGGGCAGTGCGCCCGGATCGGCGCGGTCCACCGCGACCGGCGCCTCGCGGGCCTGCGCCTCGCGGGGGCCGGGCCGCGGCAGGTGCGGCGGATCGCGGCGCTGGAGGCCGGGTTCGCCTGCCTGGCGGGGACGCTCGCCGGGTTCGTCGTGTTCGCCGCGCTGCTGCCGGCCGTGGGCTGGACACCGCCCGGCGTCGCGTGGCCCGGCCTCGTCCTCGTCGTCCTGGTGATCCCCGTGCTCGCCGCGCTGGTGAGCGCCGTCGCCCTGCGCCGGGTCATCGCCTCGCCGCTGGGGCACGTCCGCCGGGAGCGGCCGCGGCGCGGGCCCCGGCCGCTGACCGCGCTGCTGCTGCCCGCCCTCGCCGTCGCCCTCGGGGTGGCGCTGCTCATGACCCACGGTTCCCGCACCGGCATCGCGGGCCTGCCGCTGTTCGTGCTCGGCACGGTCGTGCTCACCGGCGCGGGCTCCATCTGGGTCGCCGGCGCGTCGGCCCGCGCGACGGGGCGACGGCTCGGGCGCCGCACCGGGAACCCCGCCGTGCTGATCGCCGCCGCCCGGCTCCAGGAGGACCCCTGGGCGGCGGCCCGCAGCCACGCCGCTGTCGTACTGGTCACGATCGTGGGCGTCGGCATGGTCGGCGTCCGGCGGGTCCTCGTCGCCGACCTGCACGACATCCAGCGCCACGGCAGCACCGCCGCGCCCATGGACTACTACACCTTCGGCCTCGACCTCTCCTCGGGGGCCGTCCTGACCGCCCTCGTGATCAGCCTGGCCGCGCTCGCGGTGGGCACGGCCGAGTCGCTGTCCACGCGGCGCCGGGCGCTCGCCGCGCAGGTCGCCGCCGGGGTGCCGCGCCGGATCCTCACCCGCACGCTCCTCCTGGAGACCGCGCTGCCGCTGGCCCCCGCGCTCGTCCTGGCCACCCTCGGCGGCACGGCGATCCACATCGCGTACGCCGTCACCTCGGGCCAGGGCGTCCCCTGGGCGCTGCCGCTGCTGGTACCGGTCGGCGTCTACGCGGCCTGCATCCTGGCGGCGGCCACCGCACTGCCCTTGCTGCGCCGCTCGGTGCACCCGGCCCTGCTGCGGACCGCCTGAGCCGGGCGGGCCCCGGCCGGCGCTCTACTTGGCCAGGTTCGTCGGCGGTATCGGCGAGGCGGCCAGCGACTGCGGCGAGGTGGCCGAGGCGTACGCGGACGGCGCCGACACACCGGCCGCCGGGTCCACGGCCGCCTCGCCGTCCACCTGCACCGGGGCGCCGCCGACGATCCGGATACCCGCCTCGTCGAAGGCGCCCTTGATGCGCCAGCGCAGTTCGCGTTCGATGGTCAGGGCCTTGCCGGGCATGGTCTTGGCGGTGACCCGGACCACCATCGAGTCGAGCAGGACGCTGTCGAGGCCGAGCACCTCGATGGGGCCCCACAGCATCTCGTTCCACGGCTCGGCCTTGCTCATGGCCTCGCCGACCTCGGCCAGCACGGCCCGCGCCCTGTCCAGGTCCTCGTCGGCGCGGACGGAGACGTCGACGCCTGCGGTGGCCCAGCCCTGCGAGAGGTTGCCGATGCGCTTGACCTCGCCGTTGCGCACGTACCAGATCTCGCCGCCGTCGCCGCGCAGCTTGGTGACGCGCAGCCCCACCTCGATGACCTCGCCGGAGGCGACGCCCGCGTCGATGGTGTCCCCTACGCCGTACTGATCCTCCAGAATCATGAAAACGCCGGAGAGGAAATCGGTGACGAGGTTGCGGGCGCCGAAACCGATCGCGACACCGGCGACCCCGGCGGAGGCGAGCAGCGGCGCCAGATTGATCTCGAAGGTGCCGAGGATCATCAGCGCGGCCGTGCCCATGATCACGAACGAGGCGACCGAGCGCAGCACGGAACCGATGGCGTGCGAGCGCTGACGGCGCCGCTCCACGTTCACCAGCAGGCTGCCGAGCGCAGTGCCGTTGACCGCCTGCGCCGTGCGGTTCATGCGCTCGATCAGCTTGGTGATGGCCCTGCGTATCGCGACGCGCAACACGCAGGCGATGACGACGATCAGCAGCACCCGCAGGCCGATGCCCAGCCAGGCGGACCAGTTCTGCTCCACCCAGCTGGCGGCCTGTCCGGCCTGTTCCTGGGCGTCCTTGAGGGTGGGTTGCGGGGAGTCGGACGAGGAGTCGCTCGCCCCCGCGGCCGACAGGACGGACGAGATCACGGCAGGTACCTCCAGGCGTGGCCATCTGCTCGCCTCGGGTGGCTCGGGGACATCAGCGGGCAGACCCACCACACTAACGGGGCATTGTGTGTGGATCGTTGTCATGTTGGAGGGAGAGACGGTGCTCACTGGGGGATGAAGGACGTGTGGTCGAAAACACTCCAAGGCCGTTACGTGGACATGGTGGCGCCACGACCAGCCATGAGGGGAGACTGGCTACGAGATCGTCCCGGCGCGAGCCACGCGCCGCCGGCGTACAAGGAGGCATCCGTGCCGCATGTCCTGGTCCTCAACGCGTCGTACGAGCCACTCGGCGTCGTACCGCTCCGCCGCGCGCTCGTACTCGTCCTCGAGAACAAGGCCACGTGCCTCGAGGAGTCCGGCGCCTTCATGCACAGCGCGACACGCACCGTCCCCGCTCCCAGCGTGGTCCGGCTCAAGCGGTTCGTCAGGGTCCCCTACCGGGGGCCCGTTCCTCTGACCCGGCGTGCACTGTTCGCCCGCGACGGCGGCCGGTGCATGTACTGCGGTGGCGTCGCAACCAGCGTCGACCACGTGATCCCGCGCAGCCGCGGGGGTCTGCACGCCTGGGACAACGTGGTGGCGTCGTGCCGCCGCTGCAATCACACCAAGGCCGACCGCCACCTGGTGGAGATCGGCTGGCGCCTGCGCCACAAACCGGCTCCGCCGTCGGGTCTGGCCTGGCGCATCATCGGGACCGGACATCGCGATCCGCGCTGGCTGCCCTATTTGCAGCCGTTCGGCGCGGACGAGGCACTGGCCCGGATCGAAGGCGTCTCCGCCTGACACTCGATCCGGGTCTCCGCGTCTGTCGGGGGCGGCCGCACGCCGGTGGGCGCGCGGCCGCCCCCATGTCCGGCCTCATATCCAGGCGACCTGGATCAGCACGATGCGTTCGCCCCGGACGTCGGTCAGATCCCACCGACCTCGACGAGTCCTACCGCGAGACCCACCGCGGCCCCATCGACATGCTCGTCCTCGTCGGTGAGGTCACGTCCAGCGACCACGAGACGGACACCGGCCCGGAACCGCGGACGCATGCCGCCGCCGGCGCGCCCGTCCACGTCCGCGTCGACCGGCACGCCAAGAAGGCGTCTGCCACGAGGACCCCGTGGACGGCCACTGCACGACCCGCACCGAGGTCGACCTGGGCCGGCCTCTGCCGCTGCCGTCGCCCTGCCCGTCGCTGGACACCGCTCCGTTCGGCATGGAGCAGGTGCCGCCGACGGCGTCAGATCAGGTCGTTGTCCGGCTGCTGCACGCCGCCCTTCTTCTCGCGCAGTGTCGCCCGTACGCGCTCCAGGACCTGGGGGAAGTCCAGGGGATCGCCCGAGTCGACGGTGGCTTCGGCGGAGGAGGAGACCCGCAGAGTGATCGCCGTGCGGTCGCCGCTGGAGACGATGATCTGCATCTGGCGGGCCGTGTCGAGGTGCATGAAGTGCGCCCGCTGCGAGGGGCGGGGGTTGAGGGTGACGCCGCGGAATGTGTTGAGCGGGATGGACGAGGTGCGGACCGCCACCACGTCCTGGTAGTGGTACTCGTTCGTCTGCTCGGTCAACTGGCCGGTGTAGAGGTCGAGTTGGCAGGTGTAGATGGCCAGCTGGTAGTGGGTCGGGCAGATCACCATGAACTCGTAGCGGGAGAAGCGCTTGCGGTTGTCGGCGCCGATGGCGATGTTGCAGGGGAACGACGGGCCGTAGACGACCATCTGGTTGCCGCCGGGGGTCACGGGGGCCGCCGCGGCTCCCGCGATGTCCGTGAAGTCCGCTCCGGCCGGGCCTGTGGCACCTCTCGGCCGGACCAGGTCCGCTTCGGTGAGGCCGAGTTGGGGCAGGGCGCGGTTCATGATGGAGAGCGTGTCGGTCAGGATGAGCTGGTCGATGTCGGCGTCGGAGGGGCGCGGCATCGTCAGCGCGTACGCCCGGTCGTAGACCTTCTTCGCCGAGAGGCCGTTGCCGCCGACGATGCACCCCACCACCAGCATGATGAACCCCAGCGCCTTCGTGCCGCCGCCGGCCAGGACGAGCACCAGCACGCCGAGGACGGCGAGGCTTCCGCCGACCGCCATCTTCGTCTGCGCGGACTTCAGCAGGCTCGGATGCGGCGGGTCGACGAAGTAGCGGGCGATCCAGTAGGCCGGCGGGCGCGAGGACTGGGGGTGCGCGCCGGGCTGGTGCGGCACGGGTCCCGTCGACGGGGGCTGCGGGAAGGACGTCATGGCTCGGTTCTCCTCGTACGGCTGTCAGGAGCGCGGCGGGGCGGCACCGAGCGCGCGGCGCAGCTCGGCCCAGGTCGGGCTCTCGGGGACGGGGACGTGCTCGACGATCTCGCGGGCGCGGCCGGGAGCGGTGCGCACCACGGCCGCGACGAGCCGGAGGGTGTCGGCGGAGGGCGGGAGGGGACTGGTGCGGCTGCGCGAGAGCATGCCGTCGTTGATGACGACCGCGAGGACCTTGGCGTGGTGGCAGCCGGGGTCGTCGGCGGCGAGCCGGACCAGGCGGGCGGTGAGGCGGTGGATCTGGCCGGCCTCGTAGCGGTCGGGGTGGCGTCCGCGCAGGGCCGCGACGACGAGCCGGAAGCGGGCGAGCGAGTCGGCCGGTTCGGCGGCGAGGTGCTCCTTGAGGCGGGCGATGGCCGTGCCGTAGTCGCGGGCGCGCAGGGCCCCTTCGGCGGCGGCCTGGTGGTCGGTCGCGGCGGGGGACGCGTTGATGATCACGTCAGCGTTCTGGATCAGCCCGGCGCGCTGGTCACCGATGCGGAACTCCGTCATGGCGCCGTCAGCCGAGGGGCAGGGCGGTGACGATGGCCTGCAGGGACCCGACGAGGCCCGCGGCCGAGGCGACAGGGGCCAGCAGGTCCGCGGCGGTCGCCAGCGCGGCGCGCACGCGGCCGGGCCGGGCCTGCGGCCGCGAGGCCTCCTCGATGGCCGCGACGAGCTGCGCCGCGGCCTGCTCGGCACGCTCGCCATCCACGACCGACGGCTCCCGCAGACGCACGAGGAGCGCGGTGAGCTGGTCGGTGAGGTCACCCGGCAGGCCCGCGTGGTTGTGGATCACATCGGCCTGCTGGATCGTGCCGCTCTGCTGCTTGATGTGGAAGGTGGCCATGCGAACCCCCGAGGCGTCGACTGCTTCACCTGCTTCACCGCTGACTCTATTCCCCCAACTCCCTTGACCGAGAAGCTTGTTATCAACCGAATAGCATTCTGGTACGGGATCAGAACACATCGGGCCGGCGCTCCGGGGCGCGGCTCACGGGGCGGGCCGGGCCGGGTACCGGCGGCCGGGGGGCCGAGGAATCGCAGGTAACGAGTTGGTTGCCTGGGGGCCGCCCCCTATTGACGCCCCCTTCACGCCCGACTTACGTTCCTCGCACCCCAATAGGAAACTTTCCTAACAGTACGGCGAGAGGCAAAGCGACGATGGCGGCAACCCCGGGTACCCCCAGCGTGCTGCGCGTCATGAACGACCGGGCCGCCCTCGATCTCCTCGTCGCGCACGGCCCGCTGACCCGTACTCGGATCGGCGAGCTCACCGGCCTCTCCAAGCCGACCACCTCGCAGATCCTCGGGCGGCTCGAAGCCGCCGGGCTCGTGCGGACCACCGGGAGCCAGACCGGCCGCCCGGGGCCGAACGCCGTGCTCTACGAGATCCGCCCCGGCGCCGCGCACGTCGCCGCGCTGTCCGCCGACCCGAACGGCATCACCGCCGTCGTCGCCGACATCACCGGCGCCGAGCGCGGCCGGTGCCGCATCGAGGCCCACGCCGTCGCCGAGGACGTCCGCCACCGCACGGCCCAGCTCGTCACCGAGGCCGTCGACGGGGCGCTCGGCCGGGCCGGGCTCGGGCACGACGACCTGACCGCCACCGTCATCGGCACCCCGGGCGCCATCGACCCGGGCACCGGCCAGCTGCGATACGCCCCGCACCTGCCGGGCTGGCACTCGCGCACCCTGCGCGCCGAGCTGGCCGAGGTGCTCGGCACGCCCGTCTCCATCGAGAACGACGTCAACCTCGCCGCCATCGCCGAGCAGTACGAGGGCGCCGCCCAGGACCACGACGACTTCGTGCTCGCCTACGTCGACGAGGGTGTGGGCGCGGCCATCGTGCTCGGCGGTGTGCTGCTCCGGGGGGCCACCGGCGGCGCCGGTGAGATCGGATACATGCCGCTGCCCGGCGCCCCGCTGGCCCGCGGCGGCGACGCCGTCGCAGCCCGCACCGACGCCGGTGGCGGATTCCAGAGCCTGGTCGCCGCCCCCGCCGTGCGCCAACTCGCCGGCGGAGTCGCAGACTTGAGCAAGGCGCTCGCCCAGGACGACGTTCTCGACGAAGTCGCCCGACGCCTCGCCACCGGGCTCGCCGCCGTCGTCGCCGTCGTCGACCCCGAACTCGTCGTCCTGTCCGGGCAGGTCGCCCAGGCCGGCGGTGCCCCCCTGCGCGAGCGGGTCGAGGCCGAACTCACCGGACTCGCCCTACCCCGGCCCCAGTTGCGCATCAGCGAACTCGACGGCGACCCCATCCTGACCGGCGCCCTGCGCACCGCCCTCACCCAGGCCCGCTCCTCCGTCTTCGATACCAGCGGCGCCTGACCCGCCCGCGCCCCTTCGAGAACCGCCCCCAACCCCCGTACCAGTAAAGGACGTTCGCCATGCCGCGATGGCGTATACCCCTGCGCGCCCCCGTGGTGCTCGCAGCGGCCGGACTGTTGCTCGCCGGCTGCGCCAACCCGAGTACCGGCAGCGCCGCCGACGATCCGACGAAGCCCGTCACCATCAAGTTCTGGCACGGCTGGTCGGCGCCCGGCGAGGTCAAGGCGATCAACGACTCGATCGCCCGCTTCGAGAAGCTCCACCCGAACATCCACGTGCAGGCCACCGGCAACGTCTCCGACGCCACCGTGAACCAGGCCCTGCGCGCCGGCGGCGACGAGGCCCCCGACGTCGTCTCGTCCTTCACCACGAACAACGTCGGCCAGTACTGCGACTCCGGCATGTGGGCCGACCTCGACCCGTTCATGAAGAAGACCGGGCTGGACAAGACCGAGGTCTTCCCCGAGTCGCTGCTCAACTACACGAGCTACCAGGGCAATCAGTGCGCCCTGCCGCTGCTCGCGGACGTGTTCGGCATGTACTACAACAAGGACGCGTTCAAGGAAGCGGGCATCACGCACCCGCCGAAGACCATGTCCGAGTTCGTCGCCGACTCCAAGAAGCTCACCGTCAAGGACGGGTCCTCGTACAAGCGCGTGGGCTTCATGCCGAACTTCCGGCTCTACCAGAACAGCCCCGACCGGCTGTTCGCCCAGTGGGGCCCGACGTACTTCGACAAGGACGGGAAGTCACGGCTCGCGAAGGACCCCGCCACCTACGAGTTCCTCGGCACCGCGAAGAAGCTGATGGACGCGCAGGGCGGATACGACGCCCTGGAGCGGTTCCGGACCTCGTTCGGCGACGAGATGTCCAACCAGAACGCCTTCCTCAGCGGCAAGCTGGCGATGCACCTCGACGGCGAGTGGCGCGGGCTGATGCTGAACGACTCCAAGGCCAGGTTCACATGGGGTGTCGCGCCCATGCCCGTCCCGGACGACCAGGCCGACACGTACGGCCGCGGCTATCTGACCGGCACCGTCGCCGGCATCGCGCACAGCAGCAAGCACCAGAACGCCGCCTGGGAACTGGTGAGGTTCCTGACCGCCGACACCGACCAGGTCGTGCAGTTCGCCAACGCCATTCACAACGTGCCCTCCACGAAGGCGGCCCTCAAGTCGCCGAAGCTGGACGCCGATCCGGCGTTCCGCACGTTCCTCGGCATCGCGAAGAACAAGTACAGCCAGGTGATGCCCCCGTCGACCAACGGCGGCATGTACATCGTGCAGTTGCAGGACTTCTCGTACACGGAGGAAGCGGGGAAGGTCCCGAATCTGAAGAAGGGGCTGCAACGCCTCGACAAGCTCATCGACGCCGACACGCTGCAGTCGCAGAACTGAGGACCCGCGCATGGCACTCACACTCTCCCGGCCCGCCCGGCGCAGACTGCGCACGCTGGGCTTCCTCTCCCCCTGGCTGATCGGGTTCAGCGTCTTCTTCGCGTACCCGCTGCTCGCCACCGTCTACTTCTCGTTCATGCACTACAACCAGATCAAGGCGCCCACGTTCGTGGGGCTGAGGAACTGGAAGTACGTGTTCCAGGACATGCCGCTGTTCGGCCCGGCCCTGTGGAACACGCTGTGGCTGGTCGTGATCATGGTGGCGCTGCGCGTCGTCTTCGGTCTCTCCCTCGGGATGCTCGTCACGAAGATCAAGACGGGTGTCGGGTTCTTCAGGACCGCCTTCTACCTGCCGTACCTGGCGCCGCCGGTCGCCGCGACGGTCGCCTTCGTCTTCCTGCTCAACCCGGGGACCGGCCCCGTCAACGAGGTCCTCGCCAAGATCGGCATCGACGGCCCCAACTGGTTCAACGACGCGGCCTGGGCCAAGCCCTCCCTCGTCATGCTGTCCCTGTGGGGCATCGGCGACCTCATGGTCATCTTCATGGCCGCACTGCTCGACGTACCGAAGGAGCAGTACGAGGCCGCGGAGCTCGACGGGGCGGGAGCATGGGGCAGGTTCCGGTACGTGACCTGGCCGTCGATCACCCCGATCGTGATGTTCGCCGTGGTCACCGGCGTCGTACAGACCATGCAGTACTACACGCAGGCCCTGGTCGCCGGAAAGATCGCCTCCGGCGTCTCCATCGGCCCTGGCTCCGTGATCCAGCCCGGCTACCCGGACCACTCGACCCTCACGGTCCCCCAGCTCGTCTACTCGATGGGCTTCCAGAACTTCAACACCGGCGCGGCGTGCGTGCTCTCGCTCGTCCTTTTCGTCATCGCGATGGCCGTGACCATGCTGCTCATGCGCAAGCGCTCGGGCCTGCTCTCGGCGGAGGACTGATCCCCATGACCACCACGACCCCGCGCCCGGCGCCCACGACGGCCGCCGAGACCCCGCACCCGAGAGGGCCCGAGAGCGCCCGCGCCCGCCGCAAGCGGATCCTGAACTGGATCGCCGTGCACAGCATCGCGATCGCCGTCGCCCTGCTGTTCGTCCTGCCCTTCGTCTTCGTCTTCCTGACGTCCGTGATGAGTGACGACCAGGCGATGAGCGGCGACCTGTGGCCCAGCTCCTGGCACTGGGAGAACTACCAGGCCGTCTTCGAGACCGACGGCTTCCTGGACTGGTGGCGGAACTCGATCGTCTACGCGGCCGTGGGCACGCTGCTGACGGTCTGCTCGGCGGTCCCCGTGGCCTACGCGCTCGCCAAGTTCCGCTTCCGCGGCCGCCGCACCGCGATGCTCCTCGTCATCTCGACGATGATGCTGCCGCCGCAGGTCATCGTGATCCCGATGTACCTGGTGTGGGCCCAGCAGTTCCATCTCGCGGGGACGCTGTGGCCGCTGATCATCCCGATGGCGTTCGGCGACGCGTACTCGATCTTCCTGCTCCGCCAGTTCCTGCTGACGATCCCCAAGGAGTACATCGAGTCGGCGAAGGTCGACGGCTGCGGCGAGCTGCGCACCCTGCTGAAGATCGTGGTGCCGATGGCCAAGCCGGGCATCGCCGCGATCGCCCTCTTCCAGTTCTTCTACTGCTGGAACGACTACTTCGGGCCGCAGATCTACGCGGCCCAGAACCCGGCTTCCTGGACGCTGAGTTACGGCCTCGAATCCTTCAAGTCCGCACACAGCGTCAACTGGAACCTGACGATGGCCGCGACGCTCCTCGTGATGGCGCCGGTCTGCATCGTCTTCTTCTTCGCACAGAAGGCCTTCGTCGAAGGCGTCACCCTCACCGGGGTCAAGGGCTAAGGACGGTTATTCGCTAATGAAGCTCGCAGTGGTCGGCGGAGGATCGACCTACACACCCGAACTCATCGACGGCTTCGCCCGGTTGCGGGACACCCTGCCGGTCGAGGAGCTGGTCCTCGTCGACCCGGCCGCCGACCGTCTGGAGCTGGTGGGCGGCCTCGCCCGCCGGATCTTCGCCAAGCAGGGCCACCCCGGCACCATCCGCACCACGTCCGACGTGGACGCGGGCGTCGCCGACGCCGACGCGGTGCTGCTGCAGCTCCGCGTCGGCGGGCAGGCCGCCCGCAACCAGGACGAGACCTGGCCGCTGGAGTGCGGCTGCGTCGGCCAGGAGACGACCGGCGCCGGCGGTCTCGCCAAGGCGCTGCGCACGGTCCCCGTCGTGCTCGACATCGCCGAGCGCGTACGCCGCACCAACCCGAACGCCTGGATCATCGACTTCACCAACCCGGTGGGCATCGTGACGCGGGCCCTGCTCCAGGCCGGCCACAAGGCCGTCGGCCTGTGCAACGTGGCCATCGGATTCCAGCGCAAGTTCGCCAAGCTGCTCGACGTGACCCCCTCGCAGGTCCACCTCGACCACGTCGGCCTCAACCACCTCACGTGGGAGCTTGGCGTCCGCCTCGGCGGCCCGGACGGCGAGAACCTGCTGCCCCGGCTGCTCGCCGAGCACGGCGACGCGATCGCCGAGGACCTGCACATGCCCCGCGCGATCGTCGACCGCCTCGGGGTGGTGCCCTCCTACTACCTCCGCTACTACTACCAGCACGACGCCGTCGTACGGGAGCTGCGCACCAAGCCGTCCCGGGCCGCCCAGGTCGCCGAGATGGAGCGGGAGTTGCTGAAGATGTACGGCGACCCGACGCTCGACGAGAAGCCCGAGTTGCTCGCCAAGCGCGGCGGCGCCTTCTACAGCGAGGCGGCCGTGGACCTGGCCGCTTCGCTTCTTGGCGGCGGAGGCTCGCCGCACCAGGTCGTCAACACGTACAACAACGGCACCCTGCCCTTCCTCCCCGACGACGCGGTCATCGAGGTGCAGGCCGCGGTCGACGGCAAGGGCGCCCGCCCGCTGCCCGTCCCGCAGCTGAACCCGCTGTACGCGGGTCTCATCGCCAACGTGACCGCGTACGAGGACCTCGCCCTGGAGGCCGCCCTGCACGGCGGCCGCGACCGCGTCATCAAGGCACTGCTCGCGCACCCGCTGGTGGGCCAGATCGAGTACGCCGAGCAGCTCACGGACCAGCTGATCGCGCACAACCGGGAGCACTTGGCGTGGGCCTGAGCACCAGCGTGCTCGCGATCGACGCGGGCAACAGCAAGACCGACGTCGCGGTGGTCGCGGGCGATGGCAGTGTCATCGGCGCGGCCCGCGGCGGCGGGTTCCAGCCGCCCAAGGTGGGTGTGGAGCGGGCCGTGGACGTCCTGGCGGACGCGGTCGGCCAGGCGTTCGCCCAGGCGGGCGTCGACGCGGTCGGGCACGTGTCGGCGTGCCTGGCCAACGCCGATCTCCCGGTGGAGGAGAAGGAGTTGGCGCACGCGCTGCGCGCCCGCGGCTGGTCGAACTCGTCGAGCGTGGACGTACGCAACGACACGTTCGCGGTGCTGCGGGCGGGCCTGCTGGAGGACGCGGAGCCGCGCGGTGTCGCCGTGGTGTGCGGTGCCGGCGTCAACTGCGCCGGCATGCTCCCCGACGGCCGCACCGCCCGGTTCCCCGCGATCGGCAAGATATCCGGCGACTGGGGCGGCGGAGGAGGCCTGGCCGACGAGGCGCTCTGGTACGCGGCGCGGGCGGAGGACGGCCGCGGCGAGCGCACGGCCCTGATGCGCACGCTCCCCGGCCACTTCGGGCTCTCCTCCATGTACGCGCTGATCGAGGCGCTGCATCTGGGGCACCTATCCGCGGCACGGCGTCACGAATGCTCCCCGGTTCTCTTCGCCACGGCGGCGGACGGGGACCCGGTGGCTCGCGCCCTGGTCGACCGGATGGCCGACGAAGTGGTGGCCATGTCGACGGTCGCGCTGCGCCGCCTCGATCTTCTGGACGAGGAGGTTCCGGTGCTGCTCGGGGGCAGCGTGCTCGCCGCCCGTCATCCTCAACTGGATTCGCGTATCGCGGAGTCGCTGGCGGGCCAGGCCCCCAAGGCGACGCCTCGCGTGGTGTCGGAGCGGCCTGTACTCGGCGCGGCCCTGCTCGGTCTGGACGCGGTCGGGGCTCCGCCCGAGGTCCACGCGCGCGTGCGCGACTTTTACGCGGGGTGAGCGCTTCGCCGTAGCCCCGGCCGCGTGTGGTCGAGTGCACCCTTCTTCGTGGCTGGTCTCTCAGCCGACCATGCAGCACGTCCCGCCCAGGGAACCGAACACTCCCCCCACACGTGTTCAAGGGGAGGGCTCGCAAACAAGATCGAGTCAATGGCTGTGCGGATGTCCGTCGCGGCAGCGATACTTGCGGCCGACGTACGACTCCATGGGGGAGGGTCGAGTGACATACCCGCCGAACGGGAGCGCGGCGCCGCCGGGGCATCCCGCCGCGCCGACGAGGCCGAACGTGCCGCCGCAGCAGACGCGGGGCGCGGTACAAGGCGTGCCCCCGTCCGCCCCGCCACCCGCACCCGCCCGCCGCACCGCGTGGGCGGAGGGCGTGGACCGGCTGCGGTCGGCCGCCACCACGGAACCGGGACGGCTGCGCATCATCGGTGCGCTGCTGGCCCTGCTCGTCGTCGCGTTCGGCGCGACGACGGCCTGGCAGATGACAGACCGCTCGGCCGCCGCCGACGACGTGCTGCACTCCAGCCAGCCGCTGAGCGCCGACGCCGCCGACATCTACCGCTCGCTGGCCGACGCCAACACCGCGGCGTCCAGCGGCTTCCTGGCCGGCGGGCAGGAGCCCGCCGCGATGCGCGACCGGTACGAGAAGGACATCCGTACCGCCGCCGCCAAGCTCGTGACCGCCGCGGCCAGCACCGACCCGGGCACGTCCTCGGCGAAGACGATCGCGAAGCTCAACACGCTGCTGCCGCAGTACAAGGGCCTCATCGAGCGGGCCCGGGCCAACAACCGGCAGGGCTTCCCGCTGGGCGGCGCCTACCTGCGGTACGCGAACGAGAAGATGCAGACCGAGATGCTCCCCGAGGCGGAGAATCTCTACACGAACGAGAACGAGCGGCTGCGCGACGACTACGACGCGGCGACCCCGTACCCGTGGATCGCGATCGCCATCGGCGTGCTCGCCGTCGCCGCTCTCGTCTGGGCCCAGCGCCGCAACTACCGGCGTACGAACCGGGTGTTCAACCACGGAATGCTCGCCGCCACCGCCGCCTCCGTGGTCGTCCTGCTCTGGCTCGTCGTGGGGCACACGGTCGCGCGCAGCGGGCTCAACGCCTCGTACGACGGCGGCGTACGGTCACTTAACGTGCTGCACGACGCGAGCATCGCGTCCCTGAAGGCGCGGGGCAACGAGAACCTGACGCTGGTCAGCCGCGGCGCCGAGACGACGACCGTCAAGGGCCAGACCAAGGACAAGTACGACGTCGACTTCCAGAAGCAGATGAACGTGCTGGCGGCGAAGTTGACGGCGGCGGACGAACTGGCGGCGGACGACCGCGCGGGCCGCACTCCCGTGGACGGCGCCGACGCCAGCATGAAGGAATGGCTCAAGCGCCACACGGACGCCCGCGAGCAGGACGACGCGGGCAACTACCAGGGCGCTCTCGACAAGATCATCGGTTCGAAGCAGGACAAGCCGACGGGTGAGTGCTTCGATCTGGTGGACCAGAATCTCGACAAGGCGCTCGCGCACGAGCAGCGTCAGTTCAGCACCGACGCGGGTGACGGGCTCGACGCGATGACCGGACTGCCGGTCGGTGCCGCGCTGTTGGCGGTGCTGGCCGCCGCCGGCGCGGTGCTCGGCATCGGGCGCCGGCTTTCGGAGTACCGGTGAGAGGGGGTGCGGCGATGGATGAGCGAGGTACCGGCAAGGTGAGTCTGCGCGGCTGGGGCGGCGTGGCGGCGATGGCGGTCGCCTGCGCCCTGACGGTGGTGTTCGCGCTGCTGCTCCCCCTGACGCAGCGCGGCGGCACCGGCGGCGGTGACGGGAGCACGGGGTTCGGTCCGGGCGGAGTGGCGGCCGGGGTGCAGGCCAGGGCGGCCTCCTGCGACCCGGAGGTGAAGGGCAAGGAGCCGGAGCGCAGCGTGAGCCGGTCCGGCAGCACCGACGGCGGCGCCGTGCAGGACATCAAGGACCGCGGCTATGTGTCGGTCGGCGTCGACCAGAACAGCTACCGGTGGGGTTACCGCGACCCCAACAGCACGGACGAGTCCAGTGAGCTGGAGGGCTTCGACATCGATCTCGCCCATGAGATCGCGAAGGAGATCCTCGGCAGCCCGGACAAGATCCGCTTCAAGGCGATCCCCACCAACCAGCGCATCCCCGCGATCCAGCGCGGCGACGTCGACATGGTGGTGCGCACGATGACCATCAGCTGCGACCGCCTCAAGGACGTCGACTTCTCCACCGCGTACTTCCAGACGGGCCAGCAGGTGCTCGCCCCGAAGACGTCGGACATCGAGGGCTTCGACAAGACGCTCGGCGGCAAGCGGGTCTGCTCCGCGGCCGGTTCGACGGCCGAGGGCGCTCTGGAGCAGGGCAAGAAGGACGGCCGCATCCCGGCCGACACGGACATCTCCACGACCGTGCCGAACCAGCTGGACTGCCTGGTCCGCCTGCAGCTCGGCGAGGTCGACGCGGTGGTCACCGACGGCGCGCTCGCGGCGAGCCAGGCCGCGCAGGACCCGACGGTGGAGCTGAAGGGCGAGCCGTTCACCAAGGAGTACTACGGCGTCGCCATGAAGAAAGGTTCGGACGACCTGGTTCGCCGGGTCAACCAGGTCCTGGAGGACTACCGCAAGCCCGGCGGCGGCTGGCAGAAGTCGTACGACGACTGGCTGAAGGCCGCGCTCGGCACATCGGAGGGGCCACCGGCACCCAAGTACAAGTAGCGCGGACGACAGGCCGGTTGAGGGACTTCGATGGATGCGAGAGGTGATCGATGGGCGTCGCGGGACCCCCTGGTCCGGTGATGGACCGGGACGAGGTGGACCGTGCCCTGGCCCGGCTCGGCGCCGAGCACGAGGCGATCGAGACGTCGCTGCTCGCGCTCCAGGACCACGCCGGGCGCCGCCTGCTGGAAGGCGCCGAGCTGACCGGGGCGACCCGGGACCGCTGGGCGGCCGCCGAGCAGGCGATCACGCTGTTGTGGTCGTACTTCGACGCGTACGCGGCCGCGCTGCGCACCGCGCGCGAGGTCCGCTCCCGGCGCAAGTGGCCGAACCGGGACGACCTCGCGCAGCTGACGGACGTGCTGCGCGGCGAGGCCGTCACGGTCGCGGGGAACGCAGCGCCGTCGCCGTCGCCGTCGATCAACGGCCCGGCCAAGCTCTCCGAGCACTTCACGCTGGCCGCGCTCGTGGAGCGGATGAACGACCTGTACGCGTCGTCCCTCGACATGGTCGTGGCCGCCGACGCGGTGTGGTCGGCGCTGCCCGCCCGCATCGACCTGCTCTCCGCCGAACTGGGCCGCACCCGAAGGCTCGCGCACTCCGTGGGCGTACGTCCCGGGGAGCATCCGGCCGGTGACGACCTGGAGCGGATCACGAGCTCGCTGACCCGGCTGCGCGAGCAGGTGGTGTCGGACCCGCTCACGTACTGGCAGAAGGCGCAGGGGAGTTCGGCTCCCGGCGGCGGGCGCCCCGACACGACCGCGTACGACCGGCAGGCGCGCGCCCTCGATGAGGTGCGGCGCGAGATCGAGGCCGTGCTGACCGTGCGGCAGGACGCGGAGGCGCGGCTCGCCCGGCTGCGGGACGTGCTCTCGCGCGCGGACCGTACGCTCGCCGAGGCGAGATCGGCGCGCGGCGAGGTCCTGGCGAAGATCGCCGCGTCGGAGGTGCCCGCGGTGTCCGGGCCGCCGATCGCCCTGCAGGAGCAGTTGGCGGCGGCCGCCGACTACCGCAGGCACGGTCAGTGGCACCGGCTCTCGCCCCTTTTGGAATCGCTGGAGGCGAAGGCCGAGGACGAACTGCTGCGCGCCCGCGAGTCGTTGACGGCGGTGACGGCTCCGCTGGCCGTCCGCGCGGAGCTGCGCGGGCGGCTCGACGCGTACAAGGCGAAGGTCTCGCGGCTGGGCTTCGCGGAGGACCCGTTCCTGGTGGAGCGGTACGACGCGGCGCGCCGCATGCTGTGGAGCGCGCCCTGTGATCTGCGGGTGGCGGGAGAGGCGGTGCTGCGCTATCAGCGGGCTGCCGCCGAGGTGTTGTCGACGGGCGGGCCCGAGCGGGCCGCGCCCACCGACCGGAGGGGGGAGTCGTAGGCATGGCCGGAGAGCGGAGATGCACACGGCCCGGTTGTACGGGGTCGTACGAGGACATCGCGGGCGAGCTGTACTGCGATCTGTGCGGGATGAAGCCGGACGGCGCGGCGGCGGGCGCCCCGGTACAGGGAGGGGCCGCGTCGCGGGTCTGCCAGCGACCCGGTTGCGGTGGCTCGTACGAGGATGTCGGCGGCGGCGAGCTGTACTGCGACACCTGTGGGCTCGCCCCGGTGGTGTCGCCGACCGGCCTGGTGTCGTCGCCGCCGACCGGGATCGCGGGCGGCGGTTCACGCGGTTCGCAGAGTTCGGCGTCGACTTCGCGGGCCTCGTCGCGGGCCTCGGCCCGGTCCTCGCAGTCGCGCCGGTCGGTGTCGGGGCGGCTGTCCCGTTCGCTGTCGGGGAGCCCGGCGTCCCGGTCGGTGTCGGTGCGCAGTTCCGGTTCGGCGGCGAGCAGTTCGGGGCGGGCCCGGCTCGGCGCGGGTCTGGTGCGCGTCCCGGACGTGCCGCGGCCCGACCCGCGCGTGATGGTGCAGAGCAACCCCGAGGTCCCCGAGCGGAAGCGTTTCTGCTCGCGTTCGGACTGCGGTGCCCCGGTGGGGCGTGCGCGCGGCGACCGGCCGGGCCGCACGGAAGGGTTCTGCACGAAGTGCGGCCACCCGTACTCGTTCGTGCCGAAGCTGGGCGCGGGCGACGTCGTGCACGGCCAGTACGAGGTCGTGGGCTGCCTCGCGCACGGCGGCCTCGGCTGGGTCTATCTCGCCATCGACCGTGCCGTGTCCGACCGCTGGGTGGTCCTGAAGGGCCTGCTCGACACCGGTGACCAGGACGCGATGGCGGCGGCCATATCGGAGCGGCGCTTCCTCGCGGAGATCGAGCACTCCAACATCGTCCGCATCTACAACTTCGTCGAGCACCTCGACCAGCGCACCGGCTCCATGGACGGCTACATCGTCATGGAGTACGTCGGCGGCAAGTCGCTCAAGGAGATCGCCAACGAGCGGCGCACCCCCGACGGCAGGCGCGACCCGCTGCCGGTGGAGCAGGCGTGCGCGTTCGGCATCGAGGCGCTCGAGGCCCTCGGCCACCTGCACAGCCGCAACCTGCTGTACTGCGACTTCAAGGTCGACAACGCGATCCAGACCGAGGACCAGCTCAAGCTCATCGACATGGGCGCGGTCCGCCGGATGGACGACGACGAGTCCGCCATCTACGGCACGGTGGGCTACCAGGCGCCCGAGGTCGCCGAGGTCGGCCCGTCCGTCGCGTCCGACCTGTACACGGTCGCCCGCACCCTCGCCGTGCTGACCTTCGACTTCCAGGGCTACACGAATGTGTTCGTGGACTCCCTGCCCGACCCCGACAACATCGACGTCTTCCGCCGGTACGAGTCGTTCTACCGGCTCCTCGTCCGCGCCACCGACCCGGACCCGGCCCGCCGGTTCGCCTCCGCGCAGGAGATGACCGAGCAGCTGACGGGCGTGCTGCGCGAGGTCGTGGCGCTGCAGACGAACCGGCCGCGTCCCGCTCTGTCGACGCTCTTCGGTCCCGAAGTGAAGGTCACCGACACGGAGTTGTTCGGGCGCTTCGTGGGCGAGGTGTCGCACCTCGGGTCCCGCGTGGTCCCCGTGCGCGTACGGCAGAAGGCGGGCACCCCCGCCGCCCCGCCGGTGCCCGCCCTGCCGCCGTCGCCGTCCGCGCTCGTCAAGCGGCTCCAGGCCCCCACCACGGCGCTGGCGCTGCCGGTGCCGCGGGTGGACCCGGCAGACCCGAACGCCGGGTTCCTCGCGGGCCTGATGGCGTCCGCGCCCGCCGAGCTGATCTCGGCGCTGCACGCGGCCCCCACCGGCTCCCTGGAGCTGCGCCTGCGCGAACTGCGGGCCCGCCTGGAGATGGGCGAACTGGACTCCGCGGTACGGGGCCTCGCGGCGCTGGAGGCCGACCATCCGGACGACTGGCGGGTGGTCTGGTACCGGGGGGTCGCGGCGCTCGCGACGGGCGACCACGAGAACGCGGCGCTGTCGTTCGACGCGATCTACGACGCGTTCCCCGGCGAGCCCGCGCCGAAGCTCGCCCTCGGCGTGTGCGCGGAGGTCCTGGGTCAGTTGGACAACGCGGCGGAGTACTACCGCCTGGTGTGGTCCACCGACCCGAGCTATGTGAGCGCCGCCTTCGGACTGGCGCGGGTGCAGCTCGCGGCCGGCGACCGGGGCGGCGCGGTGCGCACCCTGGAGTCGGTGCCGGAGTCCTCGATCCACTACACGGCGGCCCGGGTCGCCTCGGTACGGGCACGGCTGCGGGGACGTATGACCGAGGGTGTCAACGGCGACCCTCTGCTGAACGACCTGACCGCCGCGGCCGGACAGGTCGAGGCGCTCGACTCGTTCGGCCTCGACGCGGTCCGCCGCGAGCAGTTGTCCACCGAGGTCCTCGGCACGGCGCTGGACTGGGTACTCTCCGGTAGGCAGGGTTCCGGTCAGCCGCAGGGCCCCGGGCGCACGGTGGTTCTCGGCAACGATCTGGACGAGCGCGGCCTGCGCCTCGGCCTGGAGCGCTCGTACCGGACACTGGCCAGGCTCGCTCAGCGCGGCGAGGAGAGGATCGAACTGGTGGAGCGGGCAAACCGCTACCGCCCCCGGACGTGGGTGTGAGTTGATGTCGCAGACGCACCAGCCGACCGCTATGTCGGTGTGTCCCAGTTGCGAGGAGCCGCTCGACGCGGGCGACCGCTTCTGCGGGGCCTGTGGATACGACCTGTCGTCGGAGCCGTCCCTGTCGGACGGCCCGTCGTCGGAGCCGGTTGTCGCCGCTCCCGAGGCGGCGGAGGCCGCCGAGGTGGACTGGCCGGACGCCCCCGAGCCGACCAGCTCGGACACGCCCGCGCCGGTCCATCGGGCGAGCGACCTGGAGGGCATCGAGTCCGGCGGGGGCGAACTGCCCGCGGCCGTCCGGTTCGACGACCCCCCGGAGGGCGACTTCGAGCTCGCCGCGCCCGATCCGCGGACGGCCTCGCCCGAGGAGCTGGAGGCCGCGACACCGGCGTCCGGCACCAAGCTGTGCGTGGCCTGCCGCGCCGGGCAGGTCGACGCCGACGGCTACTGCGAGAACTGCGGGCACGCCCAGCCGCGCGAACGCGACCACATGGAGCAGGAGTTGGGCGCGGTCGCGGCCGTCAGCGACCGGGGCCTGCGGCACCACCGCAACGAGGACGCGTTCGCGATCTCCTCGGCGGCGCTGCCCGACGGGTTCCCCGCGGTCGTCGCCGTCGTCTGTGACGGGGTGTCCTCGGCGACCCGCCCCGACGACGCGTCGCTGGCCGCGTCCCGCGCCGCCAACGAGGCGCTGCACGAGTCGCTGCCCCGGGGCACGCACCCGCAGCAGGCCATGCACGAGGCGATCGTGGCGGCGGCCGAGTCGGTCAACGCCCTGGCCCAGGAGCCCGAGACGGCCCGCGAGCACCAGCCGCATCAGAACGCGCCGGCCTGCACCTTCGTCGGTTCGGTCATCACGCGCGAGCTGCTGATCGTCGGCTGGGTCGGCGACTCGCGCGCCTACTGGGTGCCCGACGACCGCACGGCGCCCGCGGCCCGGCTCACCGAGGACGACTCGTGGGCCGCGCAGATGGTGGCCGCCGGTCTGATGAACGAGGCGGAGGCGTACGCCGACGAGCGGGCCCACGCGATCACCGGCTGGCTCGGCGCGGACGCGTACGAACTGGAGCCGCACACCGCTTCCTTCAAACCGGACCGGCCTGGTGTGGTGGTGGTGTGCACCGACGGACTGTGGAACTACGCGGAGAGCGCGGAGGAGATGGCGCGGATCGTGCCCGCCGACGCCGCGCTGCGCCCGCTGCACAGTGCCCAGGTGCTCGTCGGGCACGCCCTCGACGGTGGGGGCCACGACAACGTAACAGTGGCGGTGCTGCCGTTCCCGGTCGCGCAGCAGGGGGCAGGATCGGCCTAGGCCGGACGTATACGTGCGGCTCGTGTCGAACGTCACAGATGGTCTTGTTCAGGGGGGACTTGTCACCATGGCCAACTTCTCGAAGTCGAACGTCCCGCAGTTCTCCGTCGAGGTCTATCAGAACGAGTACCTGCCCGAGGGCGGCCGCGAGGTCAACGCGATCGTCACCGTGACGTCCACCGGCGGCGGCACCGCGGGCGCCCCGCACCTGTACGGCACGGGTGGCGGGACGGACGCCGCGGTGGTGCTGATGGTGGACTGTTCCGGCTCGATGGACTATCCGCCGACCAAGATGCGAGGCGCCCGGGACGCGTCGGGCGCGGCGATCGACGCCCTGCGCGACGGGGTGCGGTTCGCGGTGATCGCGGGCACGCACGTCGCCAAGGAGGTCTATCCGGGCGCCGGGCGGCTCGCCGTCGCCTCACCGAGCACCCGTGAACAGGCCCGGCAGGCGCTGCGTCAGCTCTCCGCGGGCGGCGGCACCGCGATCGGCACCTGGCTGCGCCTGGCCGACCGCCTCCTCTCCTCCGCCGACGTGCCCGCCTCGGCGGTGCGCCACGGCATCCTGCTCACCGACGGGCGCAACGAGCACGAGTCCCCCGAGGACCTGCGGGCGACGCTGGACGCGTGCGCGGGCCGCTTCACCTGTGACGCCCGCGGCGTCGGCACGGACTGGGAGGTGAAGGAGGTCACAGGCGTCGCCTCGGCGCTGCTCGGCACCGCCGACATCGTCGCCGACCCGGCGCATCTGGCGTCCGACTTCACGCGGATGATGGAGACGGCGATGGGCAAGGAGGTCGCCGACGTCGCCCTGCGGCTGTGGACCCCGCTCGGCTCCGAGATCAAGTTCGTCAAGCAAGTGGCGCCCACCGTCGGCGAGTTGACCGACCGGCGCACCGAGGCGGGACCGCGTGCGGGCGACTACCCGACCGGCTCGTGGGGCGACGAGTCCCGCGACTACCACGTGTGCGTCCAGGTCCCCAACGCCGAGCTCGGCCAGGAGATGCTCGCCGCCCGCGTCTCCCTGGTGATCCCGCAGCCGGACGGCACGGCACAGACCCTCTCGCAGGGCCTCGTCCGCGCGGTGTGGACGGACGACATGGTGGCCTCTACGTCGATCAACCCGCAGGTCGCGCACTACACGGGCCAGGCCGAACTGGCCCAGGCCATCCAGCAGGGCCTGGACGCGCGCAAGGCGGGCGACGCGGACGGGGCGACCGCGAAACTGGGCCGTGCGGTGCAGCTCGCGGCGCTCTCCGGGAACGCGGATACGGCGAAACTGCTTTCGAAGGTGGTGGACGTGGTCGATGCCGCGGAAGGTACTGTTCGATTGAAGGCGAAGGTCGCGGAGGCCGACGAGATGACTCTCGAGACCCGGTCCACCAAGACAGTTCGCGTGAAGAAGTAAGCAGCTCAGACGGACGTACGAGTACGTACGAAGGAGAGGGGGAAGCGCCGACATGCCGACCTGCCCGAACGGACACCAGTCGGGTTCCGACGACTGGTGCGAGGTCTGCGGTCACCGCATGACCGGTGCCGTGCCCCCGCCCCCTCCGCCGCCCCCGGCCGCCGGTTACGGCTACCCCGGGCCTGCCGTGCCGCCGATGCCGGGGGGCATGGGCGGAGCGCCCGAGCTGTGCCCGCAGTGCCGCACGCCGCGTGAGGGCGGCGCGCCGTTCTGCGAGGAGTGCCGCTGGAACTTCCTCACGAACACCGCGACGTCGTACACCCCGGCGGCCCCGAACCCGCCGCTCCCGACCGCGGGCGGCCCCGGCGGCGCCGGTGGTCCCGGTGGTCCCACAGGCCCCGGCGGACCGCAGGGTGCGAACCCGGCGCTGCGCTTCCAGCAGCCGCCGCAGGGCCGCGACCCGTACGAGTACCAGGGCTCGCGCCCCTCTCAGATGAACCGGCCGGCCGAGCCGATCCCGCCGAGCCCCTTCGGCGGTGAGCCGTCGGGCCCGTCCCCGTTCCCGCCGCCGCCGGGGCCGACCGGGACGGGGGGCGGCGTCCCCCAGGCGTTCCAGCAGCAGCCGCCGGCGCCCGCGCCGACGCAGCCGGGTCCGCCCGCGCCGCCGCCGTACCCGGACTTCAACCGTCCCCAGTCCCCACAGGCCCCGCCTCCGCCGCCGGCCCCCTCGAACCCGTCCTTCGGCGGTTCCGGGACCGGACCTGGGACCGGGACCAACGGTGACGACTGGGTGATCTCGCCGCCGTCGTCACAGTCACCGGCCGCGCCGCCGCCCTACCAACAGCAGCCGCAGCAGCCGCAGGCGCCCGTGAGCTGGTCGGCGACGATCGGTCCCGACCGCGAGTACTTCATGGCGATGATGCACCGCAGCGGACCCGAGGCGTCGGGCCTGAACCTGCCCGCGTACTCGCCCGAGCAGCAGCGTCAGCTCATCGGCAACCAGATCACGATCGGCCGCCGCCGCCACTCGACCGGTGACACCCCCGACATCGACCTGTCGGTGCCGCCGGAGGACCCGGGCGTCTCGCACTCGCACGCGGTGCTGGTGCAGCAGCCGGACGGCACGTGGGCGGTCGTCGACCAGAACTCGACGAACGGCACGACGGTCAACGGCGGCGAGGAACCGATCCAGCCGTTCGTCCCGGTCCCGCTGCAGGACGGCGACCGGGTGCACGTAGGGGCCTGGACGACCATCACGATCCACCGGGGCTGACACCTTCCGGCGGACGCCGGGCGGGGGGCCGCGCTAAGCCCCCCGCAGGGCCCACACGTACGGCCCCTCCGGATCGTCCAGCCACGCCCACTCCCGCCCCCCGGACACGGTCACCCCGAAACGTTCCCGCGCGGGCCGGCCCTCCCGCAGCCACAGCGCCATCGCCTCGTGCGGGTCCATGGCCCCGGCCGTCAGCGTCAGCAGGAACCGGAAGAGTTCGTCCTGGAGCACCCGGCGCGGCAGTCCCCCGATGTGCTGCACGGGCGCCGCGCCCTCCGTGTCGCCGCGCAGCGCGACGAAGTACGCGGGCGTGTGCAGGAACCGCCCCTCGGCGTACGCCGCGTCCCGCACGGTCAGCATCAGCAGCCCGGTCGACAGCGGCGCGAGGATCCGCGCCCCGGGACGGCACTGCGCGAGCCAGGCCACCGGTACCGAGCGCAGCGCGCACGTCGCCATGATCCGGTCGTAGGGGGCCCGCTCCGCGCAGCCGCGCGCCCCGTCCCCGGTGACCACGGTCGGCCGGTACCCGGCGGCGGCGAGGTGCGACCGCGCCGATTCGGTGATCTCGGGGTCGAGGTCGACAGTCGTCACGCGTTCGTCGCCGAGCCGGTGCGCGAGCAGCGCCGCGTTGTAGCCGGTGCCCGCGCCGATCTCCAGGACCCGGTCCCCGTCGCGGACGTCCAGGTCGACCAGCATCTGGGCCATCAGCGACGGCTGGCTGCTGGAGGAGACCAGCTCCCCGTCGCGCAGCCGGGTCGCCAGCGGCTGGTCCGCGTAGACACCGCGCAGCCAGCGCCGTCGCCGCTCGGGTTCGGGATACTCGCCCCACAGCCGTTCGTAGCCACCGGTGACGCCGGCGAAGTAGTACGGCACGAAGAGATGGCGGGGTACGTGCTCGAACGCCTCCCGCCACCGGGAGTCCGCGTCCCACGCCCCGCTCTCCGCGATCTCCCGTACGAGCGCGGCCCGCGCGCGTACGGCGAGCAGTTCAAAGTCATCAGGTCCTTCGACGTGCTCTGCGCCCATATGTCCACTGTGCTGCGCGGGCGCCGGATCGGCGAGCCCCTCGTCACGACCGGCGGGGTCCTGAGCCCCAAGTCCTAGGCCCCCCTGTCTGAGACCATGGACCTGTGACTGAGATCCCGCGCGACACGCTTCAGGAGCAGACGTTCTACGAGCAGGTGGGCGGCGAGGAGACCTTCCGCCGCCTCGTGCACCGCTTCTACGTGGGCGTCGCACAGGACCCGCTGCTGCGTCCCATGTACCCGGAGGGGGACCTGGGCCCCGCCGAGGAGCGGTTCGCCCTGTTCCTGATGCAGTACTGGGGCGGCCCGCGCACGTACAGCGACAACCGGGGCCATCCGCGCCTGCGGATGCGGCACGCCCCGTTCCAGGTGGACCGGGCGGCGCACGACGCGTGGCTGAAGCACATGCGGGACGCGGTGGACGAGATCGGGCTCTCCGACGAGCACGAGCGGACGCTGTGGAACTACCTGACGTACGCGGCCGCGTCGATGGTGAACACCGAGGGCTGACGCCCGCCGGAACACCGCTCAACGGGCACCCCGCCCGGTCCAGACCTCTTCCCCGACCCCGGTCGCTTCTGACAGCGTCCGGACAGGCTTTCGGGGGCGTGTGGCGTGGCAGGGGAATCCGCGGGCGGCCAAGGTGTGGGGTTTTGTCCTCCTACGTGTGCGGGCGCATCGCCTGTTGCTGACCGCGGCGGTGCTCGCCGTGCTGCTGACGACCTCGGTGCTCGCCATGCTCAGCGCGTTCTCCGGGGCGATCGGCGACGCCTCGCTGCGGCACTCACTGCGCACCCGGGACGCGGCGACGACCGCGCTCGTGGTCCGCGCCGATGTCCCGGCAGAGGGGCGCGAAGCAGCCATCGCCGCGCTCGACAAAGGCGCGCGGCACACCTTCGACGGGCTGCCCGTACGCCGTGAGGCGCTGATCACCTCCGGCCCGTACGGTCTGCCGCACACCCCGCGCGGCAAGCAGCCGGACCTGACGAGGTTCGCGGCGATCGAGCCGTCCGAGGTGAAGGTCACCGCGGGACGGCTGCCCCGGGCGGCTGACGGCCCGGTGATCGAGGCGGCGCTCCCGGTGGTCGCCGCGCAGCAGTTGAAGCTGAAGCCGGGCGACCGCCTCACCCTCGCCGACCGGCTCGGCGGCCCCGCGGTCGCCGTCGAACTGACCGGCGTCTACCGCCCGGCCCGGCCGCAGTCCCCGTACTGGACGCTCGACGAACTGGGCGGGCGCGGAGTCCGCAAGCTGAGCTTCACGACGTACGGGCCGCTGCTCGCGGACCCGTCGGTGGTGGCCGGCGGCAAGGTCAGCGACGACCGGCGCCCCCAAGCGCCCCACGACGCTGCTGCTCGGCGGGGCCGCCATCGACGCGGGCGCGCTCCACAAGGCGGCGGGCCCGGCAAGGACCGTCCGTGTGCGCGCCCGCTACATCGACTCCCCGCCGCAGACCGGCGCCACCGGCATCTACGTCGCCGCGGTCGCCGCGGGCGCGGGCTTCGCCGCCCTGGCCCTGCTCCTCGCCCTGGCCAGGGCCGCCCCGGAACGCCTCGCGCTGCTGGCCCGGCTGCGCACCATGGACCTCACCCGCCGCCCGACCGCGGGCGCCGCCGAGGTCGCCGGCCACGACCTGCTCACGATGGGCGCCGAGGAACGGCTCCGCTGCCGCCGCGAAGCCGTCGCCTTCGTCTGGCAGCAGACGGCCCGCAACCTCCTCCCGTACCTGACGGCAGCTCAGAACGTGGCGCTGCCCATGCAGTTGCGCGGGAAGACCCGCCGGTCCAAGAAGACCGAGCGGGCCACCGAACTCCTGGACCTCCTCGGCGTGGCCGACTGTCACGACCGCCGCCCGCAGCAGATGTCCGGCGGCAAGCAGCAGCGCGTCGCCATCGCCGTGGCCCTCGCCAACGAACCCAAGGTGCTGCTCGCCGACGAGCCCACCGGTGAGCTCGGCTCGCACACCGGCGAGCAGATCTTCGCCGCGTTCCGCACGGCGAACGAGGAGTTGGGCACGACCGTCGTCATCGTCACCCACGACCAGACGGTCGCCTCGGAGGTGCGCCGCACGGTCGCCATCCGCGGCGGCCGTACGTCGACGGAGGTGCTGCGCCGCACCCACGTCGACGCGGCGACGGGCCAGGAGTCCCTGCTCTCGCGCGAGTACGCGATGCTGGACCGCGCGGGCCGGCTGCAACTCCCCGCGGAATACACCGAGTCACTGGGCATGCGGGACCGGGTCATGCTGGAACTGGAGGAGGACCACATCCAGATCTGGCCGGACGACCAGGAGCGGTGACACACCTGGCGCCGCAGTCGGTCCGGCAGCCGGTCCGGCAGGCGCTCAGGCCGGGGTGACCGCGAGGCCGCCGAGTCCGGCGGTCCCGCGCCGCAGGGCCACGGACCCGTACGGGGTGCGCAACCGCGCCCACGCCCCGGCCGCGAGCAGATCGACATGGTCGCCCCGGAGGAAGCCGAGCGAGGCCGCCGCGTGCGCGAGCCGCACCGGCACCCCGGTGCCGCCGATCTCCCGGGACCAGATCTCCCGGCCGATCCCGTCGAGCCCGGCCCGGGTCCGCTCCTCGGGCGCCAACTCCTCGACCCGCGCCCGGAATTCACCCACGGCGACCTTCACGAGGCCGCGCAGCGCCTCCGCGCCCGGAAATCCGGAGACCCGCTCCCAGCCGCCGCGCGGCGGCAGCACCCCGGCCCACGGCGGCCCGGTGACGGCCCCCGGGACCGCGGCGGTCGAAGCACCCTCGTCGATTGATTCGAGCAGCTCCCCGGCCGACACGGTCGCGTCGAGTACGTCGTCGATCCCGTTCTCGTACGGCTTCAGCAGCCGTGCCGTACGGATCGCCAGCACCTCGAACGAGGGCGGCCGCCCGAACACGGCGAGCGCCTGACCGCCGGCCTGCGCCTGGAGGCGTACGGCGGCCGCCTTGTCGTAGTGCAGCAGCCGGCCCAGGAAGGCGGCGAGATCCGCCGCCTCCCCGGCATCGGCGAAGTGCAGCAAGGGCGCGCTCATGCGGCGAGCGCCCCCGCGTCACCGCTCTCGTCCCGGTACTCCTCCAGGAACGCCCGCTCGTCCGCGGTGATGCGGCGCGGCCGCTGCGCCTCGAAGTCGAACGGCACGATCACCGTCGAGGCCCGGACGTACACCTGGTCCGGGTCCTTGACCTCGTAGGCGAGCGTGAACGACGCCGCCCTTATCTGCGTGACCCACATTTCGATGTCCACCGGCGCGTGCCGGTGGACCAACTGCCGCTTGTAGTCGATCTCATGGCGTGCCACGACGGACCCCTGCTGAAAATCCTTGTCCGGACGGAACAGGAAATCAATTCGCGCCTCCTCCAGGTACCGGAGGAAGACCACGTTGTTCACGTGGCCGTACGCGTCCATGTCCGCCCAGCGCAGGGGGCAGGCGTATACGTGGCGAGCCATCAGCCGCGGGTCAGCTTCTTGTAGGTGGCGCGGTGCGGACGGGCCGCGTCGGCACCGAGCCGCTCGATCTTGTTCTTCTCGTACGACTCGAAGTTGCCCTCGAACCAGAACCACTTGGAGTCACCCTCGTAGGCGAGGATGTGCGTGGCGACCCGGTCCAGGAACCACCGGTCGTGGGAGACGACCACAGCGGCACCGGGGAACTCGAGGAGCGCGTTCTCCAGGGAGCTGAGGGTCTCGACGTCCAGGTCGTTCGTCGGTTCGTCGAGGAGCAGCAGGTTGCCGCCCTGCTTGAGGGTCAGCGCCAGGTTGAGGCGGTTGCGCTCACCACCGGAGAGCACGCCCGCGGGCTTCTGCTGATCGGGACCCTTGAAGCCGAAGGCGGAGACGTACGCGCGCGAAGGCATCTCCACCTGCCCCACGTTGATGTAGTCCAGCTCGTCCGACACCACGGCCCACAGCGTCTTCTTGGGGTCGATGTTGGCGCGGTTCTGGTCGACGTAACTGATCTTGACGGTGTCGCCGACCTTGATCGCGCCGGAGTCCGGCGTCTCAAGACCCTGGATCATCTTGAACAGGGTGGTCTTACCGGCACCGTTCGGACCGATGACGCCCACGATGCCGTTGCGCGGCAGCGTGAAACTGAGGTCGTCGATGAGGACCTTGTCACCGAACGCCTTGCTGAGGTGCTCGACCTCGACGACGATGCTGCCCAGGCGCGGGCCCGGCGGGATCTGGATCTCCTCGAAGTCCAGCTTCCGCATCTTGTCGGCCTCGGCGGCCATCTCCTCGTAACGGGCCAGACGCGCCTTGGACTTGGCCTGCCGCCCCTTGGCGTTGGAGCGAACCCACTCCAACTCCTCCTTGAGGCGCTTCTGCCGCTTCTCGTCCTTCTTGCCCTCGACCTTGAGCCGCTCGGACTTCTTGGTCAGGTAGGTCGAGTAGTTGCCCTCGTAGGGGATGGCCCGCCCGCGGTCGAGCTCGAGAATCCACTCGGCGACGTTGTCCAGGAAGTACCGGTCGTGGGTGACGGCCACGACGGCGCCCGCGTACTGGGCCAGGTGCTGCTCCAGCCAGTTCACCGACTCGGCGTCCAGGTGGTTGGTGGGCTCGTCGAGGAGGAGCAGGTCGGGCGCCTCGATGAGGAGCTTGCAGAGCGCGACGCGGCGCTTCTCGCCACCGGAGAGGTTCGTGACACCCCAGTCGCCGGGCGGGCAGCCCAGCGCGTCCATGGCCTGCTCCAGCTGACCGTCCAGGTCCCACGCGTTGGCGTGGTCCAGGTCCTCCTGGAGCTTGCCCATCTCTTCCATGAGCGCGTCGGAGTAGTCGGTCGCCATGAGCTCGGCGACCTCGTTGAACCGCTTGAGCTTGCCCATGGTCTCGGCGGCGCCGTCCTGCACGTTCTCCAGGACCGTCTTCGACTCGTCGAGCTTCGGCTCCTGCATGAGGATGCCGACGCTGAAACCGGGCGACAGGTAGGCGTCACCGTTCGACGGCTGCTCCAGGCCCGCCATGATCTTGAGAACGGTCGACTTGCCCGCACCGTTCGGACCGACGACGCCGATCTTCGCCCCCGGCAGGAAGTTCAAGGTGACGTCATCAAGAATCACCTTGTCGCCGTGCGCCTTGCGCGTCTTGCGCATGGTGTAGATGAACTCAGCCAAGAGAAACCGTCCGGCAGTCGAAGTGTGGCAGCGAGGGGCCCGCGTGAGGCGGCTCCACCGCGTGAGGGCAGATACACCCCATCTTGCCGTACGGCCACCCCTGGGCGGAAACCCGTATCAGGGGGTGGGCCTGAGCTGGGGGTCTGTGGGAGCGGAGAGAGGGACGTAGGCAGTCCGGCCCGGCGCCGTGCGGGCGTCGGGCCGGGCTGTTGGGGCTTTGCGGGTCAGTCCGTGCCGAATTCCATGGCGGCCCGGTCCAGCAGCTCCGCGTCGTCGGAGATGTCGCCGCGCGAGGCGATGGCCTCGGCGCCGCCCTCCGGCATGGTGCCGATGAGGCCGGTCGCGGCGGCCTGGGCGGCTCCGATCGCCGGGTTGGCGGTGCCGATGAGGCCGATGCCGGCGTACTGCTCCAGCTTGGCGCGCGAGTCGGCGATGTCGAGGTTGCGCATGGTGAGCTGGCCGATGCGGTCCACCGGGCCGAACGCCGAGTCCTCGGTGCGCTCCATCGACAGCTTGTCCGGGTGGTAGCTGAACGCCGGTCCGGTCGTGTCGAGGATCGAGTAGTCCTCGCCGCGCCGCAGGCGGATGGTGACCTCACCGGTGACGGCGGCGCCGACCCAGCGCTGCAGCGACTCGCGGACCATCAGGGCCTGCGGGTCCAGCCAGCGGCCCTCGTACATCAGACGGCCGAGACGCCGGCCCTCGTTGTGGTACTGGGCGAGGGTGTCCTCGTTGTGGATCGCGTTCACCAGGCGCTCGTACGCGGCGTGGAGGAGGGCCATGCCCGGTGCCTCGTAGATGCCGCGGCTCTTGGCCTCGATGATCCGGTTCTCGATCTGGTCGGACATGCCCAGGCCGTGGCGGCCGCCGATGGCGTTGGCCTCCATCACCAGGTCGACGGCGGAGGCGAACTCCTTGCCGTTGATGGTCACCGGGCGGCCCTGCTCGAAGCCGATCGTGACGTCCTCGGTGGCGATCTCGACCGACGGGTCCCAGAAACGGACGCCCATGATGGGCTCGACCGTCTCCACACCCGTGTCGAGGTGCTCGAGGATCTTGGCCTCGTGCGTGGCGCCCCAGATGTTGGCGTCGGTGGAGTACGCCTTCTCCGTGGAGTCCCGGTAGGGCAGGTCGTGGGCGACCAGCCACTCCGACATCTCCTTGCGGCCGCCGAGCTCGGCCACGAAACCCGCGTCGAGCCACGGCTTGTAGATCCGCAGGTTCGGGTTGGCGAGCAGGCCGTAGCGGTAGAACCGCTCGATGTCGTTGCCCTTGTACGTCGAGCCGTCGCCCCAGATCTGGACGTTGTCCTCGAGCATCGCGCGGACCAGGAGCGTGCCGGTGACGGCGCGGCCCAGCGGCGTGGTGTTGAAGTAGGCGCGACCGCCCGAACGGATGTGGAACGCCCCGCAGGTGAGCGCGGCGAGCCCTTCCTCGACGAGCGCCTCACGGCAGTCGACCAGGCGCGCGACCTCGGCGCCGTAGGCCTGCGCACGGCCCGGGACCGAGTCGATGTCGGGCTCGTCGTACTGGCCGATGTTCGCCGTATAGGTGCAGGGGACGGCGCCCTTGTCACGCATCCACGCGACCGCGACAGAGGTGTCGAGGCCACCCGAGAAGGCGATGCCGACGCGCTCGCCGACGGGAAGAGAGGTGAGGACCTTGGACATAGGAAGAGTATGCATCATCACGCATGATCATGCAAAGGTGATGTGCGTCCCACCCCGCCGGACGGCGGAAACAGTCGGCGGCGACGGCCGCCGACGGGGTGGGAACGGGGCTCACTCGCCCTTGGTCGGCGTCTTCTTCTTACGGACCAGGAAGACGGAGGCTCCGCCGATCAGGACCAGCACGATGGCGATCCCCGCGATCACCGGCGTCGCGTTGGAACTGCCCGTCTCGGCGAGGTCCTGGCCGGCACCGGTGCCGCCGACGGACGCCGGGCTCGGCTGCGTCGTCGTCTGCGTGGTCAGCCCGTCTTCGGCGGAGGCGGCCGCGTCGGCCACCGTCCGGCAGTCCAGCACCCCGCGCAGCCGCTTCTCGAAGCCGTGCGGCCCCTTGATCGTGAAGTCGTACGCCTGGTCCTCCTGCAGCGGGATCGTCACCGTCCGCGAGGCCTCGGCCGGAGTCGTGTACTCGGCGCCCATCAACGTGAAGGTGAACGGCTTGTCGCCCTTGTTCACCGCGGTGATGTCCACCCCGCTCTTCGCGCAGTTCTTCCGCGCGGACAGCGCCGGTACCGGCCCCTCCTTCGCCCAGTTCGCCGTGGCGGTCGCCGCGACCATGGATTCGCTGGAACCCGCGAGGATCTGCGTCTGGCTGCGCGACTCGGAGGCGAAGGCACGGCCGACCGGCACGGTCGTCGACGCCTGCACGGTCAGCGCGGCCGAGCCCGCCGAGGCGTCCTCGGGCACGTCGAAGAAGATCTGGCTGCCGTCGGCCGCGGCGGTGACCGGCTTGCCGTCCTTGTCGACGACCGTCACGCCGTCGGCGGCGGCCTCGGCGGGCGGTGTCACCGAGACGGCGTCCGTGTTCGTGTGCACGGTGACCGGGCCGAGCCGCTCGCCCGGGCGCCCGGAGACGGCCGCCGGCGACAG
Source organism: Streptomyces sp. NPDC050264 (assembly GCF_040655895.1). Lineage (NCBI taxonomy): Bacteria > Bacillati > Actinomycetota > Actinomycetes > Kitasatosporales > Streptomycetaceae > Streptomyces > Streptomyces sp. NPDC050264. The sequence continues at coordinate 642,420 of NZ_JBFAKV010000001.1, forward strand.
GGTCAACGAGGCGCCGGGCTCGGCGAGATCGCGGGCGCTCTTCTGCAGGTAGTCCGCGAGCTTCTCGGCCGCGGGGCTCACGGCGTCCACGTCGGCCTTGTCCGAGTAGCGCCAGATGGCGACCTGCGTGCCGGTCGCGGCGTCCTGCTCGGTGAGGCTGCCCGCACCGGCCTTGCGGGCGAGCGCGGCGAGGTCATTGACCTGGGGGTAGGAGTTCTGCAGGATCCAGCGGATCCGGCCCGCGTCCGCGTTGCCGCTCAGGGACGTGCCGCTCCAGGGGGTCTCCTGGTACTTGGCGTCCGTCTGGGTCGGGTTGTGGATGTCGATGCAGTACGTCTGCAGCATCCCGCCACCGTCGACGGTCATCCGGAACAGCCCCGCGGAGACCTGCTCGTCGCGCCCGCCGTCGTGGATGACGGCCGCCCCGTACGTCTCCAAGCCCCCTATCGTGGCGCTCGCGCCGCCCGGCTTCTCGGTGCCGTCGTCCGCGAAGGCCGGTCCGGTACCGGATATCGCCCCGGCCACCACGAGTCCCGACATCAGGGCCGCCGCGGCGAGGCGAGTGGTGCCTCGCCGACGACGCCCGGCCCGTGAGAACACAGAAAACACGCAATTCCCTTCAGGCAGGACGCTCTTACACACATGGGGGGGTGGTGTCCCGCCGACAGAATCATTGAGCCTTTTGGAGCCTCTTGAGGCTCTCGACACCCATGAAGCCCATAGAGCTACGCCCGGCATCCTAGGGACGCGGCCCATCACGATCCCCGGAGCTGCGCCCCGGCAACCGATCCGACTCGCAATCGTTATCGCCGACACCGCCTCCGAACTGGGCTTATCGACAAATCACCGGCACGCAGTCGTCGATAAGCCGCACTTCGGTCACCCCCACCCGGCCGCTACCCCTCGGCCGCCGTCAGTCACCCGCCACCGGTCGGCCGTCGTCGGTGACCCGCCATCCCGTCGCCGGGTGCCGCTCACCCCACCGGCTCCGGCTCAATCTCGAACGACACGTCGTCCTGGACCTGTTGGGGCCCGTCCTGCCGCCCGCCCTGCAGTCCGTCCTGCAGTCCGCTCGCGTCCGCCGCCGCCCTCCTGGCGGCCCGGCGGAACGCCGACGTGCCGCGCGACAGATCGTGCCCGACCGCCGTGGCCTGGATGTCCGCCGACGTCCAGTGCTGTCCGCCCCGCTCCTCGTCCCGTACCTTCAACCGGCCCTGCACGATGACCGGTTCACCGATCGACACCGAACCCTGCACATTCGCGCCGAGCGTTCCCTTGGCCCACACCGTGAAGAAGTTGGTGTGCCCGTCCACCCATGTGTTCTGCACCGCGTCGAAGCGGCGTGGGGTCACCGCGAGCCGGAACCGTGCCACCGGCCCTGTCGGCAGCTCCCGGTACACCGGTGTCGTCGCGACGTTCCCCACCACGGTCAGCAGCGTCTCGTTCATGTCGTACGTCCCTCCCCGTCCGCATCGCGGCCCGAGCCCTCCCCGAGCCGCGAATCCCAGACTGCCCCGGCGCCGCGAACCGCGCCGACGCCTGTGTTCTACCGGCCGGTTGTGGAAAACCCGGCCACCCGTACGTACTGCTCCCGCACCTCCCGGTACCGCAGCAACTCCGCCGCGACGGGGTCGAGCACCCGCGCCCTGCCGCACGCCGCGGCCGCGTCCCGCAGGCGCCGTTCCGCCTCGTGGCCGTACCGCCGCGCGGGCCCCTTCGCCGCCAGCCGGCAGGACCACTCGACGCACGGGCCGCCCACGATCCCGGTCAGCATCATCAGCACGGGCACGCCCAGGTTCGGCGGGACGACGCCGACGATCTGGCCCAACAGCCACAGCCCGCCCAGCACCTGAAGCACCGTCATCGACACCTGGACGAGCACCGCGACCGGCCACCACCCGGGCCGCGGCGGCCTCCCGCCACAGCCGCTGCCGCCGCTCCCGTACGGCACGACGGAGCCCCGGCCGACGCCCCCGTCCGGCGAGTCGGCCTCCACGGCCAGCTCGTCCAGCGCCTCAGGCAACCCTTCCGCACCCCGCGCGGCGGCCTCCCGCACGGCTTGTCCCCACGCGGCGGGCAGCCCCGTCGCGGCGGCGTCACCCACCGCCCGCACCGCGTGCTCGACGCGCTGCCGCGCCGTGGCCTCCTCGTCGGGCGGCACCGAGGGGGCCGCGGCCGGCGATGTGAGGCTGCGCTGATCCTCGTACCACCGCCAGAGCCTGAGCCAGGGGGTGCCGCACGCCTTGTTGGCCCCGCGGGACCAGGCGCGCTCGGCGGCCTGGCCCGCGGCGGCGGCGCCCACCGCGTCGGCGAGCCGGTCCGCGAACTCCTCGCGGGCCGCCTCGCTCAGCCCCGTCTGCCGCCCCACCGCGTACACGGGCCGCAACTGGTCGGCGGCGGCGTCGATGTCGGCGGCGATCCTGCGGGCGGCGGCTCCCCGTTCGGCCGTGAACTGGCCGAGAGATTCGCGCAGTTCACCGACTCCCTCGCCGGTCAGGGCCGACAGGGGCAGCACGGTGGCGCCGGGCTCGCCGTGCTCTCCGAGCGCGATGCCGTCCTCGTCGAGCAGTCGGCGCAGGTCGTCGAGGACCTGCTCGGCGGCGTCCCCGGGCAGCCGGTCGACCTGGTTGAGGACGACGAACATGACCTCGGCGTGGCCCGCCATGGGTCGCAGGTACCGCTCGTGCAGCATGGCGTCGGCGTACTTCTCGGGATCGACGACCCAGATCACGGCGTCCACCAGGGCGAGCACCCGGTCGACCTGTTGGCGGTGCGCGGGCGCCGCGGAGTCGTGGTCGGGCAGGTCGACGAGGACGAGGCCGTCCAGCGTCGCGTCGCCGTGCTGTCCCTGCAGCGGCCGCCGCCGCGAGCGTCCCGGAATGCCGAGCCGGTCGAGCAGCCCGGCCGCGCCGTCCGTCCAACTGCAGGCGATCGGCGCGGAAGTGGTGGGCCGGCGCAGCCCGGTCTCCGAAAGGGGCACCCCGGCCAGGGCGTTGAACAGTGTCGACTTGCCGCTCCCGGTCGCTCCCGCGACGGCGACCACGGTGTGCCGTGCGGAGAGGCGCCGCCGGGCAGCCGCCTCGTCCAGTACGCGCCCGGCCTCGGCGAGCGTCGCTCCGTCGAGCCGCGTCCGGGACAGCCCGACGAGTTCGCGCAGCGAGTCGAGCCGCTGTTTGAGCTCCCCTTCGGGAGGTGCCTCGTACGTCGCCGGGCTCATCGGGCCCGTCTCCAGCGCCTCGACCGGCAGTCCTCCGGCACGGCGCGCGATGAGCCCGTCGTCCCAGGGCTCGGCCCGTTCGGTGTGATCCGAGTGGTCCGTGACGGCGGTCACCGCCCTCACCTCTCCTTCTGCAGCAGTGACAGGGCGGCGATCAGTTCGGCCTGGGGTTCGGGGCCGACGCCGAGCGTGTCCATCGGCGCGAGCCGGCGTTCCTGCTCCGAGCCGAGGACGCTGTCCAGGTACTCGCTCAGCAGTCGCCCGCCGCGATCGCGCAGGCGCAGGGCGCCCTGCGCGCCGATCCGCTCGGCGAGGTTCTCGCCCGCGGCGGCGGCCCGCCGCCCGCCGAGCAGGGCGGTGGCCACCAGCGCGGCGACGACCTCGGGGTCGGGCGGCGTCGAGCCCTGGAGGTCGCCGACGGCCCGCACTTCTTCCTCCGCGTACTCCTCGAGCACCCGCCGCCAGCGTCGTACGGACATCCCGACGCGGTGCTCGGCGCTCTCCAACTCGGGGTCGCGCCCGGCCAGCTCGCGGGCGCCGCTCCCCGGCTCGCGGCGCCACGCCTGGTCGATCCGCTCGTCAGCGGCGGTCACCGCGCACAGTAGAAGCGCGCCCAGACTCTCGACGAGCGCGTCGAGCAGCTCGCCCGCCGAGCAGTCCAACGGGTAGCTCCGCCACCGCTTCAGGGCGTCCCCGGTGAGTACGCCACCTCCTTGCAGCCTGGTGCGTACGCGCGCGTGCTCGCTTTCGTACGCGTCCTCGACAGCGGAGGTGAGCCGGACCGCGGCCGAGTACTGGGCGGCGACGGATGCGGCCAGTTCCGGCATCCGGGTCCGCAGCGAGTCGAGGACGCCCCGGGCGGTGCGGGTCATGGCGAGGGCCCGGGCGTCGGAATCCTGGACGCGATGGGTGAGCCAGGCACGCAGCGGCGCGACGGCGGTGGCCGGCAACAGCCCGCCGTCGCCCGTCGACTCGGGCAGCTCGGGCACGGTGAACCGGGGCACCTCCCCCAGTCCGGCCTTGGTGAGCAGCGCGCCGTACTGCCGCGACACCTCGGCGAGGACCTGATGCGGTACGCGGTCGAGCACGGTGACCAGGGAAGCGTTGTGCTCCTTGGCGGTACGCAGCAGGTGCCACGGCACGGCGTCGGCGTAACGGGAGGCGGTGGTGACCATGACCCACACGTCGGCGGCGTTGATCAGCCGGGCGGCGAGGAGCCGGTTCTCGGCGACGAGCGAGTCGACGTCCGGCGCGTCCAGCAGGGCGAGTCCCCGAGGCATCGTCCCCGCGGTCTCCACCCGCAACGCCCGCTCCCCGTCCTCCAGGAGGGGCGTCAGCGCCTCGTCCTCGTCGAGGTCGCCGTCGGCCTCGTCGTCCGCCTGTCGGGGCACCCACACGCGCGTGAGGTCGGGCAGGACCCGCATCCCGGAGAACCAGTGGTGGTCGTCGGGATGGCAGACGAGTACGGGCGTACGCGTCGTCGGCCGCAACACGCCCGCCTCGCTGACCACGCGCCCTACGAGGGAGTTCACCAGGGTGGACTTGCCTGCCCCCGTGGAGCCGCCGATCACCGCGAGCAGCGGGGCTTCGGGGGCCTGCAGCCGGGGCACCAAATAGTCGTCGAGCTGTGCGAGCAACTCACCGCGGTTGGAGCGCGCCCGTGGTGCCCCCGCGAGGGGAAGCGGGAAGCGCGCGGCGGCGACGCGGTCGCGCAGGGCGGTAAGTGCGTCGAGCAGCTGAGGCCGTACGTCCAAGGTCACCACATGCGAAGAATGCCCAATTTTGGCCGCTTTCTGAAGCATATGACCACCTCTGCGCGCCGATAAAGCACCGGTCGGCAGGCACGGCACCCCGAACAAGGTGCTCGTTTCCGCACAGGAAGCACACAGCGGGACGGATGGGGAGGCAGGGGGCGCAGGCATAACGAGTGCACAACACCCGGGGCGTGAGACGCCAAAAGCGATGCACGATTCGTACCTGCCTGCGATTATCAGGACCGCTTCACTGAACCTCCACATCGCATCACGGAGGTGAAGCAGCAAGGTCCGGGACCCGGGAGCCCTATCCTTGTCCCCGGCAAGGTCACGGATCTCCCCCACATCCGGTCCGCGCCACCGGCCACACACCGGCCCCCGTAGCTCAGTGGATAGAGCAGGCGCCTTCTAAGCGCTTGGCCGCAGGTTCGAGTCCTGCCGGGGGCGCCTCTCCACGGCCCTCCTTCGGGAGGGCCTTTTTGCTGGTCGCCGGGGTGATGTGCGACACGACAAAGCCCCGGGCCCTCTCCCTCACCGATCAGGGGAAGAGGCCGGGGCCGGCCGGTTGGACGAACTTCAGAGTTTGTCCATGTGCGTGTACGGGCTGCTGATGCGGGCCTGGCGTGAGCCGAAGTCGACGAGCATCGCGACGCCGTTCTCGACGCCGATGATCCTTCCCAGGCCGTAGCGGTCGTGAGTGACCCGATCCCCCAGGGCGAAGTGCTTGGGGGGTGCAGCGGACGGAGCGTTGAAGGGGCTTGTCGGCAGGTGGCGTCGGGGCGCGGAGGGCTTCGTCATCGTGATGCCAGTATGCGCCCACGGAGCCTCGATATGTCAGGCCGTAAGGACCCAGTAAGGCAACGAAGCGAGACTCGCGCCTACGACACGCCCCTGACCAGGGTCCCTTTCGGGGCGGGCCGCGACGCGGGCTCCCCCGGGCGTTCCCGCCCGCCAGGCCCCGGGGGGGTGTTCCCGCCCGCCTGGGGCCTGCCGCGATGATGAAGGTCGCCGCGGGGAGGCCGGTAGCCCGAGGGCTGCCCGAGTACTGAATTGCCCGGCGTACCGAGCTGGGCCCGAATTGAGCGGAGACCACCATGACCACGCAGGCACCGCGCGTCGACCACGAACTCATCGACGCCGCGGCCGACGTCGCCCGCACGCGCTGTCGCGGCGACAACCACACCATTGCCGCCGCGGCCCGTGCCCGGGACGGCCGGATCGTCACCGCCGTGAACGCCTACCACTTCACCGGCGGACCCTGCGCGGAGCTCGTCGTCATCGGCGCGGCCGCCGCCCAGGGCGCGTACGAGCTGGACACCATCGTCGCCGTGGGCGACCGCGACCGGGGCGTCGTGCCGCCGTGCGGGCGGTGCCGCCAGGTGCTGTTCGACTACTTCCCCGATATCGAGGTCATCGTCGGGGACGGGACGGGTGGGGCCATCCGAACCGTTCGGATCAGTGAGCTGCTTCCCGTGACCTACGTATGGGCCGACCATCAACTCGACGAGCAGCAGATCGAGTAGAGCCCGGAACGCCTCGACCCGTCCGCGCCCTCAGCGCGGCCGACCCCGCTGCACGACCCGCGGCAGAATCAGCCCGGCCAGGACCAGGGCCATTCCCCCCATACGCAGCGCCGTCGGCCACGCGCGTTGTGCCACGCAGTCGAGCAGCACCGCCGACAGGACCTGCCCGCCGATCACCAGGAGCGAGGCGTTCATGGCGCCCAGGCGCGGGAAGACGTGGCTGTTGACGGCGACGAAGAGGGCGCCGAACACGCCGCCGAGGTACGCGGCGGGAGGGGCGTCGCCCGGTCCTGGCCAGCTGCCGAACAGCACCATCGCGCCGAGCAGGAACAGCGTCAGGAACGCGAAGCCGACGACGTGGTTCCAGACCGAGGCTCTGAAGGCTCCGATGCGGGCGGCCAGTTGACCGTTGACGGCGCGGCTCGTGCCGATGAGGACTCCGTTGAGGAGAGCCAGCACCACGTACGGGAACACCGCGCTCACGCCCCGCCCGTGACGATCAGCAGGCTGCCGCCGAGCACACACAACGCGGAGGCGAGGTCGACTCCGGTGATCCGGCGGCGCGGGACGCGCAGCAGGCCCCAGGCGTCGGAGGCGATGCCGAAGAGGATCTGGCCGGTGAGCATCAAGGCGGTGGTGCCGGCGAGGGCGAGGTCGCTGTTGACGGCGATCGCCGAGAGCGTCACCACGAGGGCGCCGGGGATGCCGCCCAGATGGAACCAGAGCGGGGCCCTGCCGGGCGAGAGGTCCGGCGGGTCGAACGGGCGGCGGGCCGCGATCCCGACCAGGCCGAGCGCCACGGCGGCGCCGAGCGCGTGCGCGATCCAGGAGGCGTACGCGGCGGTCGAGTACGCGGCGAGCTCCGCGTTGAACCGGGTCATGAGCGTCAGCAGCACACCGCCCGCGCAGGCGAGCAGCCAGTCTGCGGCGCGCCCGTGCCGGCCGCCGTGCCCCGATGTCGTCATCCTTCCGACGGTAGGGGCGCGGTGCTGCGGCAGCGTGAACGCCGTGTGGCACCACACCACGAGCGATGCGCCGTGCGTGACGGGCTTGTGCGGCGCGCCGTGCGTGACGGGCTTGTGCGGCGCGCCGTGCGTGGCGGACCGGCGCGGCGCGCCGTGCGTGGCGGACCGGCGCGGCGCGCCGTGCGTGGCGGACCGGCGCGGCGCGCCGTGTAGCTGCCGCACGAGGCCTGTGGCGCCGCGTGGTGTCGTTTGGCACCCACGTGGCGCCACCTGGCGCCATTCGGCGCCATTGCTGACTCCAGCTCGGTCCAGAGTCTCGATGGCATCACGTCGAGACAAGTTGGCGCCACCGCGTTCTCGCAGTTCAGGGCACGTGCGCAGGCGTACGGCAACGTTCAGATCGCATCCGGTCTTGCGCATGGTGCCATTGTGGTGCCATTATGGCGCCATGGACCTCACGCCGTACGTCGACTCGCTCCGCCGCGAACTCGCGGTGGCCGCCGAAGCCGGAGGGGATGAAGCTCGCGCGCTGGCCGAGCGGCTCACCGCCCCCCTGGAGTCGGCGACCCGACTGACCCTGCTCAACGCGCTCTCCGCCGCGATGGGCGAGGTCACCCGCGAACTTGCCCCTGGTTCGGTCGATGTACGGCTGCGCGGGCTCGACCCCGACTTCGTGGTGATGCTGGCGCCCGGCGATCTTCCTCACGGGGAGCAGAGACGGGAGCCCGAACCGCTGACGGCTCCGGCTCCGGCCCCCGCCGCGGCCGACGCCGCCGACGAGGGCGGCACCGCGCGCGTCAACCTGCGGCTGCCCGCCCACCTCAAGGCTCGCGCAGAGGAAGCGGCGAACCGCGAGGGGCTGTCGGTCAACGCGTGGCTGGTGCGGGCCGTCTCGGCCGCCGTCGAACCGGGCGGCGCTCAGCCTCGTACACCGGAGAGAACCCGCGCCGTCGGACAGAGCTTCACCGGCTGGGTGCGCTGACCGCAGCCGACCACCGGGTTTCGGGCGCCAGGCGCCTGGCGCCCGAAACCCGGAACCCGTCGGCCGGAACTCCACACGGTGCACGCCACACGCTGCACACCGCACGCCGCCCCACTCGCCATCCACCTTCACGTCCCCCAGCGGGGCGCACCAAGAGCCAAGAGGACGGGACAGCCATGCCTGCTTTCGACACTCCGCAGCCGATCTCGGTCACCGCACATGTGGACGCCGGGTCCCTCCAGTTCGTGGCCGGCAAGCGCGGCGACACCGTCGTCGAAGCGCGGCCCCGCGATGCGAAGAGGGAACTGGACGTCAAGGCCGCCGAGCAGACCGAGGTCGCCTTCAGCAACGGCACGTTGCACATCAGGACGCCCAAGGCCGCCCTCTTCGGCCTCGGCCGCACCGGCACCGTCGACGTGACGGTAGAACTGCCCGCCGGCTCGGGGCTCGACATCACCGGCGCTTGGGCGCAGGTACGGGGTGAGGGGACGTTGGGCGAGGTCCGCGTGAAGACTTCGTCGGGCGACGTCCGCTTCGGCACGACCGGGCCGCTGCACCTGACCGCCTCCCATGGTTCGATCTCCGTGGACCGGGTCACAGGCCCGGCCGAGATCACCACCAGCTCCGGCAGTCTGCGCGTCGGCGCCGTGGAGGGCGCTGCCGTCCTGAAGAACACGCACGGCACCACGACCCTCGGCGACATCACGGGCGATCTGCGGGTCAGCGGCGCCAACGGTGACATCACCATCGACCGGGCCGAGGGCTCCGTCACCGCCACCACCGCCCACGGCACTCTGCGTCTCTTCGAAGTCGCCCGGGGAACCGTGCAGTTGGAGACGTCCTACGGGGCCATCGAGGTCGGCGTTCGCGAGGGCACGGCCGCCTGGCTCGACGTCAGCTCGGGTTCCGGGCAGGTTCTCAACTCGCTCACCGCGTCCGAGAGCCCGGGGAAGACCGAGGACACGGTTGAAGTCAGAGCTCGTACCCGGCACGGCAACATCGAGGTCCGGCGCGCCCGCGTCTGATCCCCGCCCGCCCCGGCCTCCTCCGCCTCAGCCCCTTCCGTCCCGTCCTCCTCCGTCCCGGCCTCTTCCGCCCTCGGCCTCTCCGTCTCGGCCTCCTCCGCCTCAGCCCCTTCCGCCCTCGGCCTCTCCGTCTCGGCCTCCTCCGCCTCAGCCCCTTCCGCCCTC
>NZ_JBFAKV010000001.1:652148-652785 GCF_040655895.1 Streptomyces sp. NPDC050264
CCAGCCCCTTCCGTCCCAGCCTCCTCCACCTCGGACCCTTCCGCCCTCAGCCACTTCCGTCCCAGCCTCCTCCACCTCAGCCCCTTCCGCCCTCAGCCCCTCCGCCTCAGCCCCTCCGCCTCGGCCTCCTCCGTCCCGGCCTCCTCCGTCCCGGCCTCCTCCGCCTCAGCCCCCTCCGCCTAGGCCCCTTCCGTCCCGCTCCCCATTCCCTGCCCCCATTCCCTGCCCCCGGCTACGCCCCGCCTACGCCCTGACTTCCCGCTGTTCCAGAGCCGATCCAGCACCCGAACGGGAGAACCTCATGCCTTCTTCTGTCATGTCCACATCCAGCACTGGGGACGGACAACCGACCCCCTCTACCGCCCCGGCCGCCGTTTCCGCCGTCGGTCTGCGCAAGGCGTACGGCGACAAGACCGTCCTCGACGGGATCGATCTGCGGATCCCGGCCGGCTCGGTCTTCGCGCTGCTCGGGCCGAACGGCGCGGGCAAGACCACCACCGTGCAGATCCTGTCCACGCTCATCACCGCCGACGGCGGACAGGCTCAGGTCGCGGGCCACGACCTCGCCGAATCGCCGGACGGCGTGCGGGCCGCGATCGGCGTCACCGGGCAGTTCTCCGCCGTCGACGGGCTGATC
>NZ_JBFAKV010000002.1:0-24219 GCF_040655895.1 Streptomyces sp. NPDC050264
GGGCGTCGCGGCGACCTTCGGCACCGGGCTCTTCTTCGGCGCCTTCTTGTGGGGGGAGGCGCTGGGCTTCTCGGCCACGTAGTCGTCCAGGGCGGCGGGAGCGGACTCCGGGTTCAGGACGGTGTCGCCCGCCGCGGCCGCGTTCTTCGCCGTGTCGCGCTGCCCGTCGTCCCCCGCGCTCCCGATCAGCAGCAGCGGTATCGCGACCAGGGCGGCGCCCGCGATCGCGGCTCCCGCCAGGACCGGCTTGCGGGGGCGTCCGCGGTCGACGCCGGTGACGGACCTGGTGCCCGGCGGCGTCGTCGCGACGGCCGCCGCCACGGCGACGGACTCCTTGGGTGCCGCGGTGGTCTTCTCGACCGGTGCCGTCGCGGGCGCCGGTTCCGGGGCCGGGTTCTGTGCCTCTGTGGGCTCGGCTCCGGCTTCGGCCTTGGCTTCGGCTTCGGTGGCGGCCGGACTCGGCGTCTCCGCCTCCGGTGCCGGGGGCCCGGTTTCCTCTGCGCGGGCGGCGGCGGCCTGGGGCTCGGCGGACATGCGGTACTCCTCCTCGGTGGCGGAGCTGACGGTGGGGGAGGGCCCGCCTCGTACGGCTTCGGCCCGGACGTCCGGCCGGATGGCGCGATATGCCGAAGTGGCCGACGGCGTAACCAACTTAGCCCGTCGCCGGACCGGCAGCGCTCCCTTCCCTCCTATCCCTTCCGAACTGTCCTGTCACTTTGTCCGCTCTCGTCTCACAACTCCCGGAAAGTACGCGACTCGGGCGGCAAACGGGCACGTGAAAGCCCGATCCGGGCCATTCCCGGCGCCCTGTCAAAGAGGCGCGTGTGGCATCCTGTTGGCTCCCTGATCTGATCAGTGTCGGCGTGTGCGCATGCCGTTCGGCACCCAAGAATTCGTACGGACCACGAGAGTTCAGGTGGAGATGCGGCCCGGAGAACGGCAACAGGGCGGGCACACGGCCGAGACCACCGCGGCCACCGACCTCCCCGGCATACCCGAGGCCGTGCGGGCCGCCGCACGGCGGGCGCCGGGGCACTGGATCGGGGTGGTGGACCCGGAGTGGACCGAGGAGCGGACGCCGCCGCAGTGGGCGGTGCTGGGGGAGTGGCAGTCGGACGGGGACGGCGCCGTCGCGGAGTACCGCGCGAACCCGGAGTACCGGCCCTCGGCCCGTGCCCTCGGCTGGCCCGAGCCCACCGATCCGGTCGACGCTGCGGCCCAGCGGGCGGCCACCGGCTACGGCTCGGTGGACACGGCGCTGGCGGCGCTCGCCGAGGCGGAGGTCACGGTGCTGCGCGCACCGGACGGCGAGCCGCTCACGGCCGCGGGCGAGGACGGGACGCCGGTGGTGCTGTTGTTCACCTCGCCGGCACACGCGTTCATGTCCCCGGCACTTCACCATGACAGTCTCCCCGCGCGGGAGTTGGCCCGCGCGCTGAGCGGTTCGGGCGCCTCGCTGATGGCCAACGCCGGAGCCGCCGCCCCGCTGCTCGTACCGGCGGACCGTCTCATCGACGCTCCGGACCCCGGCGCGGCCGCCCGTACCGACAACTCTTCTGAACCCCGGTCCCACACCATAGGGAGGACCCCGTGACGCGTTCGGCCAAGCAATCCCCCGCCTCCCCCGAGGCGGAGTCCGGCACCGGCGGCGAGGAGACGGCCACGGCCGTGTCCGCCTCCGCCGCCGAGACCGCTCCCAAGTCCGAGCCCGTAGAGGCGAAGCCGGAGCCCGAGGCAGGCACGAAAGCCGTCGCCGGTGGCAGCGATGCCGACGCGAAGACGGCCGCACAGAGCTCGACCGTAAAAGCGGAAGCGGAAGCGGAAGCGGAGTCGGAGCCAGAGGCGGAAGCGAAGCCGGAAGCCGGGGCCGAAAGCGAGGCCGGAGCCGAGGGCGATCCCGGTGCCGCCGCCGCGGCCAAGAGCCGGCTGCCCGCGCTCGTACGGACCATGACCGCGACCGCGATCGACCAGCCGGACCAGCAGGCCAGGCCGGTGGGACGGCCGGGCAAGGCGGTGCTGGCCGGCGCCGCGGTCGTCGGGGCGCTGCTCGTCTCGGTGCCGTTCCTGGTGCTGGGCGGCGACAACGACGACAACGACCGCAAGCAGACGACGGCGGCGGGCACCGTGCTCGACGGGAGCGAGCAGGACACGCCGGGCGCGTTCTCCGAGGCCACGCCCAGCGGCAGCGCCTCGGCCGACGGCAAGAAGGACGAAGGGAAGAGCGGGAAGGCGGGGAACGCCGCTCCCACGGTCACCGCGGGCAAGAGCGAGCCGAAGGCCTCCGCCGCCGAGAAGACGGCCGAGGCGCAGAAGCAGTCGAAGAAGCAGAGCGACACCAAGAAGTCCGAAAGCAAGAAGAACACGCCCGCGAAGGCCCCCGCCCCCGTGACGTTCAGCGGCCCCGTGTCCTTCCGCAGCCATCTCAACGGCCGCTGCCTCGACGTACCGAACGCCGACTTCCGCGACGGCAAGAACCTGATCATGTGGGACTGCACGGGCCTGGAAGCGCAGCGCTGGAAGTTCGGGTCCGACGGCACCGTCCGCATCGGCGGCCTGTGCCTGGACGTCGCCAACGCGGCGTTCACCCCCGGCACCCCCATGCAGCTCGCCTACTGCAGCGGCAACGACGCCCAGAAGTTCGTCCTGAACGAGAGCCACGACCTGGTCAACACCGTCGTCGGCATGTGCGTGGACATCAAGGGCAGCAACCCCGACAAGGGGGCGCCCATACAGCTGTGGACCTGCAACGGAGCCGACGCCCAGAAGTGGAGCCTCTGACCGGGCAAGGCATGATGAGATCGTCGGCTCGCCGACACGCGCCCCCGGCGAAGCGGGGCGTTCGCTGAAGACGCCGCCACGGCAAGGAGGTTGGTGCGTGTCGCGCCAGGTACTGACGGTCGGTCCAGGGGACCAGGACCGCTACCGGACGATCGGTGAGGCACTCGCTGCCGCCCGGACCGGCGCGCTCATCAGCGTCCGGCCCGGGACATACGCGGAGAATCTGGTGGTCCACACCCGGGTCACCCTCACCGCCGCCGAGGGGCGCGGGACCGTGGAGATCCGGCCGCGCTCGGGCAGCGTGCTCGCGTTGCGCGCCGACGCCGTGATGCTCACCGAGCTGACCCTGCGCGGCGGCGACGCCGAACAGCCGGCCGTGGACGTACGGCGCGGGCAGGCCGCCCTCGACGGCTGCGAGATCGTCGGCGCCGCCTGGACCGCGCTGCTCGCCGGCGGCACCGGTTCGCTCGCGCTGCGCGAATGCCGCGTGAGCAACCCGAAGGGCGCGGGCGTCGTGGTCACCTCGACCACGCCCACCACCGTGGAGTCCTGCACCTTCGAGCACCTGGGCACCAGTGGCCTGGTCCTCGCGGAGCAGGGCGAGGCGCGCGTCCGCGGCTGCACGGTGCGCGACGCCCGCGGCAACGGACTGCTGGCCAACGGCGAGTCCCGCGGCACCGTGGAGGACTGCGACATCTCCTCCACGGACAAGCCCTCGATCGCCCTGGAGCAGAACAGTTCCCTGACGGTGATCCGCACCGTGGTGCACGACACCAGTACGGGCGTGCACCTCAGCAGCGCGGGCCGCAACACGCTGGAGGACGTCCGCGTCACCGGAGCCTCCGGGCACGGGATCGTGCTGGCCTCCGGGACCGACCCGGTGCTGCGCCGCTGCCGTGTCTCGCGCTCCCGCGGCCACGGCCTGCTCGTCACCGACCGGGCGCGCGGCACCTTCGAGGACTGCTGGGTGGACGGCGCGGGCAGCGCCGCGCTGCGCGTCGCCGGGGCCGCCTCCCCGGCGCTGACCGGCCTGACCGTGCGCGACTGCGAGCACACCGGACTGCTCCTGGAGGAGGACGCGGCACCGGAGCTGGACCGCCTGGAGGTGATCGGCGGCTCGCCCGCCGTCGCGCTGACCGGCGGCGCCAACCCGATGCTGCGCAGAGCACGGCTCGTGGAACCCGCGGGCGACGGCATCACCGCCGCCAAGGACGCCCGGGGCCGCGTCGAGGACTGCGAGATCGTCCGGCCGAAGGGCGCGGGCGTACGCGTGTCCTCCGGCAGCACCCTGTACCTGGCCGGCGGCGGGGTCTCCGACTCCGCCACCGGCGGCCTGGTCGTGGAGGACGGAGGCAACGTCACGGTCCGCGACTTCCGCGTCGAGATATCCGGTGAGGAGGGCGTACTGGTCGCCGCGGGCGGCGAGTTGACCGCCAACCGCACGTCGGTGCACGCCGCGAAGGGCCACGGCTTCCTGCTGAGCGAGGGCGCGCTCGCCTCGCTCAGCGGCTGCGAGGCGACCGGCGGCGCCCAGGACGGCTTCCGGGTCGAGTCCACCGCGCCGGTCTCGCTCGTCAACTGCCTGGCCCGGGAGAACGAGGGCGGCGGCCTGGTGCAGACCGCGCCGGGCGACCGGCTCGCCGTGGACGGCCTGAACAGCACCGGCAACGGCAAGCGGGACGCCTGGGGCAGCGGCAGCGCCGAGAACACCGACCCGGCCGGGTCCGGCGCCGCCGACGCGCCCCCGCCGGACCGGGTGGACGGCCCGCTCGGCGCCCTCAACGCGCTGATCGGCCTGGAGAACGTCAAGCAGCAGGTGCGGACCCTGGTCAATCTGACCCAGCTCGCCCGGCGCCGTGAACAACTCGGCATGCTGGCCCCGCCGATGAGCCGGCACCTGATCTTCGCCGGGCCCCCCGGCACCGGCAAGACCACCGTCGCCCGCCTCTACGGGGCGATCCTCGCCGAACTGGGATCGCTGCGCAGCGGGCACCTGGTGGAGGTCTCCCGCGCCGACCTGGTCGCCCAGGTCGTCGGCGGCACCGCGATCAAGACGAGCGAGACCTTCCAACGGGCCCTCGGCGGCGTGCTGTTCATCGACGAGGCGTACACCCTCACCTCGGACAGCGGCAACGGCGGCGCCGACTTCGGCAAGGAGGCGGTCGACACCCTCCTGAAGCTGATGGAGGACCACCGCGACGAGGTCGTGGTCGTCGCGGCCGGCTACTCCCGCGAGATGGAGTCCTTCCTCAACTCCAACCCGGGCCTCGCCTCCCGCTTCTCACGGACCGTCGAGTTCGAGAACTACTCGGTGCCCGACCTGGTCGCGATCATGGAGAGCATGTGCACCCAGCACCAGTACGAACTGGGGGAGGGCACCGCGGCGGCGCTCGCCGCGCACTTCGAGGCGCTGCCGCGCGACGCCGGCTTCGGCAACGGCCGTGCCGCGCGCGGGGTGTTCGAGGAGATGGTGGACCGCCAGGCGGTCCGGCTCTCCGCCCAGGCCCAGGTCGGTGAGCACGACCTGCGGCTGCTGCTGCCGGAGGACGTCTCCGCGACCGCGGCGGGCCAGAGCGCCGACACCGCGGTCCCGGCCGACGACCCGCTGACCCGCCTCGGCGACATGATCGGCCTGTCCGAGGTGAAGCGCGACGTCGCCGACCTGGTCAACCTGATCACCACCGCCCGCCACCGGGCCGCCGCCGGGCTGCCCGTGCCCTCGCTCAGTCACCACCTGGTCTTCACCGGACCGCCCGGCACCGGCAAGACCACCGTCGCCCGCCTCTACGGCGAGATCCTGACCCAGCTCGGCATCCTTCAGCGGGGCCAGCTGATCGAGGCGGCCCGTGCCGACCTGGTCGGCCGCTACATCGGCCACACCGCCCAGCTCACCCGCGAGGTCTTCGAACGGGCCCGCGGCGGCGTCCTGTTCATCGACGAGGCGTACACCCTCACCCCGCGCGGCGACGGCGCCGACTTCGGGCAGGAGGCGGTGGACACCCTGCTGAAGCTGATGGAGGACCACCGCGACGAGGTGATCGTCATCGTCGCCGGATACACCGACGAGATGGAGCGTTTCCTCGGCTCCAACCCGGGCCTCGCCTCCCGCTTCCCGCGCCGGATCACCTTCGCCGACTACTCCTCCGAGGAACTGGTCACCATCGTGCGCGCCCAGGCCACGAGCATGGGCTACGAATGCGGCCCCGGCACCGGCCCGTTGCTCAAGGAGTACTTCGACTCGCTGCCCCGCGACCGCTCGTTCGGCAACGCGCGCCAGGCCCGCCAGATGGTCGACCTCATGGTCACCCGGCAGGCGGGACGGCTCAGTTCGCTGACCGCGCCCACCCTTGACGACCTGCGCGTCCTGTCGCCCGACGACGTGAGCGCGGCGGCGGCCCCGAAGGCGGCCCGGTGAGGCCGCCCGCCCGCAGGGGCGCCCGCCTGCTGTCCGGTGCGGGGCTCGCCGCCGCCCTGCTGCTGCCCGCTGCCGCACCGGCCGGGGCGGCCGCCCCGGCCGCCCCGGCGGCCGACGGCAAGAGCCAGGAACTGCCCGCCATGCCCTCCGCGCTGGACCCCGACGCCGAGCAGACGGCCTGCGTCCCCGCATCCAAGGAGACGGCGAAGAAGCAGGACTGGTCGCGCCAGCGCCTCGACCTGGACCGGATGCACCGGCACAGCACCGGCGCGGGCGTGACCGTCGCCCTGATCGACACCGGGGTCGCCCCCGGCGCCGCCGGACTCGACGGCCGGGTCACCGCGCAGGGCGACGCCGACGACGACTGCGTAGGGCACGGCACGTTCCTCGCCGGGCTGATCGCCGGGACCGGCGGGGCGGGACCGCGCCTGGCCGGAGTCGCCCCGGACGCGAAGATCCTGGCGCTGCGCGGCACCGACCGGCTCGGCAAGGCGAGCGCCGGCCTGGTCGCCACGGCGCTGCGCGAGGCGACCGCGGCCCACGCGGACGTCATCGCGGTCGGGGTGGCGCTGACCGGCCGCGACAAGGACGTCACCCGCGCGGTCGCCGAGGCGCGTGCCGCCGGCGCGGTGGTGGTCGCCGCGGCCACCCCGGACCCGCCCGCCTCCGGCGCCGACGAGGTCCCGGCCCGTACGTACTGGCCGGCCGGTGAGCCCGGAGTCCTCTCGGTCGCCGGCATGCTCCCCAGCGGCGCCCGCCCGGACAACTCCCCGGCCACCGACGGCATCGACCTGGCCGCTCCCGGCGCCGGTGTGGTCTCCGGCGGCCCGCGCGGCACCGGGCACTACCTCGGCAGCGGGGCCTCGGTGGCCGCCGCCTACGCCGCGGGAGCCGCCGCCGCGGTCCGCGCCGTCCGCCCCGACGACTCCGCCGACGCCGTCACGCGCCGCCTGACCGCGACCGCGTACCCGGCCGACATCCCGCAGCTGGACCCCTACGCCGCCGTCACGACCGTGCTGGGCGGCTCGGGATCCGGTGCGGCGGCTGGCGCCGGGCATGCCGCGGACCCCGTGACCGTCCGCGACACCTCGGGCGCCGACCGGGCCACCGGCCGCGCCACCCTCTTCGTCCTCTTCGGCTCGGCGGCCGTCCTCGCCGCGCTCTGGGCCGGGTTCGCCCTGTCCCGGGCCCGCGCGCGGGGCTGGCGCCCGGCGCAGGCGGACGCGGCGGGCAGCGACTGAGCGGTTGAAGGACCGAACGGCGGCGGGGGCCCACCTCAAGGTGGGCCCCCGCCGCCGTTCAGTACACGTTCAGTACACCGGGCCCTCAGGCCTCCTGCTCCTGTGCCGCCTCCACCAGCGCCGTCTGCATCAGCCGCGCCCGGCCCCTGGCGATGTGCTGAGCCCGGCCCGGCGGCAGGTTGAGCGGCTTCGTGTTGCCGAACAGGCGGCCCTCCGTGGGCGGGCAGGAGAGCACCACGGCCGGGTTGTTGGCCTCGTCCATGCGGCGTACGAGGCCGTCGCTCATCCCGCGCCCCGCGCCCATCGCACTGCGGGCGACGACCAGGTGCAGGCCCATCTCGAAGCCGAGGGTGAGGTGCTGGAAGAGCGGCTCGAACGGGTTCTGGAAGGAGTTGCCCGCGACCATGTCGTAGTCGTCGACCAGGATGAAGAGGCGCGGTCCCGTCCACCAGTCGCACCGGCGCATGCGGCCGGGTGCGATGTCCGCGCCGGGGACCCGGGTCTTCAGCGCGCGGGCCGCGCCCTCGACGGTCTCCGTGAGGTTGTCCAGGGAGATCACGTGCCCGATGCGGTACTCCTCGGGGACGGCGTCCACCAGCGTACGGCGGTAGTCCACCACGATGATCTTCGCCTCGGCCGGCGTGTACCGCGTGGTGATGCCCTCCGCGAGGCGCCGCATCAGGTTGGTCTTGCCGCTCTCGGTGTCGCCGACCACGATCAGGTGCGGGGTACGGCTGAAGTCGTGCCAGACCGGTTCCAGCGCGTCCTGGTCGATGCCGAGCGGCAGCCGCATGCCGTCGCCCTCGGTGCCCTCGGGCGCGGGCAGTTCGGCCAGCGGCAGCCGGTGCGGCAGCATCCGGACCTGCGGGGCACGCTCGCCCTTCCAGTGCCGGGAGATCTCGGCGACCAGATGGCCGACGCCGTCGCCGAGGTCGTCGAGGGAGCCGCTGCCGTCCAGGCGCGGCAGACCCGCGAGGAAGTGCATCTTGCTGTCGGCGGTGATGCCACGGCCGCCGCTGCGCGGCACCGTGCGTGCCTTGCGGGTGTCGACCTCGGAGTCCATCGGGTCACCCATCCGCAGTTCGAGACGGGTCGCGGACTGGTCGCGGATCTGCGCCGACAGCTCCACCCAGCGGGTGGTGGTGATGACCAGATGGATGCCGTAGTTGAGACCGCGGGCGGCGAGTTCGTTGAACTTCGGGATCAGCTCGTCGTAGTCCTGGCGGACCGTGGACCAGCCGTCGACCACCATGAACACGTCACCGAAGGGCTGGTCGGGGAATTCTCCTGCGGCCCGGCGGCGGCGGTAGGACTGCATCGAGTCGAGGGTGTGGTCCACGAAGAACTGCTCGCGGCGGGCGAGCAGCGTCATCACCTCGGCGACGGCCCGGTGCACCCGCTCGGGGTTGAGCCGCGCCGCGACCCCGCCGACGTGCGGGAGACCGGCCAGCTGCGACAGGCCACCGCCACCGAAGTCGAGGCAGTAGAACTGGATCTCGGCCGGAGTGTGGGTCAGGGCGAGGGCGCCGATCAGCGTGCGCGCGAGAGTCGACTTGCCGCTCTGCGAACCGCCCGCGATGGCGACATGGCCGCCGGCCCCCGCCAGGTCGACGACCAGCGGGTCGCGGCGCTGCTCGAAGGGCTTGTCGACCAGACCGACCGGCACCCGCAGCTTGCCGGCCCCGGGCCACTTGGCGGCGGTGAGACCGCGCTCCGGGTCGGGGGCGACACCGCCCAGCAGCGCGTCCAGCGGGGAGGGCGCCTCCAGCGGCGGCAGCCACACCCGGTGCGCGGGCGGTCCCGAGCCGCGCAGCCGCTCCAGGGCCACCGCGAGCAGGGTCTCCTCGTCGCCGCTCTCCTCGACCTCCGGCTCGGGCGCGGCCTCCAGGGTTCGGGGCACCACCCAGCCGCTGGTCCACGGCACCACCTGGCTGGCCACCCGGGCCTGCATCACGGCGCCGGTACGGCGCCGGTAGGTACCGGAGGAGTAGGCGGCACGGAACCGGGTCAGCGCCTCGACCCCGGACTTCAGATAACCGCTGCCCGGCTGGGCCGGCAGCTCGTAGGCGTCCGGCACACCGAGCACCCCGCGGCTCTCCATGGCGGAGAAGGTGCGCAGGCCGATGCGGTACGAGAGATGGCTCTCCAGCTGGTGCATACGGCCCTCGTCCAGGCGCTGCGAGGCGAGCAGCAGATGCACCCCGAGCGAGCGGCCGAGGCGGCCGATCATCACGAACAGATCCATGAACTCCCGGTGCGCGGCGAGCAGTTCACTGAACTCGTCGACCACCACGAACAGGCTCGGCAGCGGTGTGAGGTCCGCCCCGCCGGCCCGCGCCCGCTCGTACTCCAGGGCCGAGGTGTAGTTGCCGGCGGCGCGCAACAGCTCCTGACGGCGGATGAGCTCACCGTGCAGGGCGTCCTGCATGCGCTCCACCAGGGCGGCCTCGTCGGCGAGGTTGGTGATGACAGCGGCGGTGTGCGGGAGTTCGTCCAGGCCGAGGAAGGTGGCGCCGCCCTTGAAGTCGACCAGGACGAAGTTGAGTGTCTCGGAGGAGTTGGTGAGGGCCAGGCCGAGGACGAGGGTGCGCAGCAGCTCGCTCTTGCCGGAGCCGGTGGCGCCGATCAGCATGCCGTGCGGGCCCATGCCGCCCTGCGCGGACTCCTTGATGTCGAGTTCCATCGGGCGGCCGTCCTCGCCGACCGCGATCGGCACCCGGAGGCGGCCCGAACCGGTGTGCCGGTCGAAGGCGGTCTGCGGCTCGTGCCGGTGCAGGTCGGGTATGCCGAGCAGGGTGGTCAGCTCGACGTCGGTCTCCAGCGGCAGCGCGATGTCGGTGCCCAGGCTGATCCGCCGGGCGGTCAGCAGCCGGGCCAGGGACTCCGCGCCCAGCGGGCCGAGCCGGTCCGGCCGGCCGAGCGGCACGGAACGCTCCTTGCGGCTGCGGTCGGTGCGCACCAGATTCACCGTGTCGGGACCGGCGGTCAGCCGCAGCGTGTTGCGTCCCGGCCGCCAGCGCAGCGCCCCGGAGAGGTCGATGACCAGCGCGTTGCGGTAGCCGGGCCCCTCCCAGCGGTGGCCCTCGGGGACGCTGACGCCGTCCAGGACGACGACCGTGTACGGCTCGTCACGGCCCGGCCGGGCGTCGGGATCGAAACCGGGGCGCTCGGCGAACTCGGCGCCCAGCAGATCGTCCAGCTCGGTGAGGTCGGCGGTGACCCGGCGCACCTGCCCCGCACCGTCCTCCTCGTGCGGATGCAGCGTGTGCGGCAGCCACTTGGCCCACTCCCAGTCGGGCCGCCGCTCGTCACTGACGCAGAACGCGAGCCACAGCTCCTCGGGCGCGTGGAACACCGCGAGCTGGCCGAGCATGGCGCGCACCAGGCCGCGTACCGCGTCGGACGACCCGGAGTCCGGCTCCGCCTTCGCGGTGTCCTCGTCGGGGCGCACCAGAAGCCGGGCCGAAGAACGCAGATAGAGACCGAGAGGCTGCTCGGGGATGGTGGAGTACGCGCGGATGAAGCGGCGCAAAGCGTGCGCGCAGAGCGGTTCCAGGTCCTCCACCGGGCGGGTGGAGACCGGTTCGAGGGTGACAGCGAGCTGCTGCTCACCGACCGCGAGCCGGACCTCACCGAAGTCCTCGTCGGCCGGGCGGCGTTCCCACAGCCGCGAAGTACGGGCCAGCGAGCGCAGGGAGGCGGGCTCCGGGTGCCGCCAGGCGAGCGCCCGCTGCTGCTCCGCGATGGTGGTCCTGACCCGCTTGCGGATCTGCGCCAGGTAGCGGAGGTAGTCGCGGCGTTCGCCCTTCAGGCGCTGCTTGCGCTCGCCGGAGCGGCGCATCAGCTGGCCCAGGAGCATGGCGGCGGCGGCGAGCACCATGACACCCATCGCCAGATACATGAAGACACCGTTGCCACCACCGGTGCGCAGGAGCATCAGCATCATCGACACCGACATCAGCACCATCGGCAGGTACGTCCACACCGCCGAGGTGTCCGGCACCGTCTCCGCGAGGACCGGTGGCTCCTGGAGGGTCAATTGACCGTCCGGCATCTGCGGTCCGCGCCTGCGGGCCGGCCGGCGAAACAGCACCACGCTCAAGGAACAGAACCTCCGGTTTACTGGCTTTCCGGCCCGCGCCGAATAGCGGCACTCCCGGTAGTGGGTACTCCCGGCAGTGGGAAAGACCGCACCACGCCGATTCTCCGGGTTCCGGGTGACACGATGAACGCCGGATGAATGCTGCGAGCGGATTGTGAGGCGACCGACTTCCGCACCCTCGGTCAACTCCATACCGGACAAAGGAGCCCGGACCGCAGCACGTGCCGACGGACATAGGCAGTAGTCTGCATTCACGGAACGCGACCTGTCCACGCGGGGCTGCGGTCACCGGGCCTGCGGGGACAATTCCGCGGCCCGGCCCCCCAGTTCCCGCTCGCGTGGTCCTTCCGTACTCTTCGCACATCCCCTCTCCGGGGGAAGTCCTCCCGGCAAAGCCCCCACGGAAGACGAGAGTTCACCCGATGACCGACAGCGTGGTGGCCGCACTGTGCCGCCTGACCGTACGTGCGCCGAGCGTTTCCGTCGATCTGGCCGTGCCCGCCGACGTACCGGTCGCCGACCTCCTTCCCACGCTGCTGCGTTATGTCGGCGAGGAATCCGAGGAAGCCGGGCTCGATCACGCCGGCTGGGTGCTGCAGCGGCTCGGCGACGCCCCGCTCGACGAGGAGACCACCCTCGCGCGGGCCGACCTCTCCGACGGTGACGTGCTCTACCTGCGCCCGCACACCGAGGCGCTGCCCGAGGCCCGGCTCGACGACCTGGTGGACGGGATAGCCGACACCGCGGGCCGGCGGCTGCACACCTGGAGCCCCCGAGCGGCCCGCGGACTCCTGGTGGGCGCCGCGGTGGCGACCGTGGTGGCCGCCCTCGTCCTCGTGATGCGGCCCGGGGTGACCGATTCCGGCTCCGCCCGGGCCGGCCTCGCGACCGTGGCCGGGCTGCTGCTCCTCGCGGGCGCGGGCTCGGCCAGCCGCGCGGTCGGCGACCGCCTCTCCGCCACCGCGCTCGGCCTGCTCGTCGCGCCCTGCCTGGCCCTGGCCGGCTGGCTGCTGCCCGGCGGCGACGTGACCGGCCCGGACGCGACGCGGGTGGTGGGCGCGCGGCTGCTCGCGGCGGGCGCGGCGGGCGCCGGTGGCGCGGTCCTCGCCCTCGCCGCCACCGCGGTCGGCGCCCCGGCCCTGCTGGCCACCGCGGTGGTCTCGGTGGCCGCCGCGATCGCCGGAGCCCTCATGGGGTACTCCGGACTCGGCGCCCCCGCCGCCGTGGCCCTGGTGGCCACGGTGGTCGCGCTGGCCGCGGGCACGGTCCCGCCGTTCGCCTTCAAACTGGCCGGGATGCGGATGCCCGCACTGCCGTCCTCCGCCGGCCAGCTCCAGGAGGGCATCGAGCCCTACGCGGGCAGCGAGGTCGCCGAACGCACCGAGCTGGCCGGGCGCTGGGTCACCGCGCTCTTCGCCGCCACCGGCGCCGTCGCCGCACCCACCCTGGTCGTCCTCGCCGCACACCCGAACCTGCCCGAGGTGCTGACCTCCCTCGCGCTGAGCCTGCTGCTGCTCCTGCACTCCCGCGGCCTGGTGCACATCGGACAGCGGCTGACCCTGTCCGTGCCCGGAATCTGGGGGCTGCTGCTGCTCGCCCGCGCCTGGGCTGTGGACAGCCAGGGCAACGGCCGCGCCGTCGTCTTCGCGGTGCTGCTGGCCGCCGCGGCCGCGCTCGTGATCGCCGCCTGGACCGTGCCGGGCCGCCGGATGCTGCCCTACTGGGGCCGTGCGGCGGAAGTGGCGCACACCGGCCTCGCGGTGGCGCTGGTGCCCCTCACCCTCTGGGCGGCGGGGCTGTTCGGCTGGCTGCGCGGCCTGTTCGGCTGAGCACACCGGTACGCCGGTATGCAGGGACATCTGGAACAAGTCGAGGAGAGGCCGTGCAGTCCAAACGCGACCAGGTACACGCCCATACGTTCATGATGGGCAGGCTCAGCTCGGGTCTGCTGACGGCTGACCCGGACGCCCCGGAGAGCCCGCTGGGCCGCACCACCCGCGGTGTCGTCTTCGGCGCGCTCGCGACCCTCCTCATCAGCGGGGGAGCCGTCGTCTACGGCCTGTTGAGCCCCGGCGGGAACGACAGCTGGCGCGACGGCGAGCACCTGGTGGTCAACCGGGACACCGGCGCCCGGTACCTGTGGACCGGCGCCGACGGCGTGCTGCACCCGGTGCGCAACTACGCCTCCGCGCGGCTGATCGGCGGCTCCGACCTGCCGACCTCGGACGTGCGCACCGCTTCCCTCCAGGACGTGCCGGTGGGCGCCGCGGTCGGCCTCACCGGGGCGCCCGACACCGTGCCCGGCACCGGTCAACTCGACGACGGTGCCTGGCACATGTGCGTCACCGGGCCGGGCGGGGCGTCGTCCGGCACCTCCGGAGCGGTGGCGGACACCGGGGTGAACAAGCCGGGTGCCACGACCCTGGTGGCCGGGGCACAGCTCGACTCCAGCGCCGTCAGCGGCGACCACGCGCTGCTGGTACGCGGCCCCGACGACACCGAGTACCTGGTGTGGCGGGGCAGCCGGCTCCCGCTGGACCGCGCCTCCGACGCCCGCAACGCCCTCGGCTACGGCTCCCAGCAGGCGGCGCCGGTCTCGGCGGCCTTCCTCGACGCGCTGGCGTCGGGCCCCGCCCTGAAGCCGCCGTCGGTGCCGGGCCGCGGCGGCGCCGGCCCCGAACTCGGCGGCGAGGCCAGCCGGGTCGGCCAGGTGTTCAAGGTCAGCGTGCCCGGCGGCGGCAGCACGTACCACCTGCTGCGCCAGGACGGCCTGGTGCCGCTGACCCGCCTCGGCGCCGCCCTGGTGCTCGGCGACCCGGCCACTCAGAAGGACGCCTACCAGGGCCGTTCGCCCGAGGCACGGACGGTCGGCGCGGACGCGCTGCGCGAGCACCGGGCGAAGAACGCGGGCACCGCCGGATCGGCCGAACTGCCGGACGCGCCGCCCGTCCCGCAGTCGGTGCCGCGCGGGTCCGCGCTCTGCGCGCAGGTGGACGGCGACGACGGCGGCGCCCGGATCAGGTCCGTACTCGTCCCGCTGACCCGGCTGGCCCCGGTCGCGGCGCCGGAGGGCACCACGCTCCAGCCGGCCTGTGTGCCGACGGACGTCACGGTGGTGCGGCCGGGGCGCGGCGCCCTGGTCAGGGCCCTGCACGCGAGCGGCGCCGCGCACGCCGGAACCACCTACCTGGTGGCGGAGAACGGCGTGAAGTACCGCGTCGCGGACAAGGACGCGCTGGCGGCCCTCGGGTACACGGCGGACGACATCGGCTCGGTCCCCGCACCGCTGCTCGCGGCGCTGCCGACCGGCGTCGACCTCGACACGTCGGCCGCCACGGGTGCCGCCAAGGCCAAGGTGACGGCTCCGGCCTGCGGCGGTGACGACGCCGCCGGGCCCGGCGGCACCGAACCGGCGGAGAAGCCCGGAAAACCGGACGGGGCGGGCACTGTGCGCGCAGCCGACATCCAGCACTGATCATGCAAAGCAGTGCAAAGGGTGGCGAAGAAAGGGAAAAGGGTGGCGAGGGTGGGGCGACTTCGAGCCAAATCCACGGCGAATCCGCCGCGGCGCGGACCGAGTTCACCCGGAGCCGTCCCGGCCCGGCCGCGACGGCGAACCTCAGATAAAGCTCAGAATTTCCGTCGGGTTTCGCGACCGGGGATTCCGTGACGCGTACTCATTGCCGTATATGTGTCAACTCCGTTGCCCGCTTGCCTTCTTCGCGTGCCCGTTTGGCGACCGCTTCGTGCCGACGGGCGGATGGTCGCGCCCGGTCGTCGGGACCGAACGCCGGATACGTGTTCATCCCGCCGAAACCTCGCGGACAACTGGACTGCCGCGCACAGAATTTGGCGAGCCCACCGATGCTCAGAATTTCCCTGCACGCGTTGCGCGGAACGCCCGCTTCTCTTTAGCCTCGGCGGGTAACGGTGCGATGAGACTCGCCTGAGAGACATGAACGAAGGGAACGTGACATGGCCGACAGCGCCGCCAGGAAAGCGGACTATGCCAAGGGCCTGGGAGGCGTCTCCTCCCTGGAGTCGGCCCGCCAGCAGGTGGAGAAAATCCAGAACAACGTCGCCGAGATCGCCGCGCGTTCGGGCGTCGGCGGTGACGAGGGACAGGCCCTGCTGAAGCTCTTCCGCAGCTGGAACGCCGAGGCGCAGAAGGTCGTCGTCCAGATCAGCAAGATGATCGACGCGCTCCAGGAGAACGTGTCCTCCGCCAACCGTGTGGCGAAGGAGAACCAGGACCTGACCGAGGTCCTCAACAGCAAGACCAGCCAGGGTGTCTTCGAGGCGCTGAGCTGAATCCCCCGTCGTGGCACCGGCCTTCGCACGACGAGGCCGGTCCGCGTGAACTTCCGGGGCCCCGGCGCCCGGTCACCGAAGAGGAGACGTCATGGCCGACGGCATCATCGATGTGCAGTACCCCAAGGTCCGGCAAGCCATCGAGGAGCTGCAGGAGCAGACCAAGGGCATCATCACGAGCCTCAACAACCTCGAGGACGAGCTGAAGCCGCTCATCAGCTCCTGGGAGGGTTCCGACCAGGAGATGTACCGCGGCGTGCAGGCGGAGTGGGACCAGGCCACCGCGAACATGGCCAAGCTGCTCAACGACAACGGTGAGCTGATCCAGAGCATTCACGACAACCACTCCCGCGACGAGCGCAAGAGCTCCGACAACTGGGGCAGCGTCCGGGCCCGTTAGGTCCCGGCCGAGGTAACCCTTCGTCCGTCCCAGGGGCGGGCCCCGGCATACGGCCGGGGCCCGCCCGCCCGGCACCGAGCGGCAGGCAGGAGAGCGTCAATGGCCGTCGACAAGGCCGACGTCAAGCATTTCGACCTCAAGCAGATGGAGAACTTCCGGGACGACGAGGTCCACCCGGTGTACCTCTCCGCCAAGCGGCACCGGGATGAGGGCAAGGAGGGCGTCACCCCGCTCAAAGACCTCCTCCGTTATAAGTCCTCGGGCAACCTCGAAGAGGATCAGCAGCTGCTGCGGCTCGGCAAGATGGTCAGGAGCAGCATGGTCTCGGGGTCCGATCTGGTCGACGGCGTCAAGACCGCGGCGACGGCCATCAACTCGCTGCTCACGGACCAGATCAAGCTCTTCGAGGAGTTGAAGGACGCGCTCACCGACACCATCGAAGAGGCCAACAAGACCAAGGACAAGAACCTGGACGCGATCGACGCCCAGACGCTGCTCCAGACCTTCGAAGAGGTCGACACGCTCACGGCGGGAAGCTCGGACAGCACCGGCGGTTCCGACAGCGGTTCCGACAGTGACAGTGACAGCAGCTCCGACAGCGACAGCGACAGCGATTCGGATGACGACGACTCGGACTCGGACGACGACGAGGACTCGGAGGACGAGGACGAGGACGAGGACGACGACGACTCGGACGACGATGACGACGATGACTCGGACTCGGATGACGACGACTCGGACTCGGACTCGGACGACGACGAGGACGACGACTCGGACTCGGACTCGGACGACGACGACTCCTGAGTCCGTATGGCCCACGCGTGCCGCCGGCACGGATGAAGACTGATCAGAGCAGAAGGGGCGCCCGGTGGCCGGAGAGTACGACAAGGACTCCGTTGGCAACGTCAACGAGTACGAGGACGACAAGAATCCGACGTCGGACAAGTGGGCCGCTCTGGTCAAGCACATCACCGGCTGGCCGGTGCCGCCCCGCAGCGAGATCTTCGACGAGCTCCAGTCCGACCAGGGCGGGAAGCTCTTCCGGATGGACTTCCAGAAGATCCCCCTCAGCTCGCTCACCAAGGACCGCAGCGCCTCCGGTTTCCTGATGCACTCGGGTGAGGACTACGACCTCTACTTCTTCGACAAGGACGACAAGAGGAACATCAAGCAGGCGCGGATCGTCTTCGAGGGCCGTGTGACGGTCGACGGCGAAACCGTCTTCGCCGATCCCGGCTCCACGGACTGGTCCACGGCGAACGTCCGCGGCGGCAACGATTTCACGGACTACAACGACGACAAGATGAGCACCATCAAGCTCGCCAAGTACATGAACGGGCCGCGGGCGGCGCTCATGGCTCTGTTGAACGACGGCTCCACGGAGAACGCCCGGTTCGAGGGCGACGGCGTCGATGACGCCAACGTGGTGGACCTCCACTCCTTCACGACCACCGGGCAGTCCTTCGACTACGCCGCCCAGTTCTTCAAGGACCAGGCACCGGTGCTGAAGGACTGGGAGGACCGCTTCGCCGCGGACGACGCGAGCTGGAAGGGCGAGGCGGCGAACGTCTTCCGCAGCCTCCTTGAGAAGATCCGCGACAACTACGACGCCTACGTCGAGACCTTCAACTCCAGTGTGGGGACCGGCGACGAGACCGGCACCGGGAAGACGGTCTACTCGCGTGCCCTGTCGCTGGGCCGCACCTATCTGGAGAACGCCGCCAGGGATCTCCTCAAGGCGTGGGTGAAGTGGGCCAACTCCCCGTATTACGACCCGCATCAGGTGCTGCGCTACGTCCTGGACGACCTCGGCACGTGGGTGGACGAGAACAACATCGCGAAGACGGACCTCACGGTGACCGGCATGCACAACGAGATGGTCCAGGCCAGTTTCCATGGCGACTTCTCGCAGGTGCACGACGAGTACGGCGACATCAGTGAGAAGGACGCCTGGGTGAAGGTGGGCGACAGGGCGGTCAAGATCTGGTCCCAGGGCGTCAACGACTACCTGGGCACCGCCGCGGCCACCGTGCAGGCCACCCTGAACAACCACTTCGTCGATCTCTCCGACGACTTCTCGGAGAATGTGCCCAAGCCGAAGTCGACGAGTACGGCCGCGTCGGACTACAAGGACAAGAAGGCCGAGGAGGCGCAGGACGAGCTCGACGAGGCGAACGCGAAGGCCGCCGCGGACGCGAAGAAGGCGGCCGACGACGCGGCCAAGCAGGCCGAGGACGACAAGGCGTACAACGACAAGCTGCGGGACGAGGACGCCAAGGCGCGCGCGGACGAGAAGGCGTACAACGAGAAGTTGCGGGACGAGGACGCCAAGGCGCGCGCCGACGAGAAGGCGTACCAGGAGAAGCTGCGTGCCGACGCGGCCAAGGCGGCCGAGGACCAGGCGAACGCCCTGAAGGACGGCCTCAACGGCCCCGGCGGGGGCGGCAACCAGACTCTCGACCTCAATGATCTGCTGAACCCCGGGGGCGGCGGGGGCGGGCAGGACGGCGCGAACAACCCGGGCGGCGGCGGCCAGGACGGCGCGAACAACCCGGGCGGCGGGAGCACGATCGATCTCGGCGATCTGCTGAACTCGGGTGGCAACGGTACGAACAACCCCGCGACCGTGAGTTCGACCGACCTCGACGACCTGCTGAACTCGGGTGGTCAGAACGGCGCGGGTAGCTCGGGCGGCACGGACAGCGCGGGTGACGCGGGTGGTACGGGCAACCTGAACGACGCGAACAGCGCCGTCGTCAAGAACCTGGGCAATCTCGGCGATGTGAACAGCCCGAGCACCGGCGGTGACGGTGGGCAGCTGTCCACCGAGGCGCCTCCGCCCTTCACGAACCTGGGCAACCTCGGCGGGCTCAACAGCGGTGGGACCAACAGCGGTGCGGGTACGAACCTCAAGAGCCCGACCGGCGGCAGCACAGGGCTCGACGACGACAAGGTCACGGCCGGGTTCCCGGACGGCAGCAGCACCGCCTTCGACGCCGACAGCGGGACGCTGACCACGACCCACCCGGACGGCTCGACGACCACGGCCGACCTGGGCAACGGTGCCAAGGTGACCAATGCGGACGGCTCGGTGACCTCGCTCGGTGACGACGGCAGGCTGACCACCACGTTCCCCGACGGCACGGTCCAGCACGTCGACCCCGCGACCGGCCAGGCGACCACCACCGACCCCGACGGCACCACGACGACCCAGA
This sequence comes from Streptomyces sp. NPDC050264, assembly GCF_040655895.1. Lineage (NCBI taxonomy): Bacteria > Bacillati > Actinomycetota > Actinomycetes > Kitasatosporales > Streptomycetaceae > Streptomyces > Streptomyces sp. NPDC050264. The sequence goes on from NZ_JBFAKV010000002.1 coordinate 19,463, forward strand.
ACCTCGGCTCCTTGGGCGACCTCAACAGTGGCGGCCAGAACAGTCTGGGCGACTTGGGTGACCTGGGCGACATCAACTCCGACCTGACGACCGAGTCGCCCGGCGACCTGAACAACCTGGGCGACCTCGGGAACCTCAACGGCGACCAGGCCGGTCTGCAGACCCCGACGGGCGGACACACCGCGCTCGACAGCGGCGACTTCACCACCACGTACCAGGACGGCAGCTCCGCCTCGTTCGACCCGGGCGACGGGCAGCTCACCACCACGCACCCGGACGGCAGCAGCACGGTCACCGATCTCACCCACGGGGCGAAGGTGACCAACCCGGACGGCTCCTCGACCCTGCTCGACAACGGCCGGCTGAGCACCACCTTCCCGGACGGCAGCACCCAGATCATCGACCCGGACACCGGAGTCGCGAGCATCACCGATCCGCAGGGCCACACCGAGACGGTGGACCTGGGCGCCCTGAACTCGGCGAACAACGGCGGCTCGGACGTGCTCAACGGCCTGAACTCGCAGGACGGCGGCGCCTCGGACCTGCTCGACGGTCTGAACACGCAGAGCGGCGGCGCTTCGGACCTGCTCGGAGACCTCAACTCGCAGGGCGGTGGCGGTTCGGACCTGCTCGGAGACCTCAACTCGCAGGGCAGCGGTGGTTCGGACCTGCCCGGCGGTGGCACCACCGGCCAGGACGTGTCGCTCTCCGATCTCGGCCTCAGCAACGGTGCCGCGAACGCCGGAGGCTCCGGCGGCGGTTACGCGGGCGACGGAACCCTCGGAGCGGCCGCTGACGGGTCCACCGGATCCACCGGGACCGGCGTCGACCCCCTGTCGGACGGCACCGCCGCCACCGCCACCGGCGCGGCCGCACCGGCCGCCGCCGCGACGGCCGGCACCCCCGGCGCCCCGGGCACACCCGGCAGCCCCGGCATGCCGATGGGCGGGGCCGGCGGGATGGGCGCGGGCGGCGGCGAGAAGGGCAACGGCGAGCGCGTACGCGCTGTCCTGGTCGACGCGGTGGAGGAGAGCGAACGCCGCAACCGGCGTCGGCGCAGCCCGTGGAACCGTCAGGAGGACAGCGACACCTTCCTCTCGCCGGCCTCCCGGGTGTCGACCACCGGCGGCGGCGACAGCGCCGAGCAGGAGACGGAGCCGGGCCGCCGCACCACGACTTCCGCCGACTACCTGGAGGAGGACACGGACGTGTGGGGCACCGAGGAGGGCGGCACTCCGGCCGTCATCGGCCGGTGAGCACGGCGTTTCGCGTAGAGACGCATCCCACGCGGCGACGGCTTCCACGGAAGGGCCCTCACCAGGCAAGATCAAGGGAGCAGTTGACCAGGCGGCACGGAAGGGCGGAGCGGGCGTGACGGAACCGCTGGAGAAGCGGCTGGAGAAGGCGATGGCCGAACTCCACGAGGCGCAGGAGGCGGTCGCGCGCACCGAGCGCGAACTGCGCGAGGCGTCGTTCGCGGTGCTCTCCTCCGACCGCGCGGTCCGCGCCACGGTGGGCCCGCAGGGCGAGTTGACCGGGATCGAGTTCCTGGACAGCAAGTACCGCGACATGTCCCCCCAGGAACTGGCCGCCAGCGTCCTGGAAGCGGCGAGCGCGGCCCGTACGAAGATGAACCGGCACGTCATGAAGGCGATGGCGCCGTTCACCGAGCCGAGCAGCAACGTGCCGGAGCTGAAGGGCTTCGAGCTGGACTGGGAGCGGATCTTCGGCCCCGAGGTGCTGCGCGACGACGACGAGACGGCCACGGCACGCGACACCGCGGCGAGTCCCGGCTGGCGGGACGCGCTCGGCGAGGACGAGGACGGGGAGAACTGACGCATGGGACAGCGCTACTACGTCGACCCGGAGCGCATCGAGGCCCTGGCCGAGCAGCTGGAGGAGATCGGTGCTCTGGCCCAGAGCATGACCGAGGAGTTCCTGGACGGCTTGGCCCCCACGGTCTCGTGGCCCGGCTCGGGCGACGACTTCGCCGACAAGGCCAAGCCGCAGGAGCAGAAGGAGCGGCAGAGCACCAAGGACACCTTGCTCGCCATCCGCGACGCGGTGACCGGCATCACCGACGCGACGGTCGAGCAGGTCCAGCTGATGAAGGGCACCCGCGACCACAACATCGAGGGGATCGAGCGGGTCAACAACCGCGTCGAGTCGAACGGGTCGACCGGTGACCTCGACACCGGCGGGCATGGCCGCCACTGACCACCCCGGCACCGCAGACCGCTCCCGCACCACGCCGGGAGCGGTCACCCGGTCGTGCCCGCGGCGCGGCACCGGGGGCGGCCCCCGGTGAGCATCAAGGCCTCGCCCGAGGTCAACGCGATGATCTTCATTCTCACCGGAGAGAGGCTCATCAGCGCCGACGAGGACCTCGCGTACGACAGCCGTACGCCCTACTCCGGCCTCGGCCGGAAGCTGGACCGGCTCTCCTCGCTGATCAACAAGTCGATCCATGACATCGCCCAGGTGATGCCGGACGACCTGTCTAAGTCGTACGCCAAGGCGATGGGCACGCTCACCGGTGACGGCGGCAAGAGCTACCTGAACGACTTCGCCGACCAGTTGGGGAAGATAGCCGACGGCCGGCGCAAGACGTCCATGGACATCATGGAGTCCAAATGGCAGGTGATCGCCGAGATCATCCGGCTGCTCCTCGAGATCGCCATCTACCTGGCGATGTCCTTCTTCACCGGTGGCGCCTCGGCCAGCCAGATCCTGCTGGCCAAGCTGCGCAGCCGGTTCATGATCCTCACCACCATCAGCCACCTGTTGCAGCGGCTGCATCTGGCACCCTCGCTGACGGAGGCGCTCGAAGAGGCCTTCACGACGTTCGCGGTGCGCCTCGCGATGATGAACTTCGCGCCCGACGGCCGACGGCCCGATGGCTTCGACTGGGGCCAGATCCTCAAGGACGCCGCGTTCGGCGCCGCGGCGGGCGGTCTCACCAGCATCTTCGACAAGTTCGCGAAGAACATCCTCCATGGCTACGACAACAACTTCCTGAAGGACGGCCCGGACCTCGACTTCAAGGGCCCCACCCCGGGACCCGGCTCGAAGAGTCACACCCCCGACCCGACCCCGACGCCCAAGCCGGACCCCACCCCCGAGCCGAAGCCGAACCCCACCCCGGAGCCCAAGCCGAGTCCCACCCCCGAGCCGAAGCCGAGTCCCGGCCCGGACCCGACCCCGACGCCCAAGCCCGGTTCCGGCTCCACCTCCAATCCGTACAGCGACCCTCCTCCGGGCGGCCGCCCCGGACCCGACCCGTACACGAGCGGCCCGAGTCCCACCCGCCCCAACCCGTTCGCGTTCACGAACAACTTCACGAACAACTCCAGCCTCTGGCGGAACAACGAGATCCTGCTCAGCTTTGCCAACCGGCCTGGCTTGGTGGCCGGACACTACGGGGTCAAGGGGGCGGGCGATTTCGTCGCCGCCGGAGCAGGCGAAGCGCTCGGGGAGATCCTGATCAAGGGCGCCTTCGACAACGACTGGTCCACCAGCTGGTCCACGTTCGTCGGCGCGGGCATCAGCAGCCAGGTCGAGTCAACGCTCACGGGTACCGCCATGAACAGCGGTGCCGAACTGCGCAACGCCCTCAACAATCTGCGCGCCAACCCGCCCACCGTCTCCGGCGGCATCGGTGACACCGGGGATTCCGGCGACGTGACACGTTCGCACGGCGGCGGCTCGGGGGCGGGCGCGGGCACCACCACCGGTGGTGACGGTGCGACGCGCGACGGCGGGCCGTCGGTCTCCTCCACCACACAGAGCCCGCCCCCGTACACGACGTCCCAGAGCCCGCCCCCGTACTCGACATTCCAGAATCCGCCGCCGTACGCGTCGCAGGATCTGTCGTCGCATTTCGCCGGGCCGTCGACCGTGTCCGAGGCCGAGAACGATCTGTGGCAGCAGGTCCACGCCGGCCCCGCCGACGCCCGTGCCCAGGCGCTGAGCGACCTCGCCGACCTGCGCGCCCAGCCGCCGTCCGGCACCGAGATAGGCATCCGAGGCGGTCTGCACGACGCGCTGTCGGACGTGCCAGAGGTCCGCGTGGTGACCGCGGGGGACAGCCCCGCCGTCCACCTCGACACGGACGAGGTCCGCCGCACCCTGACCGGCCTCGGCACCCCGGTCACGGTGGACACCCCGATCGGCGGAACCCCCCACACGTCTGCGCCCCCCGGCCAAGCGGACAGCGACTTCGCAGGGTCCCACGGTGCGGGGACCTCCGGTGGGCCGGGTACGTCGGGAGGCCTCGGTACTTCGGGTGGGTCCCATACGTCCATGGGGTCGGGCACGTCGACGGGGGCGGGGGCTTCGGGTGGCCCTGGGACCGCGGACGGCTCCGGTGCGTCGGCTGGACCCGGTGAGTCGGGTGGACCAGGTGCGTCGGATGGCCCTGGGACTTCGGCGGAGCCTGGGGTTTCGGATGGTCCGGGGACTTCGATGGGCCCGGGTGCGTCGGATGGACCCGGAGTCTCGGCGGGGCCTGGTGCCTCGGCGGGACCCGGTACTTCGGCCGGACCCGATGCATCGGCGGGACCCGGCATTTCGGCCGGGCCCGATGCTTCGGCAGGGCTCGGGGTTTCGGGTGGTCCGGGGACTTCGGGTGGCCCTGGTGCGTCGGACAGCTCCGATGCATCGGCGGGGCCTGGTGCCTCGGCGGGGCCCGGCATTTCGGTCGGGCCCGATGCTTCGGCAGGGCTCGGGGTTTCGGGTGGTCCGGGGACTTCGGGTGG
>NZ_JBFAKV010000002.1:24316-28342 GCF_040655895.1 Streptomyces sp. NPDC050264
AGGCCCTGGTGCGTCGGACAGCTCCGGTGCCTTGGCGGGGCCTGGTACTTCGGCGGGACCCGATGCATCGGCGGGGCCCGGCATTTCGGTCGGACCCGATGCTTCGGCAGGGCTCGGGGTTTCGGGTGGTCCGGGGACTTCGGATGGCCCTGGTGCGTCGGACAGCTCCGGTGCTTCGGCGGGACCCGGTACTTCGGCCGGACCCGATGCCTCGGCGGGGACTTGGAGTTCGGAGGGCCCCGGGACTACGGACAGCCCCGAGGCGTCGGCGGAGCCGGGGGCCTCGGCCGGACCAGGTACCTCGGCGGGATCGGGAACCTCGGCCGGCCCTGGGGCCTTCGCCGGTCCCGGTACGTCGGCGGGTCCCGGTACGTCGGCTGGACCCGGTACGTCGGCTGGACCCGGTACGTCGGCGGGCCCTGGGGCCTTCGCCGCTCCCGGTACCTCGGCCGGTCCAGGAGCTCCGTCGGGGCCCGGTGCGTCGGCGGGGCCGGGCACCTCGGCGGGTCCCGGGGCCTCGGCCGGGCCCGGTACATCGGCCGGTCCCGGGGCCACCGCCAGCCCCGGCGGTGTCTCCGGATCGGGGAACACCTCGGCCTCCTCCGCCACGCCGTCGCAGCAAAGCGGCGGAGCCCCTGACCGCACGGTTCGGGGGGACGGAGACGGGGTCGCGGCGGATGGGGCGACGCACGCCGCGCCGTCGCCGGGCGGCGTCAACTCGGCCGCAACAGAGGTTAGTTCGGGGGCCCCCGGGACCGGCTCCGTCCCGACCGGTGATGTGCTGACCGGTCCAGGCCCCGACCAGAACCCCGCGCAGCCCCTGACGGTCGTGGTCTCGGAGGTGCCGCCGCCGGGGGAGGGGACGCCGGAGGCGACCGCGTTGCTGGACCGGGCCGGGACCGACCGGGCCGTGGTGCTCGGGCCGCCGGTCGCGTCGGACGGGACGGGGCCCCCGGTGCGCGCCGCCGTCGAGTTGACCCGCATGGGACCGGGCGGCCCCGTCCAGGTCCGCCCCCTCACCGGCCCGCCGTCCACGACAACACCGGACGGCACCACCGGCACGGCGAACATCCCGAACACCATGAGCACGTCGGACACCATGTTCCACGGCGCCGACGTGCTGCTGCCGCTCGCCGACGCACTCGGTACGGATCTCGCCCCGGACCCCGCACCCGCCACCCCGCACACCGTGCGGACCGAGAGCGGCGACCCGTTCGGCACTGGCCCAGATCGCCCGGCCGGCACCGAGAACTCCGGGACAGGACCCTCTGCCCCGTCTCGCCCGGAGGCGGAGTCGGTCACCGACCTGCACCTGGAGTCGGGTCATGGCCACGGTCACGGCTCCGGCGTCGGCGCGGGCGGACGCGCCCCCGGGGACGGCGGCACCCCGCCGCCCCCACCCGCCGTGCCGGACCACCCCGCGGTGTCGCCCGATGTCGTCCCACCGGCACCGGGACGGATCGTCGTACGGCCCGTGGAGCGGGCCGGTGCCACCAGCGACGACCGGGGACCCGAAGGCGAGCCGGTCGTCACCACCCTGGACGGCCACACGGTGCCCGTCGCACAGCTGCGGCGCTGGATCTCGGACGCGGTCACGGTGCCCCAACCAGGCCGTGCCGTACAGACGTTGACCATCTCTCAGAGCCCTGCCGAGGACGGCACGGCACACGCCGCGGGACGTCGCGAACTACTCGGCCAGAACACCTTCCGCGGAGTACGAACGACCACGCCCGCCCCGGAAGCACCACAGACAGCACCACAGACGGCACCGCCCGCTGCCCCGGAGACGGTCCAGGACACGCCCACCGCCCGCACCGTGTTCACCGGCCCGCCGACCCCCCTCCCCGGCTCCGACACCACGCGGGGCGCCGACTACTTCGCGGGACACGGCACACCCCGTACCGTCACACTCGGGACCGACGACGCGGCGCGTCCCACCGCCGTGTTCAGCGGCGTACAGCTCGGCGAGGTGCTCAAGTCCTGGGCACGGGACGGCGACCAGGACCGGCCGCTGGTCCTCTTCTCGTGCGAGACCGGGCGGCAGCCGCTGGTGGCGGGGCTGCCCGTGGCCCAGCACGTGGCGAACCGGACCGGACGGCAGGTCTACGCGCCGACCACCGAGGCCGGCACCGGGAGGGACAGCGACGGCATCGTCCGCGCCGTGCTCACCGAGGGCCCGGACGGGCCGGGCCGGTGGCGGCTGTTCACCCCCGAGCCGAGCGGCGCCGACCTGGACCGCGTGGCACGCGACGCCGGACTGCACACGGGCCCGGGACCGGCCGACCCCTTCGCCCGAGCCCGCACCCTCCAGCAGATCCGCACACTGCGCGACGTGCTCGGCCCGGACGCCGAACAGCGCCCGGAGAACCGGGACCTGCTGGCAGGTCTCGCGTACGTCGACGGCCTGCGCTGGCACAGCCCGGACACCGCGACCCGTTACGGCGACGGCCGGATGACCCCGGACCTGCTGCGCCGGATGGTCGGCGACCGGAGCGGCGTGACGCCCCCCACCGGCCCCGTGACCGAACCCTCCGTAGCCGAGTACACCGAATTCCTGCGCGCCGCGGCCGAGTTGCGTGCCACCGGCGGCCCCGACACCACGCTGGACGCCCTGCTGCCCCCGCCGCCGCCCGCGCTCCCGCCGACCGCCCTGATCTCGCAGGAGGACGTGCGTGGTCTCGCGTACGCGCCGTCCGCACGGGTCACCTGGTCGCTCTCCAGTACCCCGCTGAAACTGTCCGACCTGGCGCTCAGTCCCGCGGACACCGCCGAACTGGCCAGCCGCAGGCCGGATTTGGCGCCTGCGCCGGCTGCCCGCCCGGAGAGTCTCACCCTGTCCAGCAGTCCCGCGGCGACGACGGACACCGTGACCGTGCACGCGGACGGCAGGGCGTGGACGCGCCTGACCACCCCCGGCGACGGCAACTGCTTCTTCCAGGCGGTGCTCGACAGCGCGCGCGGCCAGAACGTACGGCCCGCGTGGGCCGAGCGGAACGTCGACGGCCTGCGTGCCCTGCTGCGTGACAGGATCACCGGCTCCGAGCTGGCCACCGCCGCGGCGGAGGCCACCCCGGACCCGGTCCTCGCCGTGGTGGACGATCTGCGGATGACCGCCCTCGCCGGGGTGCGCGACCCGGACGGGCAGCGCGACATCACCCGCAACTGGAACCGCATCGCGCAGGAGGTCGTTACCGACGGCGACGCCGCGCGGTGGCGGCGCATCCTGAAGGACAGCGGCTACCCCCAGCTCGCCGAGGTGGCGCCCACCCCGGCCGACGCGCGACGGCTCGGCACCGAGGGGCTGCTCGCCGCGGCCGCCGAACATTCCGGCCTGTGGTCCTCCCCCTTCGCCGACCTGCTCCCGCAGGCCCTGGCGCACACCCTCGACCTCGACCTGCGACTCGTCCAGCCCGACAGCCACGCGCCGGGGAGCACGTACGTCACCGCTCTCCACCCGGGCGCTGGGACGGGAACCCTGCACCTGGCCTACAACGGCGTCGACCACTACGACGCCCTGATCCCCACCCCCACCCCGGAACCGACAACCCCCGCCCCGATCCCGTCGGACTCGACCCCGACGACGCCGACTCCCGCCCCGATCCCGGTGGTCTCCGATCCGGCGGTGCCGACTCCCGACCTGGCCCCGGTGGTGCCGGTTTCCGGTCCGAGTCCGGTGGTCTCCGATCCGGTGGTGCCGACTTCCGAGCCGGCCCCGGTGGTGTCGGCTCCCGGTCCGGCTCCGGTGGTCTCCGACTCGGCGGCGGCAACCCTCGACCCGATCCCGGTGGTGCCGGCTCCTGCCCCGGTCGCGGCGGTTTCCGATCCGGCGGCGCCAACCCCCGCCCCTGCCGCGGCGAACTCCGACGCGGCCACGCCGGCCCCCGACCCGACCCCGGCGGTGCCGGCTTCCGCTCCGACTCCGGTGGTCTCCGACCCGGTGGTGCCGACTCCCGACCCGGCCTCGGTGGTGCCGACTCCCGACCCGGCCCCGGTGGTGCCGGCTTCCGCTCCGACTCCGGTGGTCAC
>NZ_JBFAKV010000002.1:28440-31560 GCF_040655895.1 Streptomyces sp. NPDC050264
AACTCCCGCCCCTGCCGCGGCGATCTCCGACGCGGCCACGCCGGCCCCCGACCCGACCCCGGCGGTGCCGGCTCCCGCCCCGACTCCGGTGGTCTCCGATCCGGCGGCGCCAACTCCCGCCCCTGCCGCCACGAACTCCGACGCGGCCACGCCGACCCCCGACCCGACCCCGGCGGTCTCCGACCCCGCCGCGCCAACCCCCGACCCGACCCCGGCCACCCCCGCCCCGAGCGACTCCGACACCCCCGACCGCGGCGACCCCGTACCGCTGGAGACTCAGCTCGACCGGTATCGCCCCGCACGGCTCCTCACCGGGCCGGACGTCCGTCCGCCCGACCCGGCACCGGGCACCGTCACCTTCGAGGACGGCGGCCGGCTGTCCGGCCTCCTGCTCGGCACGGAAGTCGTCACGGACCCGGGCGCGAAGGCCGCCCCAGACACGGGCACGACCCCCGCCGCTGACACGAGTCCCGCCACAGACACGAGCACGGGCCCAGCCGTCAACCCAGGGACCACCACCCCGGACGGCCGCGCAGACGATACGCGGCCGACCCCCGACACCGGGCTGTTCACCGGCCTCGGCACGCTCACCCTGCGCTCTCCCGACAAGGTGGCGCGCGAGATTCTCGGGAAGCTGCCGCCCAAGCTGCGCCGTCAGTTCGACGAGGCGGAGCTGCTGCGCCTGCTGACCGTGCAGCCCGCCGCCTTCACCGCCCCGCGCGGGGCCCGTTTCGTGGGCCGGGAGAAGTCCGGCGTCGGCCATGAGCTGATCGTCGAGGCAGTCCCGTACCACCGCTGGGAACGGTTCTCCGACGTGGACGGCAGCACGGTCCGCGTGGACACCATGCGGCGCGGCCAGGCCGGTACGGGCGGCGGCCGCAGCGTCGGCGTCGGGCGCCGGATCGCCGGTGCGCTGAGCATGGGCCCGCCGCTCGAATGGCTGCTGAAGCTCGCCTTCTCGCTGGGCTGGACCCGCAGGACCGACTACACGCAGGGCACCCAGGCGTACAACCAGACCGAGTACCGCGCCGTCGACGGTTCCCACCTGCACCTCGACGACGTGTACTACCGGGTGCGCGTGGACCGTGTCACCGAGGCGCCGCCGACCGTCGGCACGGACACCGGGCCCGGCACGACGCCCCACTGGCAGCGTAGCCCCGCGCACGCCGCCGAGTTCGCGGTGCGGGACGGACTGAGCTGGCGACTGCCGGACGACCTCACCGTGCCCTACAAGGGCACCAAGCGCGCGCCGCAGACCCTGACGTTCCCGGACGGTGTCGAGCCGCGGATCACCGAGACCACCGGACTGCACCTGACGGACCCGCCGGAGGACCTGGCCCTCGCCATCTCCGGTGCACGGCCCGGCAGTTCGGCCCACCGTGCGCTGATCTCGTTCGTCCGGCCGGGACGGCTGCTGCCCCTGTTCGGGCGGCTCTCCTCACCGACCAGCGGCCCGGAACTGACCCGGGGCAGCGGGCAGCACCCGCTGGGACACCTCGTCGTGGAGCGATCGGTGCCGCACGGGGCCACGCTGGTCACCGAGTCGGTCAAGGTCGAGCTGCGCGACCTCACCCAGAACACGTACCAGAACCAGCGCGCCCACGTGCGCGACACCCGCGTGGGCGTCCAGATCACCTCCGGCCCGAACCACAGTTACGTCGGCTCGCAGGTCGACGTACGCGTGCAGGGCGGTCCGCTCATCCGCACGGACCTCGCCTCCGGGCGCGGCCACTACTTCGGCGCCGACACGGCCCGCAAGGTCACCGGCCGCGTCCGCAACCACCCGGTCGCGCTGTACCGGGTGGAGCGCACCCTGATGGTGCGCACGGCCGGTGAACCGCCGTCCGCGGCCCGCCCGTTGCGCGTGGTCAGCCTGGACTGGATCTCCACCCAGGACGCGCGTCGGCTCGCGGGCTGGGACGCCCGGACGCCCGGACAGACGGGCCCCAACCCGGACGCCGAGCCGCCCGTGCCGTGGTACCTCACCCGCGAGGACCCCGTACACCTGGGCGGCCAGGTCCGCGCCGAGGGCTTCCGCCCCGACCACACGCCGAACCCCGTACAGAACCAGGACGTGAGCGGGGACCAGGACCAGGGACCTCGTACGGACAAGACCGGGGACGCGGCACCCGCACCCCGGGACCCCATGCGGGTCTTCGCCGACACGGTCCTGGACACGCTGCACCGCTCGTACCCGTCGCTGTTCGTCCCGCCGCTGATGCTGCGCCACCCGCACGCCGCCAAGCTCTGGTACGGCGACGGGCGGATGCGGACCGCGCTGCACAACGACCGGCAGGTGCGCGAGGCGCTGAACCGGCCCAGCCTGGCGCAGGCGCTGGAGAGCCTGGCCACCACCGGCGTGCCCGTCACCCTCACCGAGGACGGCAAGGTGCGCCGCGGTCACCACACCCTGATCCTGCGGGCGCGGCTGTCCGACCGGCGCTTCGAGACCACAATGAGCGAGCGTTCGCTGCGCAACGGCGTGATCGGCGTCGAGGTCTCCGGCCAGGGCCAGCAGGCGTCGATCGGCGTGTCCGGCGGCGTCGAGCTGGGTATCTCGCCGCGCGACCACGACAAGGCGCCCAGCACCGGCTCACCGCGCCAGATCGGCACCACGGCGCTCGGCGCCCGCCTGGCCTGGACCGGCCAGAAGGCCACCCGGATCACGGACGCCGTCACCCACGACAACCTGACCTTCCAGACCGGCGCCGACCTCTACAGCTACGAGGTGGAGTTGGGCGCCACCTTCGAGGGCCACCGCCGTCCGCGCGGCTGGGCCCGGCTCGCCTCGGTGGGCCTGCTCGGCGCGGGCGTCTTCGTCAGCAAGGTCGAGGAGCGGCCCCTGTTCAGCCAGGGTGGCGAGACCGTGGGGCGGGTGGAACTGGCCGTGCCCGCCGCACACGGCTCCGAACGCCACGCCCCTGCCGACCCGCCACCCACCGACAAGCCGTCCACCGGCCAGCCACCCACCGACAAGCCACCCACCGACAAGCCGTCCACCGGCCAGCCACCCACCGGCCAGCCGTCCACCGACTCGCGGCCCAGCGGCCAGCCGTCCACCGGCCAGCCGTCCGTCGGCCCGCAGCCCAGCGGCCAGCCGTCCACCGACTTGTCGTCCGT
>NZ_JBFAKV010000002.1:31657-34779 GCF_040655895.1 Streptomyces sp. NPDC050264
GGCCAGCCGTCCACCGACTTGTCGTCCATTGACCAGCCGTCCACCGGCCCGCAGCCCGCCGACCAGCCGCCCACCGGCCCGCAGCCCACCGACCAGCCCTCCACCGGTACGACCTCCGACCCGGCCCCCGGTCCCCAGCGGGTCCCTGCGACCGAGGCGGATCAACTCCTCGACGGCACCCACCCGTCGCCGTTCCCGGACACGGCCGACCTGCTGCTCACCCGGAAGCTGCTGAGCGCCCCGCACGTGGTGCTCAGTACCGAGGGCGGCAAGCTGCGTCAGCAGCTCATGCAGGACACCGCCGACCGCGCCTCGGGCACCTCCTGGCACGTCAGCGCGCCCGGCGCCCCGGCGCGCGACGCGCTGCGCCGGGCCATGGCGAACCTCGGCATCGTCGGCCAACTCGGCCAGTACCTGGGCCCGTTCGGAGCGAGGATCACCGGACTGGACGGCGCGAGCCCCCTGCGGACCCACTATCTGAAGGCAGCGGTCCGCGGCGAACTGCGCAACCTACGGGTCAAGAGCGACCCCAAGCCGGCCAGCTTCGAAGCCACCCTCGGCCACGAGCACCGCATCGCCGGCATCAGCGGCACGGCGTCCCGCTTCACCGTGGGCGTCCAGGGCGGCGACATGCCGCTCCAGCAGCCCCCGGGACAGCAGCCGGTGACCGGCTCCTACGCGACCGCTCTCCAGTACGCCTGGGGCAAGGGCCGCGGCATCTCGGAGACGATCACCCGCGGACGCAGCACCATCCTCACCTACGCGGGACGGACGTACCTCGTGGTCGCCGACGCCGTCGAGACCGTCGCGGTACGGGACCGCTGGACGGCCGCGATGGGCACGGTCGGCACCCGCGCCGCCACCCGGATCAGCTCCGCGGCCGGGCGGCTCTCCGAGAACCTCGGGAACGCGCTCGCCCCGCGCCGCGCCGCCGCCGCGCTCCAGACCATCCGCGACGCGGTGATGTTCCACCTGCCGATACTGGACGCCATCGAGGCCGGGCTCGCGCCGGACGGCCTGGGCACCGCCACCCCGCGCAACCTCGGCGGCGGGTACAAGGTGCCCCCCTTCCTGCGCAACCGGCGCTTCCCCGGCCACCCCAGCGGACAGCTCGACGCGAGCCATGCGGCCACCCAGCTGATGCACGGCATGGAGAAGATCGGCGTGCCCTCGCACGACCGGGAACAGGTCATCCAGCGGCTCTCGCCGGACTTCCTCCGCGCCCACCTGCACGAACTGACGACCGACGGCACGACCCTGCCGGTCCGCTACCGCGCCTGGTCGAAGCCGAACCACCTGCCGACCGGCGGGAGTCCCGCGCTGGTCCGGTTCAAGCTGACGCCGGTCGCCACCACCGTGCAGCGGCTGCGTACCGGCTACGAACTGGAGGACTACCGCAACACCGCCCGCGACAGTGCCGGGATCAGCGGCCAGGACCGGGGCGGCGATGTCACGCTCGGCGTCGGCCAGCGCGCGAGCGACGGCTTCCTGACCGTCAACCCCTCGCTCCAGGGCACCGCGTCGCAGCAGCAGGCGAGCACCCGTACCCAGACCACGGGCAGCCTCGAGATGCCGAACATCGCCACCACCCAGACCCACGCCGAGATCGTCACCCAATACACGCTGAGCGTCACCATGACGGACCCCGACGGCGCGCGGCTCGCCCCGCGCGCGGTCGCCGCGGTCGGCACCCTCAACGAGATCGTGCCGACCAGCCTGCTCACGCCGAACAGCGACGACGGCGACGGCGACAAGTTGACCGAGCAGGACGTGCCCGAACCGGAGCGCGCGGTACGGGTACTGCCCCCTGCCGGGGCACGCCCGGAGGCCATCGCCGCATGGCGCACCGCGGCCGCGGGCAGCGCCACCGGCGGCCCTGACGCCTCCAACACCTCCGACGCCTCCAGCACCTCCAAGGCGTCCGACGTCCTGACCTTCGACGACCGGATCGGCTCCGGAATCCTCGCCGTCGACATCCGCGGCGCGGCCAACGTGCGGGACGCCCTGACCCTCGCCACCGCCCGCGCCGACGGTCTCGGCGACAGCGATCCCGGCAAGCGGCACACCGGCCAGAGCCTCGCCGAACGGGTCCGCATGGCCCACCACACCCCGCTCACCGGCCTCGGTACCGCCCCCGCCCAGGCCCAGCAGGAGGCCACGTCGCAGAGCGGCCTCACCGCCGGCTTCCGTGAGGCGCTCGGCGCCCACGGGGTTCCGCTGCCGCTCCAGTCCTCCGCCCGCCTCTTCGGCCAGTCCCACACCGCCGAATCCCACATCTACGCGAAGATGCACCGCACCGGCGCCCGGCTGCTCGCCGTGGAGAGCAAGCCCCGTATGGAAGCCATGGGGCGCTGGAAGACCTCCGACGCGCTGGACGCCACCGGCGTCGACAACGTCGAGGGCGCGGTGGGCACGTCGCCCCTCGCGGGCACCAGCAGTGCGGGCCTGACCATCCCGGGCGTAGCGGCCCCGATCGGCGGCTCGAACGACGGCACCACGCTCAAGACCGCCGTGGACACCACCCTCGGCACCCACCTCAAGGTGGTTACCGACCGCAGTATGCTCTTCGCGCTGCCCGTCAGCTGGCTCTCGGTGTCCGAGGTGGACCACCAGGTCAGCGACAGCCGCCCGCTGCAGGCGCTGGGCAAACCCGTGCGCGGCCCGCGCGCCGTCGAGGCGGAGACCACCGCGATGGTCTGGCTGCGCGAGGACATCGCCCGTGACTACGGCCTCATCGACGACACCTCGTTCCCCGAGACGGCCCGCACGGCCTGGGACGACATGGCCAAGGCGACGGCCGACCTCACGACCGCCGAGAAGAACTACTACGACGCCCGGGCCCGGGCCCGCGAAATGTGGCTCGCCCTCAGCCCCCAGGAACAAGCCGCACTCGACACCCCCACCCCGAACCCGACGACAGCCAACCCCCCGACACCCACCAAGCCCCCATCGCCGACGCCCACCGAGCCCCCGGCCATCGCCGACCGGTCAGCTGTCACCGAGCCCCCGGCCGTCGTCGACCCGTCGACCGTCACCGAGCCCCCGGCTGTCCCCAACCCCCCGGCTGTCCCCAACCCCCCGGCTGTCCCCAACCCCTCGGCGGTCGTCGAGCCTGCGGTCGG
>NZ_JBFAKV010000002.1:34878-36169 GCF_040655895.1 Streptomyces sp. NPDC050264
GCACCACCTCTCCGGCCGTTACGGAGCCGTCGGCTGTCCCCAACCCCTCGGCGGTCATCGAACCTCCGGCCGGCACCACCTCTCCGGCCGTTACGGAGCCGTCGGCTGTCCCCAACCCCTCGGCGGTCGTCGAGCCTCCGGTTGGCACCACCTCTCCGGCCGTTACGGAGCCGTCGGCTGTCCCCAATCCCTCGGCGGTCGTCGAGCCTGCGGCCGGCACCAATTCCCCGGCCATCGCCGAGAGCTCGCCCGTCACCAACCCCCCGACCGACACCACCCCCTCACCCGTCCCCTCATCCCCAGCCGTAACCGCCTGGCGAGCCGCCCGTGACGAGGCCCTCCTCTGGAAGCAGCGGACCGATGCCGCTGCCGTGGACCATCACCGCCTGCACCTAGCGGCCTCCCGGCTGACCGCCGATCCCAAGGGTTCGGCCGCGATCGCGGAGACGGACCGGCCGGAGAAGTACAAGGAGCCGGCGTGGCGCGACGAGGCGCCGAAGCCGTACACGATCGCCGAAGGCACCGGCACCGGCACCGGCACCGGTTCCCCGGCGCGCACCCTCACCTCGCCGGACGGTGCCACGGTGCGCGAGGTGTACGACGTGCCGCACGACGGCGCCTCGTTCTTCCACGCGCTGCTGGCCGCCGCCGGGACCCGGGGCCGGTCCCTCCTGATCGGCACCGAACTCGCGGACCGGTTCGCGGACACGCCCGGCGACGCGACGGTCACCGCCGAGGCCATCGATGCCGCCCGCAACCGTCTCGCCGAGGCGCTGGGCCAGGACGGCAACGAGGATCTGCTCGAAGCCCTCGCCCTGGACGTCACGGACACCTTCACCGCGACTGAACTCAAGGACGCGGGCGTGACGTTGTCGTCCGAGCAGCAGGCCGAGTTCGACGCCTTCGGGCGACTCCCGTTGACCTTCTGGCCGACACCCGCCCAGCGGGTGGACCTCGCCGTCGCCGCCCTGTCCCGCCCGTTCGCGAGCGAGCCGCGGCAGGACAGCGCCGCGAGCCCGGACGGCGAACCGGCGCCGCCCGAGCGCCTGGCCGGCGACCACGGCGGAGCCGACCTGCTGCCCGCGCTCGCCGCGCGGGTCATGGGCACCCCGCTCACCGTCGTCACGGACAAGGGCCGCAACCAGGTCTTCCTGCCGAACAGAGGGGACCCGGCCGCCGTCAAACCGGCCGTCGACCCGGTCCTCTACGCCGCCGACGACTTCTTCCACGCCGCCCTGCCCCCCGGCACCCCGGCCCCGGTCACCACCGCGCTGCCGAAGGGCCCCGACAC
>NZ_JBFAKV010000002.1:36267-114817 GCF_040655895.1 Streptomyces sp. NPDC050264
TCGAAGGGCCCTGACACGAAGGGCCCTGACACGAAGGGCCCTGACACGAAGGGCCCTGACACGAAGGGCCCCGACCCGAAGGGCCCTGACACGAAGGCTTCCGACCCGAAGGGCCCCGACCCGAAGGGCCCCGACCCGAAGAGCCCTGACACGAAGGGCCCTGACACGAAGGGCCCCGACCCGAAGGGCCCTGACACGAAGGCTTCCGACCCAAAGGGCCCCGACACGAACAGCCCCGACACAAAGGGCCCCGACACGAAGACCCCCGAGCCCGCGAAGCCGACCGCGCACCGCAGCCACACCACCGCGCCCTGGCTGCCGCCCACCGACAGCAAGGCCCCGCGCTACAAGCTCGACCGCGACGGCGTCCTCACCGCACCCGACGGCACCACGTACACCCAGGGCGCCCCCACCGGCCGGGGCAACGGCTTCTTCGGCGCGCTGTCCACCGCCATGCACCACGCGGCCGCGCGGCCCGGAACAGAACCCGCCGAGGCCTCACGCCTGCGGGTGCACGCCGGGGAGCCCGCCACCCGACTGATGAGCATCAGCGGCCTGCCCGGCGACCGGGCCGAGCGTGCCACGCTCTTCACGCCCCCGCCGATGCGGCCACTGGAAGACGGCCCGGAGCACAGCACGGAGGCCCTCGACGGCAACCTGCGCCGCCATCTCGCCAAGGCCCTGTGGGGCCCCACGGCCGACCAGGCGATGGCCCGATGGGCGGCCGCCGCGATGAACACCGCCGTCACCCTGATCGAGGAGAACGGCACCGCCCACACCTACCGCGGCCCGACCAGCGACAGCACCCACCTCCGACTGCGCCGCCGCGGCGGCGACTTCGTCCCCCTCCTTTCGCGCGGCCCGGCGCCCGAGGAGGAGGTACGGGGGCTGAGCACGCTGTCCGGAGCCGATACCAACGTGAACACGCCGTCGGAGCCGCCCGCGACGCCCGCCCCCGCCGCACCTGTCTTCATCCCCTTCACCTCGGGGAACTTCGAGTTCACCAACCTGGAGCACTCCGACGAGACGTACCGCGACAAGGCACTCCGCGTCATCGAGGTGCTGAAGCAGAACGCCACGATCACGGAGTACCTCAACGGCCGGCGTTGCCGCATCACCCTGCACGTGCGCACGACGGAGACCCCCGCCGACGTGATCGACCGTAAGGCGAACGGCGTCGAGATCGCCCTGGCCAGCTACTACTTCGAGAAGTACGGCATCGGCCACATCGTGGGCATGCTGGCCCACGAGATCGGACTGCACCCCCTGGCCTCCGGCAGGGGCGGTATCCGCGACGAGGAGGAGATGTTCCGCGACTTCCCGCTGGCGGTGCCGGGGCTGAGCGCGGATCGCGAAATGAGCACCAAGGGCGCGGGCGACGCCGACCACATCATGGCCGCCTACTCCAGCAGCACGCGCCACCGGCTCTACCGCGACATCGTGGTGGGGATGGCGGAGGGGATCCACGACGGCGTACAGACGGGCGAGGGCAACAATGAACTCACGGACATCACCGACCTGTTCGACAGCTTCCTCATGGACCTCGCCTCCATCGCCGTCTCCAACGACCACCGCCTGAACGCGGCGAAGGAGCCCGGCAACACGGCGAAGGTCTACAACGAGTACAAGAATCAGCTCCGCGACCACCTGGCGGCCACCCCGGAGCGCAAAGCGCTCCTGTCCCTCCTGCCGTCGAACAAGACCATGTTCGGCGTGTTCAACGACTTCAAACGGATCGGCACGTACGTGGCCTTCGGCAACCGCGGCGACAGCATCCAGAAGGAGCCCCCTGCCGGGGCCGGGTGATGTGAACAGCGCGTTGCGATAAGGGAGTTGCTCTGGGCCGCGGTCGCGGTTCCTTCCTACACTCGCCGCGTGACGACACCGACCGACGCACCCGACACGGCAGGCACCCCCGACACGGCGGTCGACGAGGCCGCCTACGACCGGCGCCGGCTGTGCCAATGGCTGGCGGGCCGGGCGCGCGCCGACGGAGTGGCCCGCCGTGACCTGCTGCGACTCCTCGCGGCCGCGGGCCTGGCGACGGGCCTGTCGACGGCGTTCCCGGCCCCGGCACGCGCCGCGGCGCCCGCCGCGCCCGGCATCGTCAAGCCGCTCCCCGAGGACCGGTTCACCGTGCGCGGCACGAACGCGGAGACGAACTTCGCGGCCCTCGCGGACACCGGCCACTCCACCCCCGTCTCCCACTTCTTCGTACGCAACCACACGTCGACACCACAACTGGCGCCCTCCGAATGGGAGTTGCGGGTCTGGGGCAGTGGACTCGCCGGCCGGGAAAGGACGTTCACGCTCGCCGACCTCAAGCGGCTGCCCGCCGTGACCCGCTCCTCGTTCGTCGAGTGCGCGGGCAACGGCCGCAGCTTCTACACCAGCCAGCAGGGCCAGAGCGCCGAGGGCACCGCGTGGACCCTGGGCGCGATCGGCTCGGCCCGCTGGCGCGGCGCCCGGCTCGCCGACGTCCTGCGCCTGGCGGGCATCCGGCGCGACGCGGTCGACATCCTGCCGCGCGGCCTCGACGCGGAGTACGTCACGGCGGACGGCACGAACCTGGGCCATGTGCGCCGCCCGCTGCCCGTGCCGAAGGCCCTCGACGACGTGATCCTCGCCTACGAGATGAACGGCGAGCCCCTCCCGCCCGACCACGGCGCCCCGGTCCGCGTCGTCGTCCCCTCCTGGATCGGCATCGCGTCGATCAAGTGGGTGGGCGACATCGAAGTGTCGCGGGAGCCTCTCTTCTCGCCCTGGAACACGGACTTCTACCGCCTGTTCGGCGACGCCTATCCGCCCGGGGGCAGCGCCCCGCTCACCCGGCAGACCCTGAAATCCGCCTTCGAACTCCCCTGGAACGCAAGCCTTCCCGTACACACCGGCCACCGTCTGACGGGCCGCTCCTGGTCGGGCGCCGGCACCGTCGCCCGCGTCGATATCAGCACGGACGCGGGCCACACCTGGCACCCCGCCCAACTGCACGACACCCCGCGCCGCGCGGACTGGGTCCGCTGGTCCGCACGCTGGCACCCGACGGCCAAGGGCCCTACGGAGCTCCTGGCGCGAGCCACGGACTCGACGGGCCGTACACAACCGCGGACGACGGTGCACAACACGCAGGGCTACCTCTTCGACGCGGTGGTGCGGCACGCGGTCACCGTCGTCTGACGCGGCTCCCCGTCCCGAACCGTTCCGCCGAAACGGGCCGCGCAGACTCACCCCATTGAGCCTGCGCGGCCGACCGTGTCAGCTCTTGGGCATGAGGACGGTGTCGATGATGTAGACGTTGGCGTTGGCGGTCTTGACGTTGCCGCAGACCACGTTGGCGGAGTCGTTGACCTTGTAGGACTCACCTGAACCGGACGTGGTGAGCTTGGACTTCTCCAGTGTCTCGAAGGAGCCCTTCTCCAGGTCCTTGGGGGCCAGCTTCTGACCCACGACGTGGTAGGTGAGGATCTTGGTGAGCTGGGCCTTGTCGTTGAGGACCTTGTCCAGGTCCGCCTTCGGGATCTTGGCGAAGGCGTCGTTGGTGGGCGCGAACACCGTGATGTTCTCGGCGTTGTTGAGGGTGTCGACCAGGCCGGCCTTCTTCACGGCGGTGACGAGGGTGGACAGGGCGGGGTTGTGGGACGCGGCGGTGGCGACCGGGTCCTTGGCCATGCCGTCGAAGGAGCCGGAGCCGCTCTTGGGCACCGAGGAACAGCCCGGGCCGAACGGCTCGCTCATGGTGCCCGTGTCGCCGGAGGGGCTGGCCATGTCCGATGCCTTGGAGGAGCCGGCCGAGCCGCTGTCGGACGCCTTGTCCTTGGAGTCGCTGTCGGAGCAGGCGGTCAGCGCCAGCGGCAGCATGGCGACGGCGGCGACGGTAACGGCAACACGACGGAATCGAGTCTGCATGGCAATCCCTCAACGATCAGGTCAGTGAAGGCGATCTGCCCCCAGCGCCGGTAATCCGGCGCGGGCACGCGAGCGGATTGGTCCCTTCCTCGAATGAGTGACGGGAGTGCGCCGCCGACGCGGTCGTCGGCCCGGATCGGCCAGAAGCAGAAAAAGAGCAGAAGGTGCTGGTCCATTTTGGTCGACACGCTGAACCGCGGCTCACGAAGATCCTCACCTACCACGCGGTGGGAGAGCGGGTCGTGCCGGACAAGCTCGCCGGGGGGAACTTCAAGACGCTGGGGGGCAGCATGCTCACCACCTCCGGCTCCGGCGA
This sequence comes from Streptomyces sp. NPDC050264, assembly GCF_040655895.1. NCBI lineage: Bacteria > Bacillati > Actinomycetota > Actinomycetes > Kitasatosporales > Streptomycetaceae > Streptomyces > Streptomyces sp. NPDC050264. The sequence continues at coordinate 40,490 of NZ_JBFAKV010000002.1, forward strand.
GAAGCGCAAGGTCAACAACAGTGCCGACGTGGTCTGCGGCAACGACAGGACCGCCAACGCCAACGTCCACATCATCGACACCGTCCTCATGCCCAAGAGCTGACCTCGCGCCTCAGGCAACCCCGGTCAGTCGACGGTGACGACGACGGAGTGCCGGCCGGAGGCGCCGTCGGGGATGGTCGGGGTGCGCTTGACGGTCTGGGTCTCCCCGGTGCGGTCGGTGGCCCGGACGGTCAGGGTGTGGCCGCCTTTGGTGGCCTGCCAGGGGTAGGACCACTGGCGCCAGGTGTCGCGGGTGTCCTCGGCGGCGAGCCGGGCCTCTTCCCAGGGCCCGTCGTCGACGCGGACCTCGACCTTGTCGATGCCGCGGTGCTGGGCCCAGGCGACCCCGGCGACCATGACGGTGCCGGTCTTCGGGCGGGCGAACGGCTTGGGTGTGTCGATCCGCGACTCGGTCTTGATGGGGGCGTGCTGTGCCCAGTCCCGCTTGACCCAGTAGGAGTCGTAGGCGTCGAAGGTGGTCAGTTCGATGTCCTGGATCCATTTGCAGGCGGAGACGTAGCCGTAGAGGCCGGGTACCACCATGCGGACCGGGAAGCCGTGCTCGAACGGCAGTGGCTGCCCGTTCATGCCGAGGGCGAGTAGGGCGTCGCGCCCGTCCATCACGTCCTCCACCGGGCTCCCGATGGTCATGCCGTCGACGGAGCGGGCCACGAGCTGGTCGGCGGGGCCGCCCTTGGACGGGGGTGTGACCCCGCACTGTTCGAGCAGGTCGGCCAGGCGGACGCCGATCCAGCGGGCGTTGCCGACGTAGGGGCCGCCGACCTCGTTGGAGACGCAGGTGAGGGTGATGTTGCGTTCGACGAGGGGCATTTTCAGCAAGTCGGCGAAGGAAAGGGTGAGTTCGCGGGCGACGCCCTTGCCGTGGATGCGGAGCTTCCAGGTGGTGGCGTCGACCTTCGGCACGGTCAGGGCGGTGTCGACGCGGTAGAAGTCGCTGTTCGGGGTCATGAACGGGCTGATGCCGCCGATCCGCAGCGCGGCCCCGCGGGGCACCGGCGCGGCCTTCGAGGACGGCGCGGGGATCACCACGTCCTTGCGCGAGGCGACCGCGTTCTGCTCTTGCGAGCCGCTGAGCGCGCGACCGGCCAGACCCGCCCCGGTGGAGGCGGCGGCAGCCGCGGTGGCGGCCAGAATGAAGCCGCGCCGATCCCAGCCGGATGCACCCGGGAGCGACGCGGGTGTCGCCCCCGCGTCGGTGGCGGGCTCCCGGCCGGCGGTCGGCCGTGCGGGATGCCCGAGACGTCCGATCAGCCAGTACAGCAGGCCGGCGCCGACGAGCGTGCCGATGACGGACGGCAGGGCATCGGCCGGGCTGGTCGAGTCGGGCCTGCTGGTGGCCGCCAGTGCCCCCACCACGCCGAAGGCCAGGACGCCCAGTGAGCCGATCAGCCGCCACCTGGTGGCCAGCATGCCCAGAGCGAGGGCCAGCAGGGTCAGCACGGCGAGGATGCCGAGCTGGAGCACGAGTTTGTCGTTCGTGCCGAAGTGGCGGATCGCCCAGTCCTTGACGGCGGGCGGGGTGCGGTCGATCGCCGCGCCGCCGACCGCGACGACCGGCCCCGACTCGGGCCGTACGGCGGCGGCGACCAGTTCGGCGACGGCGATCGCCGCGTATCCGGCGAGCAGGCCGCTCAGTGCGCCCAGCGACAGGCGGGTGATGCCGCGGAGCGGCTGTTGCGTTGCGTCGTCCATGTTCGGGAATCCGTCCCCGTGGCCTGCTCGGATTGGTCGTTCACGCCATCGGGGCATGACTGCCGCCTCGCAGAAGTACCCATCCCGCTCCCGGCGCCCCCTCCGACACCGCGGGTGCCTCGCGCCGGTTCCTCTGTTCGGCGGCACACCGGACGAACGGATGCGGGGCGATCGGGTGAGAGATCGTGCGGTGACCAAGCCTGGCGGCCCAGGACACCGGATTACCTCCAGGAAGCCTGGCCGGAGAGGTCCTCGCCGAAGTGTTGGGGGAGATGTGCTGAAACCACACGATGTGCTGCGCGCGGCAAGGAACCGGTGGCCCCGTGGGCGCGCTGAGAGAAACCCGGCAGCCACGGGCGACCGTTCCTGGGACGAAGCGGGTTTCGTGGCCGAGCGTCCGCCGAAAGGGCTGCGGGAAGCGGTGCTGGCCGCCATCCAGGACGTTCCCCAGCATCGTCCCCGCGCGGCCGGACCGACGACGGACGACCCCGCTGTGTGACCGGTCGCCGGGCGTGGCCGCAGGTCAGCACACCGGGCGTGGCAATGATCCGCGTCTTACGGTGGAGGGACCGGACGCGGCTGGGCGGAATCCGGGCCTTGCATACGGGAAGAACACGCCACATCCGATTGTTGGCTTATACACATATGCGCACTCCCCCCACCCCGTACAGGAGCCATGGTGCAGTCCACCGTTGAACACCCCGCCGACGTCGTCACCCGGTTGCGCGCCACCTTCCGCACCGGGCGCACCAAGCCGCTCGCCTGGCGCACCGAGCAGCTGCGCGGCCTGCGGGCCATGCTGACCGAGCACGGCCAGGACCTCGCCGCCGCGCTCCAGGCGGACCTGGGCAAGGGCGAGGCCGAAGCGTTCCGCACCGAGATCGACTTCACCGTGCGCGAGATCGACCACACCCTGGAGCGGCTGGCCGACTGGCTGCGGCCCGAGCCCGTCGAGGTTCCCGAGCGGCTCGGCGCGGGAACCACGGCCTGGACCGTGCAGGACCCGCTGGGCGTCGTGCTCGTCATCGCGCCGTGGAACTACCCGGCGCAGCTGCTGCTCGCCCCGGTGGCCGGTGCGCTCGCCGCGGGCAACTGCGTCGTCGCCAAGCCGAGCGAGCTGGCTCCTGCCACCTCCCGCGTCATCGCCGACCTGCTGCCTCGCTTCGTCGACAGTGATGCGCTGGCCGTGGTGGAGGGCGCCGTACCGGAGACCACCGCCCTGCTGGAGCAGCACTTCGACCACATCTTCTACACCGGCAACGGCACCGTGGGCCGCATCGTGATGCGCGCCGCCGCCGAGAACCTGACCCCCGTCACCCTGGAGCTCGGCGGAAAGTCGCCGGCGTTCGTCGACCGGGACGCGGACCTCGCGACGGTGGCCGCCCGGCTGGTGTCCACGAAGTTCCTCAACGCGGGGCAGACCTGCGTCGCCCCGGACTACGTCCTGACCGACCCGGGGACCGCGCGCGGACTGGAGGGTGCGCTGGCGAAGGCCGTACAAGAGACCTTCGGCGCCGATCCGGCCCGCACGTCCGCCTACGGCAGGATCGTCAACGACCGGCACTTCGACCGGCTGACGGGCCTTCTCGACTCCGGCCGCGTGGTCGTCGGCGGTGAGCACGACCGTGCCAGCCGGTACCTCGCCCCCACCGTGCTCGCCGACGTCGCGCCGGACTCGCCGGTCATGGCCGAGGAGATCTTCGGGCCGATCCTGCCGATCGTGGAGGTCGACGGCCTCGACGAGGCCATCGCGTTCATCAACGACCGCGACAAGCCGTTGGCGCTCTACGCGTTCACGGAGTCCGGGGCGACCCGCGACCGGCTGATCGCGGAGACCTCATCGGGCGGCGTCGGCATCGGGCTGCCGGTGGCCCATCTCACCGTGTCCGACCTGCCGTTCGGAGGCGTGGGCGAGAGCGGCATGGGCCGGTACCACGGCCGCTACTCGCTGGAGACGTTCAGCCACCGCAAGGCGGTACTGGACAAGCCGCTCGGCTGAGCCGCACCGGGGAACATTGCGGGGCCCCGGCCGGGGCCCCGCATGCCGGGCGGGGCGGTCCGGATCAGGCCGGGCGCACGGCGGCGAGCTGTTCCTCGGTGTAGCCGAGTTCCGTCAGCACCTCGTCGGTGTGCTGGCCCAGTTCGGGGCAGTGGCGGCGCAGGGAAGTAGGAGTGTCGGAGAAGGCCAGCGGGCTGCCGATGAGCCGGTAGAGCCCCTCGGTGGGGTGCTCGGTGACGGCGAGCATGCCGCCCTCGGCCCAGTACTCGTGCTCGCCTGCGTGATCCAGGTCGAGGACGGGCGCGAAGGGGATGCTGGCGTCCGCGCAGAAACTCTCCCATTCCTGAGTGGTGCGCTCGGGGGTGTGGCGGGCGATGAGTTCGTAGAGTTCGCCGATGTGCTCGCTCATGCCGGCGCGGTCGGCGAAGCGCGGGTCGTCGTTGAGGTCGGTGCGGCCGACCTCCGTGAAGAAGTCGCGCACGTTGGCGACGGAGTACGGCAGGATGCAGGCGTAGCCGTCCTTGGTGGGCAGCGCTTCGTGGCCCGGTGCGAGGGAGCGGGGAAAGCCGACGTCGCCGTGCGGCGGCTCGAAGGCACGTCCTCCGATGTGTTCCAGCAGGGTGAAGGCGAACATGGTGTCGGCCATGGGGACTTCGACCTGCTGACCCCGGCCGGTGCGCACGCGGGCGAGCAGGGCCGCCATGACGCCCTGCACGATGGCCAGGCCGCAGATCTTGTCGGCGAGGACGGTGGGCACGTACGAGGGTTTGCCGGTGGCCCGGCGCATCAGGTCGACCATGCCGGAGGTGGACTGGATGACCTCGTCGTAGGCGGCCCGGTCGGCGTAGCGGCTGTCGGTGCGGAAGCCGGCTGCCCGGCAGTACACCAGGCGGGGGTTGGCCGCGGCCAGATCGTCGTAGGTCAGGCCGAGCTTCTTGAGCGCGCGCGGCCGCATGTTGGTGATGAGCACGTCGGCGTCGGCGATGATGTCGAGCGCGGCCTGGTGGCCCGACCGGCTCTTCAGGTCCAGGGCTGCCGAGCGCTTGTTGCGGTTGAGGTTGAGCATCAGGGCGCCCAGGCCGTTCTCGCGGCGCTTGTGGAGCTGGCGCATCACGTCGCCCGCCGGGGGTTCGATCTTGACGACCTCGGCGCCCAGGTCACCGAGGATCCGTGCCGCGTAGGGGCCCATGACGACGCTGGCCAGGTCGACGACGCGGATGCCGTCCAGGGGGCCCGGCGTCGTCACGCCGTCGGTGCGGCCGGTGGTCTGCTCGGGGGGTGTGGTGTCGGTCATGTGGAGCGGTCCTTTCCTGGGAGGGGGCACGGCCGGTGCTCAGACGAAGGCGCTGATCCCGGTTGCGGCGCGGCCGACGATCAGCGAGTTCATCTCGCGGGTGCCCTCGTAGGAGTAGAGGGCCTCGGCGTCCGCCCAGAACCGGGCGACGTCATGGTCGAGGAGGATGCCGTTGCCGCCGAGGAGTTCGCGGGCGAAGGACACCGTCTCGCGGGTGCGGGTGGTGCTGAACATCTTGGCCAGGGAGGCCTGTTGGTCGGAGAGCCGGCCTTCGTCCTGGAGCTGCGCGGCACGCACGTTGAGCGTCTGGCAGGCGGTGATGTTGGCGAGCATCTGGGCGAGCTTGTCCTGGACGAGCTGGAAGGCGCCGATGGGCCTGCCGAACTGTTCGCGGTCCAGCGCGTACTGCCGGGCGGCCTCGTACGCGCCCATCGCACAGCCCAGCGCGTTCCAGGACACTCCCAGGCGGGTGGTGCGCAGCACCCGTGCGGTGTCCTTGAAGGAGTGCGCCTCCTGGAGGCGGTCGGCTTCGGGGACGCGGACATGGTCGAGGCCGATCTCGGCGTTCTGCACCATGCGCAGCGACACCTTTCCCTCGATCTTCTCGGGCGTGAGGCCGGCCGCGTCCTTGGGTACGACGAAGCCCTTGACCTGGTCGTCGGCCTCGTCCTTGGCCCACACGACGACGAGGTCCGCGAAGGTGGCGTTGCCGATCCACTTCTTGCGGCCGTTCAGGACCCAGGTGTCGCCCTCGCGGCGGGCGGTGGTCGTCAGGCCGCGGGAGGCTCCGGAGCCCACATCGGGTTCGGTGAGGGCGAAGGCGGCGATCTTCTTCCACTGGCGCAGGCCGGGGATCCAGCGCTGCTTCTGCTCCTCGGAGCCGCACAGCATGATCGTGGCGATGCCCAGCCCGCTGTGGACGCCGAAGAAGGTGGCGAAGGAGGGGTCGACGCGGGCGATCTCCATGCTGGTCATGCCCGCGACCAGCGCGCCCCGGCCCGGACAGCCGAAGCCGTCGAACTGCAGCCCGGCGATGTCCAGCTCACGCAGCCCCGCGATCAGGTGGTGCGGGAACTCGGCCTTCGCCCACTGGTCGTTGACGACAGGGCGGACGTTCTCCAGCATCCAGCGGCGGACGGTGTCCAGGCGCTCGCGGTCACCCGGTTCGAGCAGGTCCTTGATGCCGTAGAAGTCGGCCTCCACGGCGCCCGGGTCCGCCGCGTGGATGCGTACGGGGTGCGCGCTGCCGTCTGCGGGAGCGTTCTGCGGGGTCATCGGGCGTCCTCTTCTCGGTCGGTGGTGGCGCTCGGGGCATCGAGGTTCACCTTGCGGCCGGAGGCGGCGGCGCGCTCGGCCGGCAGGCGATGGCGGGGGACTTTTCGATCTCCAATTACTTGTAATATGCATCTTTCGGGTTGCCGTTCTTCGCGTGATCAAACCGGGTGAGTGCCGCATCACAGCGGACCGTCTTTCGCCTGGCCGCTGCCCGTGAAAGGCGTGCGGTTAGGGTGCGGAGATGACCTCACTGCCCCGTATCGGCAAGCGCTGCCACGACTCCCTCAACCCGTTGCACTCCCAGCTCTACTTCGCTCCCGAGGCGGAGAAGGAGTTCACCGCGGTCGGTCTCGAGGCGGGCCGGATGGCCTACTTCGCGGGGCGCGCGGCGGCGATGGGGGCCGTCGGAGCGGGCGTGGTCGCCGCCACGTTCTACAACTTCAGCCCGAGCCTCGTGGCCCGTCACCTGCCGCGCGCGTGGGAACTGGCCGCACCGGACGCGGTGCTGGACGCCCGGCTGGCCGCGGCCGACGGCTCCCTGCGACGCCTCCTGGGCGAGGACATCGCCGAGGACGCCGAAGTCGCGGAGGCGGCCGGGCTGGCCGCCACGGCCGCCGAGGCGTGCGGAGCGGCGGGGCGCCCCCTGTACGCGGCGCACGCGGCTCTGCCCACGCCGGAGCGGCCCCACCTCGCGCTGTGGCACGCCATCACCCTGCTGCGCGAGCACCGCGGCGACGGCCACCTGGCGGCCCTGTCCACCGCGGGACTCGACGGCCTCGAGGCACTGGTCACCCACACCGCGACCGGCAAGGGCTTCACCGCGGAATTCGCCTGCTCCAGCCGCGGCTGGAGCAAGCAGGAGTGGGACGCGGCACAGGAACGGCTGCGCGACCGGGGCCTGCTCGACACCGAGGGCGGCCTCACACCGCGCGGCGTCGACCTGCGCCGCGCGGTGGAGGAGACGACCGACCGGCTCGCCGTCGCGCCCTACGCGCATCTCGGCGAGGCCGGGGTCGAGCGCCTCACGGAGATCGGCGGCCGTCTGACCGGCCGCGCCCTGTCCGCGGGAGCGTTCCCTCCGGGCGTCTTCGCCCGCGGCTGACCACGGCCCGCCCCGCCCCGCTCCGTGTCATCGGCGGCCCCAACTTCCCTCTGGCCGGGCCGAGTCGGGGCAGCAGATCGTTGCCGAGCGGTACGTGCTCACTGAGCGGCTGGGCAGCGGCGGTGCGGTGGCCCCGGGAGGGATCGCACTCGGGGCCGGACACGAACAGCCTGAGCGGTAAAGGTGAGCAAAAGTGACCTACGACGGCTGATCACTTGGCAGACGCGGCCTGGTCGGGTACCGCACTGTCCGACGGCGCGTCACTGCGTCCGTAGTGGTGCGTGGTGAACATGTACACGAGCCCCACGCCCACCACGACACCGCCGCTGAGCAGCACGATCCAGTTGTCGTACCAGGGGGCCTCGGGGGTGCGGGGCCAGGCGATGTTGACGATGGCGAAGATTCCGTACGCCAGTGCCCCGATGTTGACCAACAGGCCCCACCGGCCCAGCCGGTACTCGCCGCTCGGCTTCCAGCCCTTGACGCGGGCCCGCAGCGCGGCCAGGACGACCATCTGGAAGGCCGCGTAGATGCCGAGGATCGCGAAGGACACGATGTTGGTCAGGGCGTCTGCCGAGATCAGCGAGCCGACCGCGATCAGCGCCGGGATGACCGCGGCGACCAGCAGCGCGTACTGGGGCACCGCGCGGGACGGCGAGAACTTCCGCAGCAGACGGTGCCCGATGATCATCTCGTCGCGGGCGTAGGAGTAGATCAGCCGGCCCGCCGCGGCCTGCAGGCTGATCGTGCAGGACAGGAAGGAGATGAGGACGACGGCCATCACGATGCGTGCGCCCGCCTCGCCGAGGGCATCGAAGAGGATCTTGACGACCGGGTCGCTGTCCTGCCCCGAGATCACGGCCCGGTAGTCGACCACGGCCAGTAGCAGCGTCAGGCAGGTGAAGGTGGCCGCCGCCCCGCCGACGTAGATGGTGCGGCGCATCGCCTTGGGGATCACCTTGCCGGGGTGCTCCACCTCCTCGGCGACGTCACCGCAGGCTTCGAAGCCGTAGTACTGGTAGAAGCCGATGATGGCCGCACCCAGGAAGACGGGCAGGTAGGAGCCGTCGCCGGAGGCGCCGAAGTCGTCGAAGAGGACGCCGAGGCCGTGGAAGCGGTGCGTGACCAGCAAGATGATGCCGACGACGAGGGCACCGATCAGCTCCGCGCCGAAACCGATCAGCGCCGCCCACGAAAGGGCCTTCGTACCGGCGTAGTTGATGAGCACGGCGATGGCGATCAGCGCGATCGTGCACAGCACGGTGGTGTGCACGGTGGGGCGGAATCCGAGCAGCATCGCGATGTAGGGCCCGGCGCCGTACGCGACGCTGGTGATGGTGACGAGCAGCGCCCACACGTAGACCCACCCGGTCATCCAGGCCCAGCGCTTGCCCCAGAGCCGCCGGGCCCACGGGTAGACCCCGCCCGCGACCGGGTACTGCGCGACGACCTCGCCGAAGACCAGCGCGACGAGGAACTGCCCGCAGCCCGCCATGACGAAGGCCCAGATCATCGGCGGGCCGCCGTCGGCGAGAGCCGTGCCGAAGAGAGTGTAGGTGCTCACCACGGGCGAGAGGTAGGTGAAGCCGAGGGCGAAGTTCGCCCAGGGCCCCATCTCCTTGCGGAACTCGGACTTCGTCTCCCCGGGGCCCGATTCGGCGGTGCCGTCCGGCGTTGCGGGAACGGTCACCGGCTCCGTCCTTCCGTTACCAGCGGCCGCGCGCCCTGGGCGCCGGTCCACTCCCCGTCGACGAACAGTTCCGGCATCGTGGATTCCCTCGCTCGCGTATCTGTCCGCCGACGCGTCCGGCCGGCACATCACCAGCCACCACATCGTCCGATCGCTCACACCGGTCACGCGGACGCGCCGACCGGGGGAGGGCGGCCGGAAAGACGACTCGGTCGGGCTAGTGCCGGATCGAGCGGCGTTCGCCCGGGTTGACGACGGCACGTACGGCCCGGCCGAAACGCGGGGGCCGTGCCAGTCCAGGCACAGGACGGTGGCGTCGTCCTGGGGCGGGTGGCCGGTGCGGGGCGGGGATCCCGAAGGGCAGGTCCACGGAACCGGGAGGAACGCCGGCATCGCGTCCCCCCGGCGGTCCGTCTCCACAGGCGGGGCTGCGATCCTGGACGGCTGTAAGCCGTGACCAAGTATGTGGTTTTGAGGTGTGGGAACCGGGGTGGACCTGTGTTCGACGCAGGCAGAGCCCGGACGGACTGTCCGGACCGATACGAGCGCGCCGTTGGGAATGGCTACCTTGGTCCACGGGGTTCCGGCAGCGCCGTACCTGTCGACGGGAACGAGAGCGGAGCGGCCAACAGACCGGTCGGTCGTGACGGATTGTGAGAGATGAGAGTGTGTGACACGTGAGTGAGACGATGACGCAGACCCTCCAATACCGCTTTGACGGGCCAGAGGACGCCCCTGTCCTGATCCTGGGTCCGTCTCTCGGTACCACCTGGCACATGTGGGACCGGCAGATACCCGACCTGGTCCGGCAGTGGCGGGTGTTCCGCTACGACCTTCCCGGGCACGGCGGCGCCCCCGCCCACCCGGTCGGTTCCGTCGCGGAGCTCGCGGACCGGCTGCTCGCCACGCTCGACGAAGTGGGCGTGCAGCGCTTCGGGTACGCGGGCTGCTCGCTCGGCGGCGCGATCGGCGCCGAACTGGCCCTGCGCCACCCGCAGCGCGTCGCGTCCCTCGCCCTGATCGCGGCCTCGCCGCGCTTCGGAACGGCCGACGAGTTCCGCCAGCGCGGTGTCATCGTGCGCAGCAACGGCCTCGACCCCATCGCGCGCACCTCGCCCGAGCGCTGGTTCACGTCAGGGTTCGCCGCCGCGCAGCCGGCGATCACGGACTGGGCGGTCCAGATGGTCCGTACGACGGACCCCGGCTGCTACATAGCGGCCTGCGAGGCGCTGGCCGCCTTCGACATCCGTACGGAACTGGGCGCCATCGGCGTCCCGACCCTCGTTCTGGTCGGCTCGGAGGACCAGGTCACCGGCCCCGCGCAGGCCCGCACCCTCGTCGCCGGCATTCCGGACGCCCGCCTCGCGGTGGTTCCCGGCGCCTCCCACCTGGCCCCGGTCGAGCAGCCGGCGGCCGTCACCGACCTCCTCGTACGCCACTTCTCCTCGGCCTGGCTGCCCGCGTACGAGACCGGCCAGCACGCCATTCCGGCCGCGCCGGTCAAGCCCGTCCTCGCCCCGCCGCCCCCACCGGTGGCCCCCGTCGCCGAGATCGCCGCGGCCGCGCTGCAGCCCGAGGCGGCCGTCCGCCCCGACCCGCACGACGCGGGCCTGAAGGTGCGCCGCGAGGTCCTGGGCGACGCGCACGTGGACCAGGCCCTGGCCACGGCCGACGACTTCTCCGGCGACTTCCAGGCGTTCATCACGCGCTACGCCTGGGGCGAGATCTGGAGCCGCCCCGGCCTGGACCGCCGGATGCGCTCGGGCGTGACGCTCACGGCCATGGTCGCGGGCGGCCACCTCGACGAGCTGGCCTTCCACACCCGTGCGGCCCTGCGCAACGGCCTCACGGCGGACGAGATCAAGGAGATCCTGCTCCAGACAGCGATCTACTGCGGCGTCCCCGCGGCCAACTCCGCGTTCAAGGTGGCCCAGCAGGTCATCCGCGCGGAGACGACACCGCAGGAGTGATCTTCAGCCGGGTAGCCGGAGCACCGGTCTCCGACTACCCGGACCGTGCCGCACCGCAGCAGGATGGGACCCATGAAGCTCACGAAGAAGTCCCACTCCTGCGTCCGTCTGGAGAAGGACGGACAGACCCTCGTCATCGACCCGGGCGGGTTCTCCGAGGAGGACGCCACGCTCGGCGCCGACGCGATCCTGGTGACGCACGAGCACCCCGACCACTTCGACGAGGAACGGCTGCGCGCCGGGCTGGAGAGCAATCCCGGCGCACAGATCTGGACTCTGAAATCGGTTGCGGAGCAGCTCGCCGCGGCGTTCCCGGGCCGCGTCCACACGGTCGGCCACGGTGACACGTTCACCGCGGCCGGATTCGACGTCCAGGTCCACGGCGAACTGCACGCCGTCATCCACCCGGACATCCCGCGCATCACGAACGTCGGCTATCTCGTGAAGGGGGCCGAGGGCGGCACGGTCTTCCACCCCGGCGACGCGCTCACCGTCCCCGACCAGCCGGTCGAGACGCTGATGCTGCCGGTGATGGCGCCGTGGAGCAAGATCTCCGAAGTCATCGACTACGTACGCGAGGTCAAGCCGCGCCGCGCCTACGACATTCACGACGCGCTCCTGACCGACCTGGCCCGCCCGATCTACGACCGGCAGATCGGCGGGCTCGGCGGCGCGGAGCACCTGCGGCTGGCGCCGGGGGCCTCGGCGCAGTTGTAACAGCCGACAGACCCTAGCGGTTCAGGAGTTCGAGCACCTCGTCCGTCGTGCCGAGCTCCGCGATCCGCGGGAAGATCTTGCCGAAGGCGTGCTCGTGGGACGCGGCGTCCGTGTCGGTCGTCGCGTCCGAGACGATCACCTGGTGGTAGCTGAGCTCGAACGCCGAGCGGGCGGTCGACTCGACGCCGATCGATGTCGAGATGCCGCCGAGCACGATCTGCGTGACGCCGCGCCGGCGCAGCTGCAGGTCCAGTTCGGTCCCGGTGAACGCGCCCCAGTGCCGCTTGGTGATCACGATGTCGTCGCCCAGCGGGCCGAGCTCGGCCGGGAACTCGGCGAACTCGGCCGGCGGCGCCTGGGTCAGGCCGGGCTCCACGGCGCGGTTCACCGGCAGGTCGCCGCCGTCGGGCGACCAGGTCACGCGGACGCGCACGACGGGCAGGCCCTTGGCGCGGAAGGCGTCGGCGAGCCGGGCGCCGTTCTTCAGCACCTCGTCGGAGGGGTGCACGGTGGGGAGGCCGAGGATGCCGTTCTGCAGGTCGATGAGGACGAGGGCGGGGCGCTCGTCGAGGGGGGTGCTGATGCTCATGGTGAACAGGTTACCTGTCTGACAGGAAAACTTGCAAGGTTGCCTGTCTATGTCCGGGTGCCGCGAGGGCCCGATGTCGTACCCGCCCGGTAAGTTGTGAGGCATGCGTATTGCCACCTGGAACGTGAACTCGATCACCGCGCGGCTCCCGCGCCTCCTTGCCTGGCTGGAGAGCAGCGGTACGGACGTGCTGTGCATCCAGGAGACCAAGTGCTCGGCGGAGCAGTTCCCCGCGGACGAGCTGCGGGAGCTGGGCTACGAGTCGGCGGTGAACGCGAACGGCAGGTGGAACGGGGTGGCGCTGCTCTCCCGGGTAGGCCTGGAGGACGTCGTCAGGGGCCTGCCCGGCGACCCCGGCTACGACGGCACGGAGGAGCCCCGCGCCGTCTCGGCGACCTGCGGCCCGGTCCGCGTGTGGTCGGTGTACGTGCCGAACGGCCGTGAGGTGGACCACCCGCACTACGCGTACAAGCTCCAGTGGTTCGAGGCCCTGACGGCGGCCGTCGCGGGCGACGCGGCCGGCTCCCGCCCCTTCGCGGTCATGGGCGATTACAACGTGGCACCGGCCGACGACGACGTCTGGGACATCAGCCTCTTCGAGGGCGCCACGCACGTCACCCCGGGGGAGCGGGCCGCGCTCGCCGCGCTGCGCGAGACGGGCCTGACGGACGTCGTCCCGCGCCCCCTCAAGTACGACCGCCCGTTCACGTACTGGGACTACCGCCAGCTCGGCTTCCCCAAGAACCGCGGCATGCGCATCGACCTGGTCTACGGGAACGCGCCGTTCGCCGGAGCGGTCAAGGACGCGTACGTCGACCGCGAGGAGCGCAAGGGGAAGGGTGCGTCCGATCACGCACCCGTGGTGGTGGATCTCGACGTGTAGCGCGAACGCGGCGCGCCCCCGAGATGGCGCACGCAGTGCTCATCTCAGGGGCGCGGGGAGCGCGACCAGCCACGACGGCGCCGCACGTCTCCACCGGCGATCGGAGCTACGGCGCGAGGATCCTCAGGTCGACAGAGTCGGCCAGGGCCGCCAGCCCCGCATCCCCGGGATGCAAGTGATCCCCGCTGTCGAAGTCGGCCCGCATCCGAGAGGGTCGCGCCGGATCCCGCACCACCGCATCGAAATCAAGCACCCCGTCGAACCCTGAACCGGCCCCGCGCACATACGAGTTGACGGCAACCCGCTCCGCGTCGGCGGCGGCCGTGCACAAGGACTCGCCCTCGCACGGAGTGATCGTCGCCCCGACCACCTTCAGTCCCCGTGCGTGTGCCCGCTCCACGATCTCCCGCAACCCCGCCTCGATCTGCGAGGCGCTCGCGCCCCAGCGCACGTCGTTGACGCCCTGGAACACCACGACGGTCCGGGCCGAGGTCTGCGCGAAGACGTCCCGGTCGAGCCGGTGCAGGGCGCTGACCCCGCCCGTGTCCGTGGAGATCCCGTCCCCGGGGTACCGGTCGGCGACGACCCGGTTCGCCGAGATGCCCTCGTTGAGCACGCCGTACCGCGGTACGTCCGACTGGGCGAGGAGGCGTGCGGCGAGGACGTTCGGCCAGCGCCGGTTCGCGTCCTGCGTCGACTTCACACCGTCGGTGATGGAGTCGCCGAGCAGCACCACCGACCCGGGACCGCCGCCGACGTCGATCCCGGTGAGCAGCGGCCAGTACGAGATCGTCGACGTGTACGCCGAGCCCGCCGCCTCCACCGCGTGGTCCCCGGGACCGCTCACGTACGAGCCCTGGATGGCCTGGCTGTGCACGGGCGCCGCGGCCACCGGCTCCGGCAGATGGAAGCTCACCAGGAGGTTGGTGTCGGCGGGCACGCGGAAGTTCACCGGGTCGCTGAACGCCTGGGCTCCCGCCGGGAGTTGGGTGCCCAGCTTGCCCCGGAACGTCAGCGGCACCGGCTTCCCGCGCGCGCTCGCCCCGGACCCCTGCACCGCCACCGACGCGCTCCCGATCCGTACCGGGGTCGACGCGAACGTGTTGTCCAGCCGGATCCGTACGCGCGGCCCGCCCACGCTCGTGTGCACGACGAGCCGCACCGTGCGATCGGCCCACGGCCCCACCGTCGTATAGCCGGCGGGGGAGGCCGCCCACGTTCCGGTCCACCCCGTCGTCGCCGCGCGCACCGACAGCGCGAACACGTGCAGGTCGGCGCTGCCCGTGGCCCGCGGCAGCTCGACGGACGCGATCCGGTGCCCCGCCCGCACGGGCACGGTCACCACGTACAGCCGTGTCTTCTCGGTGAGTTGACCGCCCGGAGTGTTGCGGTGCGGCAGTGCGACCGACTTCGTGGCGAGCGGTCCGGTACGCCAGTCGGGGGCGGTGAGCGTGTACGCGGACCGGGTCCCGTCCGCGTAGCGCACGACACCCGAGCCCCGCGCGTCCCCGCCCGTGCCGGCGACGAGGAACGCCAGCGCGTCGCCCCGGCCGGTGACGCGGACCCGCTGACCGTCCGCCCGTACGTTGTCGGGCCCGGACCCCGCCGACCTCGGCCAGGTCAGCCGGGCCCGGTCAACTCCGATACCGCGCCCGGCAGTCCAGCCCGCGGCGGTCAGATCCTGCGCGGAGAGCGAGCCGCCCGCGCCGTCGAAATCGGCCACGTCGGGCGCACGGTCGTCGCTGACCGCCCGGTTGTCGAAGAGCCGCTCCAGGGGGAGCGGCCCGGGTCTGTGCGGGGCGGCCGCCTGGGCCGTCGTGGCGGGGGCGAGCCCCGCGCAGAGGGCCAGTAGGACGGCGGCTGTCCAGGTGCGTCGGCGCACGGCCGGCTCCCTCCGTGGTGCGGGCTGGTGTGTCAGGTGCGCCATGAAGGTAAGGAGGGGGTGGGAACGCGTCAATGAGGTGCGGCCGAAAGAGGCGTGAACTCGCCGGGAACGTAGGCCCGCGCGCCTGTGGTGCGCGGGCGGGGCCGGATGCGAGGCTGGTCGGTATGAAGATCCCTTTCGTGGACAATTGGCGTAAGAAGCACGGTGCGACGGCCGTGGCCGTCTTCTCACCGGACGGTGCCGACGCCGAGGGCGTGGCCGAACTTCTCTCCGAGTGCGAGCTGTTGCGTGCCCAGGCCGAGCAGTCCGGGGTCGAACTCGACGACTCCGTAAGGTCGTTGGAGGCGCTCGACCAACTCGTGCCGCGCTGGCGGGAGGACGAGGAGACGCTGCACTGGCTCGGCAACGACGCGGGCCTGTACCTCGGCACCGTTCTGGTGCACCGGGTGCCCGGCGCCATGTGGGTGATCTGGCCCAACGGGCAGCCGGTGGTGCGTCTTGCCTCGGGCCGTGAGATCGACGTGGTGGAGGCCGGTCAGGAGTGGGCGGCGAGCGGCGCGCCGGAGTTGTCCCGGTTCTACGCGGAGGCTGCCGAGTCATAGGGCTTTTCGGGGAACGCAGTTGAGCCGCAAATACGGTTAATGCCCATAAGTGCGTGTCGTCGGTTAAGTCCCATTACGGCGTGGATAGTTTGCGCGGACCGACACAGCTGAGAGTGGGCAGGTACTGCCATGGCCGTCGATCCGTTGATCGAGCTGCGTGACGTGAACAAGTACTACGGGGAGCTGCATGTCCTCCAGGACATCGACCTCACCGTCGGCAAGGGGGAGGTGGTGGTGGTCATCGGCCCCTCGGGGTCGGGCAAGTCGACGCTCTGCCGGACGATCAACCGTCTTGAGACCATCCAGTCAGGAGCCATCCGGCTCGACGGCCGGCCGCTGCCCGAGGAGGGCAAGGCGCTCGCCCGGCTGCGCGCCGAAGTGGGCATGGTCTTCCAGTCCTTCAACCTCTTCGCGCACAAGACAGTCCTGCAGAACGTCTCGCTGGCCCAGGTGAAGGTCAGGAAACGCAAGAAGGACGAGGCCGACAAGCGCTCCCGCGAACTCCTCGACCGGGTCGGACTCGCCGCGCACGCGGACAAGTTCCCCGCGCAGATGTCCGGCGGCCAGCAGCAGCGCGTGGCCATCGCCCGCGCCCTCGCCATGGACCCCAAGGCCCTGCTCTTCGACGAGCCGACCTCGGCCCTCGACCCCGAGATGATCAACGAGGTCCTGGAAGTCATGCAGCAACTGGCCCACGAGGGCATGACGATGGTCGTGGTCACCCACGAGATGGGCTTCGCCCGCACCGCCGCGGACCGTGTCGTCTTCATGGCGGACGGCCGGATCGTCGAGGACCGCGCCCCCGAGGACTTCTTCACCCACCCGGAGAGCGAGCGCGCCCGGGACTTCCTCTCCAAGATCCTCAAGCACTGACGGGGGGTGCAGCACGCATGATGCGCAAGCCGCTACAGCTCCTTGCCGCCTTGCTGGTGTCGGCGCTCGCCGCCACCGCCTGCGGCAAGGAGGGCAGCCCGCCCACCAAGGGACCGTCGGGCGACGAACTCCCCAAGTACCAGGTGGCACAGGGGTTCTCGCTGCCCGACTCCTCGACGTGGAACAAGGCGAGGAAGCGCGGCCACTTCGTCGTCGGCGCCAAGGAGGACCAGCCCTACCTGGGGGAGAAGAACCCGGCCAACGGCGTCTACTCCGGTTTCGACATCGAGGTCGCCAAGATGATCTCGGCCTCGCTCGGCCTCGACCCGAAGAAGATCTCCTTCCGGACGATCGCCTCCGCCAACCGCGAGACCGCCCTGCAGAACGGCCAGATCGACTACTACGTCGGCACCTACACCATCAACGACAACCGCAAGAAGCTCGTCGGCTTCGCCGGGCCCTACTACATGGCCGGTCAGTCCCTGCTCGTACGCACCGACGAGGACGACATCCACGGGCCCGGCGACCTCGCCGGCAAGCGCGTCTGCTCGGCCGCCGGTTCGACCCCCTACCAGCGCATCCAGGCCGACTACCCGAAGGCCGAACTCGTCGCGTACGACACGTACTCGATCTGCGTCGACAACCTGCTGACCTTCCAGGTCGACGCCGTCACCACCGACGACGCGATCCTGCTCGGCTTCGCCGCCAAGGCCCCCGACGAACTGAGGACGGCGGGCAAGCCGTTCTCCGAGGAGCCGTACGGCATCGGCGTCCCGAGGAGCGACAACGCGCTCCGGGCCGCCATGAACGACGCCCTGGAGGCCCGGCAGAAGAACGGGGACTGGAAGCGGGCGTACGAGGCCACGCTCGGCCTGTCCGGCGTGCCCGCCCCGAAGCCGCCGGCCGTCGACCGCTACCCGGCGAACTGAGGAGGCGTCCCATGAACGTCCTGACCGACAACTTCTCGGCGTACTGGAAGGGCTTCCTCGGCACGGTCGAACTCACCGTGTACGCCTCGGTCCTGGCCCTCGTGCTCGGCTTCGTCATGGCGTCCTTCCGCGTCGCGCCCGTCGGCTCCTTCCGCGCCCTCGGCACCGCCTGGGTCACTGTCCTGCGCAACACCCCGCTGACCCTGCTGTTCTTCGCGGTCCTGCTCGGCCTGCCGCGCTTCGGGCTCGTGCTGCCCTTCACCGTGTTCGCGGTGCTCGCGCTCGGCTGCTACACCTCGGCGTTCATCTGCGAAGCGCTGCGCTCCGGCATCAACACCGTACCCAGGGGGCAGGGCGAGGCGGCCCGCAGCCTCGGCATGACGTTCGGTCAGACCCTGACCACCGTGATCCTGCCGCAGGCCTTCCGGTCCGTGATCCCGCCGGTCGGCTCCACGCTCATCGCCCTCGCCAAGAACTCGGCGATCGCCGGCGCGTTCAGCGTCGTCGAACTGCTCGGCACGTACAAGACCCTCAGCGAACTCGGATACAACATCATCTGGACGTTCGTCTGGATCGCGCTCGGCTACCTCATCATCACGCTCGCCATCAGCGCGGTCTTCAACGTCCTCGAGAAGCGCTGGGGAGTCGCCCGATGAGCCGCCCCATGAAAGCTTTCGACCACAGCGCCTCCGCGCTCTACGACTTCCGGGGCCCCAGAACCGAGCGCCGCCACCGGCTCTACGGGCTGATCTCCACGCTGCTCGTGCTCGCACTCCTCGGCTGGGTCCTCTACCTCCTGTTCGACACCGACCAGTTCACGTACACGAAGTGGATGCCCTTCGAGTACAAGGGCATCCAGGAACTGCTGCTGCGCGGGCTCGGCAACACGCTCAAGGCCTTCGCCATCGCGGCCGTGCTCTCGCTCGCGCTCGGCACGCTCCTCGCGGTAGGGCGCCTCTCCGACCACAAGCCGGTGCGATGGCTCACGACGCTCTTCGTCGAGTTCTTCCGCGCCATGCCGGTCCTCGTGATGATCTTCTTCATCTACGTGGCCCTGAAGATGGAGCCCCTGTCCGCGCTCGTCGCGGGTCTGACGCTCTACAACGGCTCCGTGCTCGCCGAGGTGTTCCGCTCAGGCATCAACTCCGTGGAGCGCGGGCAGCGCGAGGCGGCCTACGCGCTCGGCATGCGCAAGACGCAGGTCATGACGCACGTCCTCGTACCGCAGGCGGTGCGGGCCATGCTGCCCGCCATCATCAGCCAGCTGGTGGTCGCCCTGAAGGACACCTCGCTCGGCTATTTGATCACCTATGAGGAGTTTCTCCATGCCGGGAAGCTGATCGCGTCGAACCTCGACTACGATTTGCCCTTCATCCCCGTGGTGATGGTGATCTCGCCGATCTACATCGGGATGTGCATGGTGCTGTCGTGGTTCGCCCAATGGGTGTCAAGGCGCCAGCGGCGCAACCCCAAGACGGACGCCGCGGATGTCGCCGCGGCCGAACCAGGGACGCTGCTGCCAGGCGCGCAGTAGGCGGAGCATGGGCAGTCCCCGCCCAGCAGCCGGAGATCACTTCGCAGCCCGCGGAGAAGGTCAGCTGCGCGCGGAACGGGACGCGCCTGCTTGCCGAGGCCGAGCGGGCCCTTGTCGCACTCGTACGCGACAGGGGTACCGCTCCCCTTGGTTTCCGGGCCTCTCTCGGCCGGCGAGGCTATGTCGCGCGGTGCGAGGTGCGCGGAGCCGCCGGGGCGGGGAGCGGTGTCTGGGCGGCGCGGGTGACATCGGATACCAGTTTGACCACGTCAGGGCCGTAGGCCCCCGAGTTGACGACCTTCAGGAGCAGCACGAACGAGCTGTTGCCGTGCTTGCGGGCGAGCCGCTCGTGGTGCCGGGCGAGATAGCGGGTGGCGGCCTGGTTGGTGATGGGGAGCTGGCCGCAGAAGAGGAACACCGGTCTCGCCTCCTTGGCCTGGCCCGCGGTCAGCCGCGCGAGGACCACGTACTCGGCGACCCCGGGCTGCAGCCGGTAGCGCTCGGAGCCGATCTGGAAGGCGCCGCGGTCCGGGCCCGGTTCGGGGTCGGTGTTGACGCGGATGCCGGGCAGCAGGCTCACCATGTGGGCCGCCATCCGGCGGTTCGAGGCGGGGCCCCCGACGCAGAACTCCGTGCGCTCGCCGAAGCCCTGCCGGGCCGTGTCGTGGGCGACGACCTGGGCGTGGGCGCCGCAGTCCTTGATGAGCGCGGAGAGTTCGAGGAGCGCGAAGACGTCGTGGCGCTTCACCGTCAGCTCGGGGCCGCCCGCGTCGCGGTTCACCACCAGCAGCGACTCGGAGTTGTCGGGCAGCCCGAAGAAGGCCTGCTTGCGGCGGAGCCTGCGCTTCCAGAGGTAGGTGCGGGCGAGCCAGCCCAGCGCGGCGCTGATGCCCGCTGCGATCAGGCCGAGGACGATGTTGCGCACGTCTTCAGTCATGGGGGCGCACTCTAGCCAACCGACGCACCGGTGTTCGAGAGGGTCCTGACGGCTCTGCGAAGTCAAGTTACGCTGCGCTGACGGCTGTTGACCGGAGGTACTGATGAGGCGTTCAGTTGGGCGGAATCTGTCGCTCTGCGCGGTTGCGGTGAGCATGGTGGCGGTCGGGGCGGCCGCGCCCCCTTCGTCCGCTTCCGGCAGCCCCGGCGGCTCGGGTGGCTCGGGTGGCTCCGTGAAGAAGGTTCCGGTCGCCGTCGGGTACGGCGGGGCCGTGGCGAGCGTCGACGCGGACGCCTCGGCCGCGGGCATCGAGGTGCTGCGCAAGGGAGGCAACGCGGTGGACGCCGCCGTCGCCACCGCGGCCGCCCTCGGCGTGACCGAGCCGTACTCGTCCGGTGTCGGCGGGGGCGGTTACTTCGTCTATTACGACGCCAAGTCCCGCAAGGTGCACACCATCGACGGGCGCGAGACGGCGCCGCTGACGGCCGGATCCGACCTGTTCCTGGAGAACGGCAAACCGCTCGCCTTCAACGACGCGGTCACCAGCGGGCTGAGCGTCGGCACTCCCGGTACCCCCGCCACCTGGCAGTCCGCCCTCGACGCGTGGGGCAGCGAGCGGCTCTCCACGGTGCTGCGGCCTGCGGAGAAGCTGGCGCGCTCCGGGTTCACGGTCGACGACACGTTCCGCTCGCAGACCGCCTCGAACGAGGCCCGCTTCCGGAACTTCCCCGAGACCGCGAAGCTGTTCCTGCCGGGCGGGCAACTCCCTGTCGTCGGCTCGACGTTCAAGAACCCCGACCTGGCGCGCACCTACCAGGAACTGGCCCGCAAGGGCGTCGGGGCGATCTACCGCGGTGACATCGGCGCCGACGTCGTGAAGACCGTCAACAAGCCGCCGACCGCCGCGGGTTCGGGATATGTCGCGCGGCCCGGGAAGCTGACGGCGAAGGATCTGAAGGAGTACGCCGCCAAGTACCAAGCGCCGTCGAAGACTTCGTACCGCGGCCTGGGCGTCTACTCCATGGCGCCGTCCTCGTCCGGCGGCACCACCGTCGGCGAGGCCCTCAACATCCTTGAGAAGACGAACCTGTCGAAGGCGTCCGACGTGCGGTACCTGCACCGGTTCATCGAGGCGAGCCGCATCGCGTTCGCCGACCGGGGCCGCTGGGTCGGCGACCCCGCCTTCGAGGACGTCCCCACGAAGCAGCTCTTGTCGCAGAAGTTCGCCGACGCGCGGGGCTGCCTCATCAAGGACGACGCGGTGCTCACCAGTCCGCTCGCGCCCGGGGACCCGATCCACCCGGGGGCATGCGGCAAGACCGGCGACAAGGCCGCCCCGACGACGTACGAGGGCGAGAACACCACGCATCTCACGGCCGCCGACAAGTGGGGCAACGTCGTCTCCTACACCCTCACCATCGAGCAGACGGGCGGCAGCGGCATCACCGTCCCGGGCCGCGGCTTCCTGCTCAACAACGAGCTGACCGACTTCTCCTTCGCGCCCGCCGGCCCCGACGTGCACGACCCGAACCTGCCGGGCCCCGGCAAGCGTCCGCGGTCCTCCATCTCCCCGACCATCGTGCTCGACAAGGCCGGCAAGCCGGTCGTGGCGGTCGGTTCACCGGGCGGCGCCACCATCATCACCACCGTGCTGCAGACGCTGACCGGGTTCCTCGACCGCGGCCTGCCGCTCGTCGACGCCATCGCGGCGCCCCGCGCCAGCCAGCGCAACGCCGCGCAGACGGAGCTCGAACCCGGCCTCTACGACAGCGCGCTCCGAGCGAAGCTGGAGGCCATCGGGCACTCCTTCAAGGCCAACCCGGAGATCGGCGCCGCGACCGGCGTACAGCGGCTGCCGGGCGGCAAGTGGCTCGCGGCCGCCGAGCCGGTGCGGCGCGGCGGCGGCTCGGCGATGGTGGTCGAGCCGGGCCGGTAGGTGACGCTGGGCTCATCGCGCTCTGCGTCGTCGCGGCCCGCGCACCGCGTTCCGTCGAGGGCGTAGCCCGGCGCGAGTACGAGGTGCGCGGGACGCCCGTGACAGCGTGCAATTGGCCATCATCGCCTACGAGTTGGGGCCAGGGGCGCCGTCCGGCTTATCCTCCGGCGGGCGTTCCGCGGGCCGGGCACGGGCGCGGCGGTCGCCCGGTCCCGGGCCGCGACTGAGGTGACGCCGTACGCCCATGGGGTGTACGGCGTCCGGTGTGTCGGGGCGCGGATGCGCCGGTGGCGGCCGTGCGGCGGCGACGCTCGCTGGCAGCTCCTCCGCCAGCTCATCCCACCAGCCCCACGAGTTCCCGCCGCACCAGGAGGCTTCCGTGCCCCTCGCCCCGTCCCTGCGTGCCGCCGCCGCGCTCGCTGTCGTGACCCTCGCCGTCGGCGCGTGCACGGCGTCGGAGCCCGAGAACATCCCCGAGGTGACCGGTGCTTTCGGTATCCGCCCCAGCATCACCATCCCGGACCGGCCGGCCCCCGAGCAGGGCCGTACGAAGGTGCTGCGCGAGGGCACGGGACCCGAGGTGAAGAAGGGCCAGGTCGCGGTCACCGACGTGGAGATGAAGACCTGGGACGGCAAGAGGCTCATGTCCTCCTGGGGGCAGCTCCAGCCGGCGACCGTCTCCTTCGACGGTGAGGGCGTCGCCCGCGGCTGGAGCCGGGCCCTCGTCGGCCGCAGGGGCGGCAGTCGCGTCCTGATGATCACCCCGGCGGCGAGCGGCTTCGGTCCGCACGGCAGGGCGCCCGCTCCGGCCGGCCCGACGGACCGCACGGTGCTCGTCCTCGACCTGGTCGGCGGATACGGCGTCGACCAGCGGGTGCCGGAGAGGAAGGCGCCCGACGGCGGACGGGTCGCGCCGTCGGTGTCGTTCACAGGAGCAGGAAGCGGAGAGCGGCCTGTCGTAAGGGGCTGGGGGCGTGGCGAGCCGAAGAAGCTCGACGTCCGCGTGCTGGTCGAGGGCGGGGGGCCGGTGCTGGGCGACGGGGACGTGGCGGTCGCCCAGTACGGAACCTGGGTCTGGGGGCGGGCCAAGCCGCTGCGCAGCACGTACGCGACCACAGGGCCCAGCGGCATGCTGCTCGGCAAGGAGGCGCTGCCGCCGGGGCTCTACGAGGCGCTCAAAGGCACGCGCGTCGGCAGCCGGCTGCGGATCGCGGTGCCCGCGCAGTACCGCAAGGGGTTCACGGCGACGCGGGGCGGGATCACCGCTCCGTCCGAGTATCCGATCTTCTGGGTGCTCGACGTACTGGACCGCCAGGACCGCTGACGGTCCACGATCCCCTCATGCGAATAACTATACCGGTATTTGTATCCGGTACTGAAATAGGTTCTCCGGTACGCTGGGGACATGGTCCGAACCCCTTTGACTCCGCAGGAGCACGAACGTGGCGAGCGTCTCGGCCGATTGCTGCGCGAGGCGCGGTGCGGGCGCAGCATGACCGAGGTCGCCGCGGCCGCGGGCGTCTCGGTGGAGACCCTGCGCAAGATCGAGACGGGCCGGGCGCCGACGCCGACGTTCTTCACCGTGGCCGCCGTCGCGCGGGAGCTGGGCCTGTCCATGGACGAGCTGGTCGTGCTCTGTACCCCGGTGCCCGCCTGAGCGTGCGTGCGCGCGCACGTGCCCTCGCGGAAAAGTGCCCGTAGCGCTTCCGTAACACGAGGGGTGTTACCTGCCGGGTGTCCTCCCGGAGCGGAGGGCTCCAGGGTGCGGACGAACGGCGGGGCGCGTGACGGACCTGAATCAAATCCCTGACGGCGCAGGGGAGTTCGCGGAGTATCTGCAAGGGCTCGTCGCCCGGCTCGACCAGGACGCGGGCTGGTGCGCCGTGTTCTGGCAGCGCGACCCCGAGGGCATGGGGGCTTGTCTGGACGGGCGTGAGGTGCCGCCCTGGGACGTCGTCGAATCGCTGCTCCAGGACCTCGCCGCGGTGCGGGGCGCGGAGGGGGCCGCACAGGAGGGTGTCCGGGCCCGCGCCCTGCACCGCGCCTCCGTCCGGGCCCACGACTCCGGCCCCGGTGGCGCAGCCGCGCTCGCCGACCGCCTCGACGTGATGGCCGGTGAGCGGCGGTACGCGGCCGCGCGTCTGGGAGAGCTGGGGCAGCGGCTGGGGACGGCCGCCACGCGGGAGGAGGCGGAGTCGATCCGCCTGGACCTGGCGTGGGCGCGGGACGACCACGAGCGGGCGTCGGCCCGTATCACCGAACTCCGGGAGAGGCAGATCCGCCTGGGGGCACAGCCGGCCCCCGCGGACCGGCGGCCACCCGCGGCTCCGCGCGAGCCCGTCACCGAACGCAAACGCCGTCCCCGAGGCAGCGCCCGCTTCGCGGGGATGATCCAGGAGGAGCCCGTCGCCTCGGACGTCATTCCCGCAACGCCCTTAACAGGTAAGGGAGTTGGCGCGCCCCGGGGTGCCCGCTTCGCAGGCTCCGCGGAGGAGGTGGAGACGGCCGCGCCCCCGGTCCCGCCCGACCCCACCGCCGACCGCGAGGTGGCCGCGGCGGTCGACACCCTGGTCCGGCTGCGCGCGCAGGGCCGGAGCGGTGAGGCGCACACCGTCCTCGCCGAGGCCGCGCAGTGGCCCCCCGCCCGCCTCCCGCTGCTGGCCGCGCGGCTGCACCGGGCCGGCCTCGGCGCGGACTGGGGCACACTGCTGTGGGAGGCGGCCTCGCTGCCCCCGGACCGCCTCGTCGACGCCGCCGAGGCGCTGGCCGCGGCGGGCCGCGACGCCGACGGACAACAGCTGCTGCGCCACGGCGTGGGCCGCCCGCCCGCCGAGATCGGCGACGCGGTGCGCCGGCTCGACGCCGCGGGGCGGCACCGCGGTGCCCGGTCGCTGCTGGACGCGTACGTGCGCGGCCGCACGCCGGAGGAGGCGGCCCGCAGTGCGCACAGCGATCCAGGGCGGCTCGTCCCGCTGATCGTGGCCGCGGCGCGTGCCGTCTCGGCCGAGCGCCATGGGGACGTGGTGCACGCGCTGCGGGTCGCGGGCCTCACGGCCTGACCGGGCCGGGTCACTCGCACGGGTGCGAAACAGAACCGATCCAGCGGGTTGGCGACGATGGTCTTGGCAAGCCTTACGGGTGGGCTTACGTTCGTCCCTCTACGACCCGGTCTACGGGCGTAGAGGATCAGGCAAAGGAGCGGCACATGGCCCCCGTCGTACGCGCCGCACTCGTCCAGGCCACCTGGACGGGCGAGACCGAAACCATGATCGCCAAGCATGAGGAGCACGCCCGCGAGGCGGCCCGGCAGGGCGCCCGCGTGATCGGCTTCCAGGAAGTCTTCAACGCCCCCTACTTCTGCCAGGTCCAGGAGGCCGAGCACTACCGCTGGGCCGAGCCCGTCCCGGACGGCCCGACCGTGACCCGGATGCGGGAACTCGCCCGCGAGACCGGCATGGTGATCGTGGTGCCCGTCTTCGAGGTCGAGCAGTCCGGCTTCTACTTCAACACCGCGGCTGTGATCGACGCCGACGGCTCGTACCTCGGCAAGTACCGCAAGCACCACATCCCGCAGGTGAAGGGGTTCTGGGAGAAGTACTACTTCAAGCCGGGGAACCTGGGCTGGCCGGTCTTCGAGACGGCTGTCGGCAGGATCGGCGTGTACATCTGCTACGACCGGCACTTCCCCGAAGGCTGGCGCCAGTTGGGGCTGAACGGGGCGCAGCTCGTCTACAACCCGTCCGCCACCAGCCGCGGCCTCTCCGCCTACCTGTGGCAGCTGGAACAGCCCGCGGCGGCCGTCGCCAACGCGTACTTCGTCGCCGCCATCAACCGCGTCGGCGTGGAGGAATACGGCGACAACGACTTCTACGGGACGTCGTACTTCGCGGACCCGCGCGGTCAGCTGGTCGGGGAAGCCGCGAGCGACAAGGCGGAGGAACTCCTCGTCCGCGACCTGGACTTCGGCCTCATCGACGAGGTGCGACAGCAGTGGGCGTTCTACCGCGACCGCCGCCCCGACGCCTACCAGGGACTCGTCCGGCCGTGACGTGCCCCGCCCGAGCCGAACCGACCGACGAAGGGACACCGCCGCCATGACCCACCCCGACCTGCACGCCCGCCACCGTGCCGCACTGCCGGACTGGCTGGCGCTGTACTACGCGGACCCGATCGAACTCACCCACGGCGAGGGCCGCCACGTCTGGGACGCCGACGGGAACAAGTACCTCGACTTCTTCGGCGGCATCCTCACGACGATGACCGCGCACGCGCTGCCCGAGGTCACCAAGGCGGTGAGCGAACAGGCGGGCCGCATCATCCACTCCTCGACCCTCTACCTGAATCGCCCGATGGTCGAACTCGCCGAGCGCGTAGCCCAGTTGTCGGGCATCCCGGACGCCCGGGTCTTCTTCACCACGTCCGGCACCGAGGCCAACGACGCGGCGCTGCTGCTCGCCACCGCGTACCGCCGCTCGAACCAGGTCCTGGCGCTGCGCAACAGCTACCACGGCCGCTCGTTCTCGACCGTCGGCATCACCGGCAACCGCGGCTGGTCGCCGACGACCCTGTCCCCGCTGCAGACGCTGTACGTGCACGGAGGCGTACGGAGCCGGGGACCGTACGCCCACCTCTCCGACGCCGAGTTCGCCGACGCCTGCGTCGCGGACCTGCGCGACATGCTCGGCCAGACGCGCGGCGACGTGGCGGCGCTCATCGCCGAACCGGTCCAGGGCGTCGGCGGGTTCACCTCGCCGCCCGACGGCCTCTACGCGCGCTTCCGCGAGGTCCTCCAGGAGCACGGCATCCTGTGGATCTCGGACGAGGTGCAGACCGGCTGGGGCCGCACCGGCGACCACTTCTGGGGCTGGCAGGCGCACGGGCAGTCGGGGCCGCCCGACATCCTGACCTTCGCCAAGGGCATCGGCAACGGCATGTCGATCGGCGGCGTGGTGGCGCGGGCCGACGTCATGAACTGTCTGGACGCCAACTCCATCTCGACGTTCGGCGGTTCCCCCATCACGATGGCCGCGGGCCTCGCCAACCTCTCCTACCTCCTCGAACACGACCTCCAGGGCAATGCGCGCCGGGTCGGCGGCCTGCTCATCGAGCGCCTGCGGGCCATCGCCGTGCACACCCCCGGCGTACGGGAAGTGCGCGGCCGGGGCCTCATGATCGGCGTGGAGCTGGCGAAACCCGGCACGGGCGAGGCGGCACCCGAAGCCGCCGCGGCGGTCCTGGAGGCCTGCCGCGCGGGCGGCCTCCTCATCGGCAAGGGCGGCGGCCACAACACGAGCGTGCTGCGTATCGCGCCGCCGCTGTCGTTGACGGTGGCGGAGGCGGAGGAGGGCGCCATCGTCCTGGAGCGGGCGCTGCGGGACTGTTCCTGAGGGCGGGCAGACGCGCCCCGAGAGGGGCGCGGGACCGTATCGGTATGCGGCTCCGCCGCGTGAGCGCGACCAGCTACGACGCAGCCGCACACGGCTGACGGGATGCGCGTCCACGGCGCGTGCCCGCGAACGAGAGAAGGAGGCCCATGACTACGTCCGGCCCCCTCGAACACGCCCTGTCCATCCGCCAGATACTCGCCCTGGACAGAATCGCGGCGGGCGAACCGGAAGTGGTCGCGGCAGCCGACCACCTCGACCGCCCGGTCCGCTGG
Source organism: Streptomyces sp. NPDC050264 (assembly GCF_040655895.1). NCBI lineage: Bacteria > Bacillati > Actinomycetota > Actinomycetes > Kitasatosporales > Streptomycetaceae > Streptomyces > Streptomyces sp. NPDC050264. Next base: position 68,119 of record NZ_JBFAKV010000002.1, read on the forward strand.
GTCCACGTCGCTGAGGCGGCGGACGTGGGCGTCATGCTCACCGGCGGCGAGATGATCCTCACCACCGGCGTGCTGCTCGCGGGCGACGTCCGCGGCCAGACCGAGTACATCGAGTCCCTGCACCGGGCCGAGGCGTCGGCCCTCGTGCTCGGCCTCGGGCGGGCCTTCCCGGCGCCCCCGGAGGACATGCGGCGCGCCGCGGAGCGGTACGGGCTGCCGATGGTCGTGCTCCACCGCCCCTTCCCCTTCGCCGAGTTGACCGAAGAGGTGCAGTCCCGGCTGGTCCGGCGGAAGTTCGCCGCCGTCAGTCTTTCCGAGGGCATCCGCACGGCGCTCACCGGCCTCATCACGGCCGGGGCCCCGCTCCAGGCCCTGCTCGACGAGATCGCCGCGCACAGCGCCTGCCCGGTCGTCGTCACGAACCTCGCCCACCGCGTCCTCGCCACCGCGGGGGAGCGGCCCGCCGTCGACGACGTGCTGCGGGACTGGGACCGGATCGCCCGCCAACCGGGCGAGATCGACGGCGAGGGCTGGGTCAGGGCCGGTCTCGGCGGGCGGGGCGAGCGCTGGGGTTCCGTCGTGCTGTGCGGGTACCGCGGCGACGGCGCGTCCGGGCGGCTGCTCGCCGACCGTGCGGCAGAGGCGCTCGTCCTGCACCGCATGCTGTCCGGCTCCGCCGCCAGCTGGGAGGAGCAGTCCGCGCAGTGCCTGCTCGCCGACCTCGTGTCCGGTGTCGTCCCCGCGCGGCAGCTGCTGCCCCGGGCCCGGGCCGCGGGCCTCCCGGTGAACCGCCGCACCTTCGTCCCGCTGGTCGTACGTGATGTCGACCCCGCGCAAGTCGAGCGCGTCCTGCGCCTGTTGGGGCTGTCAGGGCTTGTCGCCGAGCTCGCCGAGGGTGCCACCGCCGTGCTGCTCAGCCTCGCCCGCGACCAGGCCGCCGATTCGCTCGCCGCCCACTTCGCGTCCCGGCTGCGCGCGGAGACGGGAGCCTCGGCCGTCGTCGCCGCCGGGCCCGCCCGCACCGGCTGGGAGGACGTACCCGAGGGGCTGCGGGAGGCACTGCACGTCGCCGAGGCCGTCGCCGGGGCGCCGCCGGGGCTGCCGGCCGTGGTCCGCCTCGGCGACGTACGGCTGCGCGGTCTGGTGCGGCTGCTGCGCGATGACCCGCGCGTCCAGTCGTTCGCGGAGCGGGAGCTGGACGGTCTGCTGTGCGCCGACGACGGCGAGGCGCTGCTGCCCGTTCTGCGCAGCTACCTCGCCACCGGCCGCAACAAGTCCCGCACCGCTCACCTGCACCACATGAGCCGGCCCGCCCTCTACCGCCGCCTCGAGACCATCGAGACGCTGCTCGGCGTCGCACTCGACGACTTCGAGCAGGCCGCTTCCGTGCACATCGCGCTGCTCGCGCACGACGCCCAGCGCGGGACGTGACACGGTGCAACGCCGTCCGGCGCGGGACGTGACACGGTGCGACTCGGCCACGGTCGCCGGGATTCCTATCGTCGTGGGAACACCGCGCACCCCCCTCAGCCGGAGGTCCCGATGAGCCCCGTGATCCGCGCCGCGATCTTCCAGACCGCATGGACCGGCGACAAGGAATCCATGATCAAGGTGCACGAACAGGCCGTTCGTGACGCCGCCGCGCAGGGCGCCCAAGTCCTCTGCTTCCAGGAGCTGTTCTACGGACCGTACTTCTGCCAGGTCCAGGACCCGAAGTTCTACGAGTACGCCGAGGCGGTCCCGGACGGCCCCATCGTGCGCCGCTTCCAGGACCTCGCCCGCGAGCACGGCATCGTCCTCGTCCTGCCCATGTACGAGGAGGAGCAGCCCGGCGTCCTCTACAACACGGCCGCCGTGATCGACGCCGACGGCACCTACCTCGGCAAGTACCGCAAGACCCACATCCCCCAAGTCCAGGGATTCTGGGAGAAGTTCTACTTCCGGCCCGGCAACTCCGGCTGGCCCGTCTTCGACACCGCCGTCGGGAAGATCGGTGTCTACATCTGCTACGACCGGCACTTCCCGGAGGGCTGGCGCGCGCTCGGTCTCGAAGGTGCGCAGATCGTCTTCAACCCCTCCGCCACCAGCCGGGGCCTGTCCCGCTACCTGTGGCAGCTGGAACAGCCGGCCGCGGCCGTCGCCAACGAGTACTTCGTCGGCGCCATCAACCGCGTCGGAGTGGAGGAGTACGGCGACAACGACTTCTACGGAACGTCGTACTTCGTCGACCCCGAGGGCCGCTTCGTGGGCGAGGTCGCCGACGACAAGGCGCCCGAACTCGTCGTGCGCGACCTCGACATGGCCAAGCTGCGCGAGGTGCGCGACCGCTGGCAGTTCTACCGCGACCGCGCCCCGCAGGCGTACGAGCCGCTGACCCGCCCGTAGTTCCGTCACGTACCTGGAGGAGAGCATGAGCGCCGTCCGTACCGTCATCCGCGGGGGTCTCGTCGTCACCGCCGCCGACGAGATGCACGCCGACGTCCTCATCGAGGACGGGCGGGTCGTGGCCCTCGCGGCCAGTGGCAGCGACACCGCCGCGTCCTGGACGGACGCGCGCACCCTCGACGCGAGCCAGAAGTACGTCATCCCGGGCGGCGTCGACGGGCACACCCACATGGAGATGCCGTTCGGCGGCACGTTCGCCGCCGACACCTTCGAGACCGGCACCCGCGCGGCGGCCTGGGGCGGCACCACGACGATCGTCGACTTCGCCATCCAGAGCGTCGGGCACACGCTGCGCGAGGGCCTCGACGCCTGGCACGCCAAGGCCGACGGTCAGTGCGCCGTCGACTACGGCTTCCACATGATCGTCTCCGACGTGCACGACGAGACGCTCAAGGAGATGGACCTGCTGGTCGGGGAGGGCGTGACCTCCTTCAAGCAGTTCATGGCCTACCCGGGCGTCTTCTACTCCGACGACGGGCAGATCCTGCGCGCCATGCAGCGGGCCGCCGACAACGGCGGCCTGATCATGATGCACGCCGAGAACGGCATCGCGATCGACGTGCTCGTGCAGCAGGCCCTCGCCCGCGGCGAGACGGACCCGCGCTACCACGGTGAGGTCAGGAAGGCGCTGCTCGAAGCGGAGGCCACGCACCGCGCGATCAAGCTGGCGCAGGTCGCCGGGGCGCCGCTGTACGTCGTGCACGTCTCCGCTCAGGAGGCGCTCGCCGAGCTGGCGCGGGCCCGCGACGAGGGACTGCCGGTCTTCGGCGAGACGTGCCCGCAGTACCTGTTCCTGTCCACGGACAATCTCGCCGAGCCCGACTTCGAGGGCGCGAAGTACGTGTGCTCGACGCCGCTGCGGCCGAAGGACCACCAGGCGGCGCTCTGGCGCGGCCTGCGCACCAACGACCTCCAGGTGGTCTCCACCGACCACTGCCCGTTCTGCTTCACCGGCCAGAAGGAGCTGGGGCGGGGCGACTTCTCGAAGATCCCGAACGGCATGCCGGGCGTGGAGAACCGGATGGACCTCCTCCACCAGGCGGTCGTCGACGGGCACATCACGCGCCGCCGCTGGATCGAGATCGCGTGCGCGACACCGGCCCGGATGTTCGGCATGTATCCGAAGAAGGGCACCATCGCGCCGGGCGCGGACGCCGACATCGTCATCTACGATCCGGCCGCCGAGCAGACCGTCAGCGCCGCGACCCACCACATGAACGTCGACTACTCGGCGTACGAGGGCAAGCGGCTCACCGGCCGGGTGGAGACGGTCCTGTCGCGCGGCGAACCCGTCATCACCGAACGGGAGTTCACCGGCCGCGCCGGTCACGGTACGTACACCCCGCGCGGCACCTGTCAGTACCTCGACTGAGCAACGTACGGAACTAAGGGGCCCCATCATGGATTTCGGACTCGTTCTGCAGACCGACCCGCCGGCCTCGGGGGTCGTGGAGTTGATGAAGCGCGCGGAGGGGGCCGGGTTCACGCACGGGTGGACGTTCGACTCGTGCGTGCTGTGGCAGGAGCCGTTCGTCATCTACAGCCGCATCCTCGCCGAGACGGACCGCCTTGTCGTCGGGCCGATGGTGACCAACCCGGGGACACGGACGTGGGAGGTGACCGCGTCCACCTTCGCGACGCTCAACGACATGTACGGCAACCGCACCGTGTGCGGCATCGGGCGCGGCGACTCCGCGATGCGGGTCGCCGGACGCACCCCCAACACCCTCGCCCGGATCAGCGGTGCGATGCGGGTGATCCGGACGCTCGGCCGGGGCGAGGAGGCGGACCTCGGAGGCGGTGCGGTCGTCCGGTTCCCCTGGGTGCGCGAGGGCGCCTCGGTCCCGGTCTGGATGGCCGCGTACGGGCCGAAAGCCCTGAAGATGACCGGCGAGGAGGCCGACGGCTTCATCCTCCAACTGGCCGATCCGTTCCTGACGGAGTGGATGGTGAAGGCGGTGCGGGACGCGGCGGTGGCGGCGGGCCGCGACCCGGCCGACGTCAAGATCTGTGTCGCCGCGCCCGCGTACGTGACGGAGGACGACTCCCCGGCGGCGCTCGCGCACGCGCGCGAACAGTGCCGCTGGTTCGGCGGCATGGTCGGCAACCACGTCGCGGACCTGGTGTCCAAGTACGGCGCGCACTCCGGCATGGTCCCCGACGAACTCACGGAGTACATCAAGGCGCGCGAGGGGTACGACTACGCACACCACGGCCGCTCGGGCAACCCGGACACCGCCTTCGTGCCGGACGAGATCGTGGACCGGTTCTGTCTGATCGGCCCGGCGGAGTCCCACGTCGAAAAGCTGCGCGCCCTAAGGGAGTTGGGTGTCGACCAGTTCGCGGTGTACGCCATGCACGACGCGAAGGAGAAGGTCATCGACACGTACGGCCGGCACATCATCCCCACCCTGAGCGCATAACCGCATGACCGCCGATTCAGCACCCCCCGCAACGGCGCCACCCGTCTTTACAGGCGCGGCAGTCAACGGCACCCGCAAGGCCGCCTCACCCCGTCCTCCCCCGTAGAACGGACTGCCCATGACCGACACTGCCCCACCACAACCCACCTCGACCGCGGTCGAGTTGACGCCCGACGACTACCCGGCGAGCAGCCGCTACGCCAACGACGACCTGCGCCCCGTCCCGCTCGCCGAACGCCGCTGGACCACATACAACTTCGTGGCCCTGTGGATCGGCATGGCCCACTGCATCCCGTCCTGGACACTGGCCTCGGGCCTGGTCGCGCTCGGCATGGACTGGAAGCAGGCGGTGCTGACCATCGGCCTGGCGAACGTGATCGTGCTGCTGCCGATGCTGCTCACGGGGCACGCCGGACCCAAGTACGGCATACCCTTCCCGGTCCTGGCCCGCGCCTCGTTCGGGATACGCGGGGCGAACCTGCCCGCGATGGTGCGCGCGGCCGTGGCCTGCTGCTGGTTCGGCATCCAGACGTGGATCGGCGGCCAGGGCATCTTCGTACTCCTGGGGAAGATCTTCGGTGGCTGGGCCGACGCCGGGAAGATCGGCGGCTACCCGTGGACCCTGTGGCTGTGCTTCGCCGTGTTCTGGGTGCTCGAACTCGCCATCATCTACCGGGGGATGGACACCCTGCGCCGGTTCGAGAACTGGGCGGCGCCGTTCGTGCTCGTCGGCGCGGTGGTGCTGCTGATCTGGATCGCGAACAAGGCGGGCGGCTTCGGTCCGCTGCTGCACGAGCCGTCGAAGGTCGGCTGGGGCGCCGACTTCTGGAAGGTCTTCTTCCCGGGGCTGATGGGCATGATCGGATTCTGGTCGACCCTGTCGCTGAACATCCCGGACTTCACGCGGTTCGGCAAGGGGCAGCGGGCGCAGATCTGGGGCCAGACGCTCGGCCTGCCGACGACCATGACCTTGTTCGCGCTGATGTCGGTGCTGGTGACGGCCGGTTCGGAGCAGGTCTACGGGGTGGCGATCTGGGACCCGGTCGCCCTGGCGGGCAAGACGGACAACGTCTTCGGGCTGCTCTTCGCGCTCATCACCGTGTTCGTGGCGACGATCTCGGTGAACGTCGCGGCGAACGTGGTCTCACCCGCGTACGACCTCGCGAACCTCGCCCCGAAAATCATCAACTTCCGTACGGGCGCGGTCATCACGGGCATCGTCGGTGTGCTGGTCATGCCGTGGAAACTGACGTCGACGCCCGAGCTGTACATCTTCACGTGGCTCGGTGTGGTGGGCGGGTTGCTCGGCACGGTCGCGGGCATCCTCATCGCCGACTACTGGATCATCCGGCGGACCGTGCTGCACCTGGCCGACCTGTATGTGGCGGGCGGCCGGTACTGGTACACGAACGGCTGGAACCGGCGGGCCGTCGCCGCGTTCGTGGTCGGGGGCGTGCTCGCCGTGGGCGGGTCGTACTCGACGCTCGACGCGAAGGGGAACAAGGCGGGGCCGTTCCCGACGGACGGCATGATCCCGTTCCTGAAGCCGCTGGCGGACTACGGGTGGGCCGTGGGGCTCGGTGGGGCGCTCGGCGTGTACCTGGCGCTGATGGCCGGCCGGCGACGGACGTGACAGAGCGGGGCGGGGCCGGCCCGGTCCGGCCCCGCCCCGCTGCTCACGCCGGGTTTCCCGGAACCGCGCCGAGCTGACGCAACTGTGTGAGCGAGTCGACGACGCCCCAGATCTCGGCGACGCGGCCGTCCGTGAAGCGGAAGACGAACATCTCGCTGTACGTGACGGATTTCCCGGTGGGCGGAAGACCCCGGAAGTCGCCGAGGTGGGTCCCGGTGACCGTGTTCCTGATGACGAGCCTGTCGCCCTCGGCGATCATGTCCTCGACCCGGACGCGGAGGTCGGGGAACGCCTGAAGCAGCACGGCGTACACCTTCTTGAGCGCCTGGGCTCCCGCGGCGCCCATCGGTACGGGAGCGTGGAACAGGAGATCGGGGGCGACGACGTCGTCTATCGCCTTCATGACGGCGTCCGCGTCGCCGGTGTTCGCCGCGTCGTGCAGCCGGCGGAACGCGGCCTTGTTGGCCGCGGTCTGTGCTGCCTGCGCTGTCTGTGCCGTGGATGCCGTGGACATGCGGTACCTCATCGGGTCGCCCGGCCGCCGTGTCCGGCGGTTGTATCCCCCTACGACGGCCCGGGGCGGCGATGTGTGACATCGCGGCGTGCGCGGCACTCCCGCGGCTCGCCCGCCCACGGCGACCGGTCCGCCCCTCGCCGTCGCCCACGGCCGGACCGGCGTGGATCCCACACGGAGTGACGCGTTCCATTGACGGATGCCCTCCGACGCCGTATTGGTATACCAAAGACGTCGGAGCGTGGAGCCGTCTCGTGGGGACCTGTGTCAAATGCCCGATTCTGTGGGCGAGTTGCGCAGGATCAATCCTCACAATCTTCGCGAACGCCTATTGACCGTCGATTCGGTACATCCGTACCGTCGCTCCGCGAAGAGGAAAACAGATTCCTCATTGTGGAAACTTAGGAGCGCGTCATGGTCGCCGTGCACGAACAGACCTCCACAACCGCGGCCGCGGGGCCGGCCGGGACCAGCCCCGGCCTCTACAGTCCGGATCTCGCCCCCACTCGTAAGGAGGGGCGCCGCTGGGGCGCGTACAACGTGTTCACGCTGTGGGGCAACGACGTCCACAGCCTGGGCAACTACGCCTTCGCCATGGGTCTTTTCGCGCTCGGGATGAGCGTCTGGCAGATCCTCATCGCCTTCGCCATCGCCTCCGCGCTGCTCTTCGGGCTGCTCACGCTCTCCGGCTACATGGGCCACAAGACGGGCGTCCCGTTCCCGGTGATGAGCCGGATCTCCTTCGGAACCCGGGGCGCGCAGCTCCCGGCGGCGGTGCGCGGCGCCGTCGCGATCGCCTGGTTCGGCATCCAGACCTACCTGGCGGCCTCCGTGCTGCGGGCCGTCGTCAAGAAACTCGCGCCCGGCGCCGCCTCCCTCGACCACAACTCGATCCTGGGCCTGTCGACGCTCGGCTGGATCACCTTCCTCGCGCTGTGGGCGATCCAGGTCGTGATCGTCAGCTACGGCATGGAGCTGATCCGCAAGTACATGGCGTTCGCCGCGCCCGCCATCCTGATCACCATGTGCGGCCTGGCCGCCTGGATCCTCACCAAGACGGACCTGTCCATCGCGGTCTCCACCGGCAACGCGCCCACCGGACTCGACGCCTGGCGCCAGGTCTTCGAGAGCGCCGCCCTGTGGGTCGTCATCTACGGCACGTTCGTCCTGAACTTCTGCGACTTCACGCGTTCCGCGAAGAGCCGCCGCGCGATCGTCGTCGGCAACCTCGTGGGCATCCCGCTCAACATGCTCTTCTTCGCCGGGATCGTCGTGGTGCTGTCCGGCGGCCAGTTCAAGCTCGACGGGCACGTCGTCACCGGGCCCGAGGACATCGTCGCCACCATCCCCAGCACCCCGCTGATGGTCCTCGCCTCGCTCGCCTTCATCACCCTGACCATCGCCGTGAACCTCCTAGCGAACTTCGTCGCCCCCATCTACGCCCTGGTCAACCTCTTCCCGCGCAAGCTCGACTTCCGGCGTGCAGGGCTGGTCAGCGCCGTCATCGGCCTCGTCATCCTGCCGTGGAACCTCTACAACAGCCCGACCGTTGTCAACTACTTCCTCGGCGGACTCGGCGCCCTGCTCGGGCCCGCCTTCGGTGTCGTGATGGCCGACTACTGGCTGGTGCGCAAGGCCCGCGTCAACGTCCCCGCCCTGTACACCGACGCCGCCGACGGCGACTACCACTACCGCTCCGGTTTCCACCTGCGGGCCATCGGTGCCTTCGGACCCGCCGCCGGCGTGGCCGTCGTCGTCGCCCTCGTGCCCGTCTTCAAGTCGGTCTCCGGCTTCTCCTGGTTCATCGGGGCGGGCCTCGCCGCCCTGCTCTACGTGGTTCTCGCCGACCGCAGCCGGGCCGCCCGCGACGTGGACGGCGAGGCGATCGCGGTCGACGCCGCCTGAGCCGCTCATCACCGCAACACCCATGGCCGCGCCTGCAGTTGAAGCTCGCGGCTCCGCACAGAAAGCAGTACCGGCACCGCTATGCGCATACTCGTCTGCAACGTCAACACCACCGGGACGATGACCGAGGCCATCGGCGCCCAGGCGCGGGCCGTCGCCGCGCCCGGCACCGAGATCGTGGCGCTCACCCCGGCGTTCGGCGCCGAGTCCGTCGAGGGCAACTACGAGAGCTACCTCGCCGCGATCGCCGTCATGGAGACGGTGCGCGCCTACCCGGAGCCGTTCGACGCCGTCATCCAGGCCGGGTACGGGGAGCACGGGCGCGAGGGCCTGCAGGAGATCCTCGATGTGCCCGTCGTCGACATCACGGAGGCCGCCGCCTCCACCGCCCAGTACCTGGGGCACCGCTACTCCGTCGTCACCACCCTGGACCGGGCCGTCCCCCTCATCGAGGACCGGCTCAAGCTCGCCGGGCTCACCGACCGGTGCGCCTCCGTGCGGGCCAGCGGCCTGGCCGTCCTCGACCTCGAACGCGACCCGGACGCCGCGGTCGAGGCGATCGTCGAGGAGGCCGCGCGCGCCGTGGAGCACGACCGGGCCGAGGTGATCTGTCTGGGCTGCGGCGGCATGGCCGGGCTCGCCGAGCGCGTCAAGGAGCGCACCGGCGTCCCGGTCGTCGACGGCGTCGCGGCCGCCGTGACCGTCGCCGAATCGCTCGTACGGCTCGGGCTCACGACGTCCAAGGTGCGGACGTACGCGCCGCCGCGGGAGAAGAAGATCCGGAACTGGCCTCCTTTCATCGGCAGTTGAGGGCCGCGGGAACGGCGCGAGCGGTTACCGCTTCCGCGTGAGCCGCACCACCGTGCTGGGCCGGTCCCCCTTGGGCAGGCGCAGCGGCAGGCCGTGCGTCAGCAGCGTCGCCGCGTCGTGCTCGGCGCCGGTGGCGTCGTCGACGTAGACCGCCGAAGGGGAGAGGCCGGCCAGGCGCAGGGTGCGGTCGCGGCCCCGGGCGAGGACGACGACCCGGTCGCCCGCCCGGTACTGCACCGCGTCCGTGAGCCGGTACTGCTCGCCGAACTGCACGACCGGGCGGATCTCCTTGTACAGCTCCACCAGGTCGCGGGCCTCGGCGAGTTGGGGTGCGGTCCAGCGCGAGAGGTCACCGCCGATGCCGAGCGCGCCCGCCATCGCGACATGGAAGCGGTAGCGGAGCGGCGTGCTGCGGCCGGTGTGCGGATTGGGGCTGTCGGTGACCCAGGCGGACATGGTGCGGGCCGGATAGATCTGGCTGTAGCCGTGCTGGATGGCGACGCGGTCGTCGGCGTCCGTGTTGTCGGAGATCCAGGTCTGGTCGGTACGCGCCAGCATGCCGAGATCGGCGCGGCCGCCGCCGCCCGCGCAGCCCTCCACGCGCAGCCCCGGGTGCGCGCGGCGCAGCCGGTCGAGGACCCCGTGGACGCCACGCGTGTGGTCGGTCCACAGCCGTTCGGCGTCGGGGTGCCCCGGCCAACCCGCTTCTGTGAAAGCCCTGTTCATGTCCCATTTGAGGAAGTCGATCGCGTACGCCGCCACGAGCCGGTCGAGCCACCCGTACGCCCACTCGGTGACATCGGTACGGGCGAAGTTCAGGACGAGCTGGTGGCGCAGCTCGGTGCGGCGGCGGTTCGGCATGTGCAGGACCCAGTCGGGGCGCGCCCGGTACAGGTCGCTGTCCGGATTGGTCATCTCCGGCTCCACCCACAGCCCGAAACGCATCCCGAGCCGCCGCACCTCATCGGCCAACGGACCGAGCCCGTGCGGGAACCGCTCCGGGTTCGGCTGCCAGTCGCCAAGACCGGCCCGGTCGCTGGTGCGCTGCCCGAACCAGCCGTCGTCCACCACGAACAGCTCGACGCCGAGCCCCGCGGCACGCTCGGCCAGGGCCCGCTGGCCCTCCAGGGTGACGTCCCAGCCGGTCGCCTCCCAGCTGTTGTAGACCACGGGCCGCGCCTCGTCGGGGACCGGCAGCACGTGCGCGGCGACGTACCGGTGCCAGCCACGGCTCGTCGCGCCGAAACCGCCCCGGCTGAACTGGCCCGCGAACACCGGGGTTTCATGGCTCTCGCCGGTCCGCAGCCGCCAGGTCAGACCGTCGTGCCCGGCGCCCCCCGTGACCGTGAACGGGCCACCCGTGTGGTCGCGCTGCGCCGTGATCCGCCAACTCCCTGACCAGGCGAGGACCATGCTCCACACGTCGCCGCGGTCCTCGTCCGCGTCACCCGCGTCGACCATCAGCCAGGGATTCGCGAAGTGCCCCGAGACGCCTCGCCGACTGGTGAACACGGTCTCGGCGTAGGGGGCTTCGACGCGCCGCAGCCGGGTCTCGCCGGACCATTCGCCGACCGTGTGGCTCAGCCGGGCGCCGGACACGGCGGGCACGGACCAGCTCGCGGCGTCGCAGCGCAGGATCTCGATGGGGTCATCACCCGTATCGCTGCCCAAGTGCCGCAACGTCAGGGAGCGTTCGATGATGTCGTTGTCCGCGTGGACCGCGTAGTGCAGCGTGCAGCCGAGCGGGTAGTGGCGGTCACGCAGCCGTACGCGCAGCCGGCCGCCCTCGATCTCGTGGCCCTCGTGCACCCACTCGACGCCGCGGGCCCCGTCGGCGTACCGCACGAGCAGCGACGGCACCCCGAACCGGGCGCCGCCCTCAACGGCCAGCTCCTCACCACTTGTTGAGGCGAAGCTGCTCGTCACGCCGTCATGTGTGGGCAGGGCCGCGGCCTGGCCGAGCGTGAGGGGCGCCCCCCAGTGCACATGCCGTGGACTGTCGTCCGCGCCGATCCGCAGCGCGTACGAGGTGGCGGGGGTGGTGAGCAGGAACGTGCGACTGGGCTCGTCGTAGGACACCTGAGAGTCGAAGGACACCTGAGACATGAGCCGGAGCCTAGATGCGAACTCCTCGAATTTAAATATTGACGAAGGAAATTATTGCCCCTACGTTTCCCCCATGTTGCTGAACCGAGCGAAGCTGCTCGCGTCTCCGGCGGCCAACACGGTGTTCACGACAGTGCTCACGCGTGGCCCGGTCGTCCGCCCCGAGATAGCCCGGATCACCGGTCTCTCCTCCGCCGCCGTCACCAAGGCGGTCAAGCCGATGATCGAAGCCGGATACCTGGAGGAACTCCCGCAGGGACCGCGGACCGTCGAAGGCGCGGGACGCCCCGCACACCCCCTCGCGGTCCGCGCCGACCGGGAGTTCTTCGTGGGCGTCAAGGTCACGGCCGACGAACTCATCGGCGTCGTCACCGACTTGAGGGCGCAGGTGCGCGCCGCCCACCGGATGCCGGTGTCGGACCGGTCCGCCGCCCGGGTCGTACGTGACATCGCCGCGCTCGTCGCGGAGCTGACCCCCGCGTACACCGAGCGGACGCATCACCTCGGGGTCTCCGTCTCCGGAGACGTGGACCGGCCGGGCGGCATCGTGCGCTACTCGCCGTTCCTCGGCTGGCACGACGTCCCGCTGGCCGAACTGGTGGGCGCCGCAACGGGATTGTCGGTGACGGTCGAGAACGATGTGAAGGCCCTCACCGTCGCCGAGCAGTGGTTCGGCGAGGGCGTGGGCGCCGACTCCTTCGCCCTCGCCACGGTCGGTGTCGGCATCGGCTGCGCGCTCGTCGTCAACGGCCGTCTGGTAGCCGGGGGTTACGGGGTGGCCGGCGAGATCGGCCACATCCCGGTCGCCGCCGGGGACGGCCCCGCCTGCCACTGCGGGGCCCGCGGCTGCGTCGAGGCGATCGCCTCCGAGGAGGCCATCGTCACCCGGGCCCGGCGGGCGGCCGGCGATCCCGGCCTCGACATGGCCGGGGCCATCGACCGCGCGCACGGCGGGGACGCCGCCGTACGGGCCGTGTTCGACGAGGCGGGCGCGGCCATCGGCCTCGGCCTCGCCGCCATGGTCAACCTGGTCGGGCCCGAGCGGGTCGTGGTCTCCGGCGAGGGCGTGGCCGCGTACGACCTCTTCGAGGAGCAGATCCGCGCCGCCTTCACCACCCAGGCCTTCGGGGCCGCGGCCCGCTGCCCGCTCGTCGTGCGCCCGCTGCCCTGGGAGGAGTGGGCTCGGGGGGCCGCCGCCGTCAGCATCCAGTCACTCTTCGCCGCCTGACCCGACCACCCCCGATGTCAAAGCCCTTGCACGTATCCGTCCCCGGAAGGACCCCGCCATGACTGCCAGTTCCGCTCTGTCCCGCCGGGGATTTCTCGGCACGTCCCTGCTGTTCGTCGCGGGCGCCGCCGTCGCCTGCTCCAGCAACCCGCAGGAGACCGCCTCCGCCAAGGGTGCCAAGGTCACGCTCACGCAGTGGTACCACCAGTACGGGGAGGAGGGCACCCAGGCGGCGGTGAAGCGATACGCCGAGGAGTTCACCAAGGCCAATCCGGAGATCGCGGTCAACGTGGTGTGGGGCGCCGACGTTTCCCAGTACGAGACCAAGCTCAACGCCGCACTGCTCGGCGCCGACGCCCCCGACATCTTCGAACTCGGCGACTTCCGCGCCGAGATGGCCCGCAAAGGACAGCTCGAACCCCTCGACGACGTGTACGGCGCCGCCAAGGACGGCTTCAACAAGGCGGACCTCGACTACCTCACCGTCGACGGCAAGCTCTACGGCATCAAGACCATCGACGACATCATGGTCCTGTACTACCGCAAGTCGCTGCTGAAGAAGGCCGGCGTCACCCCGCCCACCACCTTCGCCGAACTCGCGGACGCCGCACGCGCGTTGACCTCGGGCAACGTCAAGGGCCTCTTCCTGGGCAACGACGGCATCGGCGACAGCCCCTACCTGCTCGCCTGGTCCCAGGGCGTCGACCTCATCGACGGCAAGAAGGTCGTCTACGCCGACGCCGCCAAGTCCATCGGCGGCCTGCGCGACCTGCACTCCGACAAGTCGGTGCTGCTCGGCTTCACCACCGACTGGTACGACCCCGGCGCGTTCAACCAGGGCGCCGCCGCGATGCAGTGGTGCGGCCTGTGGGCGCTGCCCGCCGTCGAGAAGGCGCTCGGCGACGACTTCGGGGTCGTGTCCTGGCCCGCGTACGACTCCTCCGGCAAGGCCGTCGCCCGGCTCGGCGGCTGGACCCAGGCGATCCACTCGAAGAGCAAGCACGTCGCCGAGGCCAAGAAGTACCTCCAGTGGCTCTGGGTCAAGCAGGCCGACATCCAGATCGACTGGGCCGTCAAGTACGGCTTCCACGTCCCGCCGCAGGCCGAAGTCGCCGCCAGGACACCGGAGTTGAGCAAGGGAGCCGCCAAGGACGCCGTCGCCATCGCGAACAAGAGCGGCATCTCCTTCCCGGCCGAGTGGACCCAGGCCATGCAGGCCGAGTTCATCGCCGCGGCCGCCGACATCGCGAAGGGCTCGGGCGCCGAGCAGACCCTGAAGAAGTCCCAGGCCAAGGCCCAGTCCGACCTCGACAAGCAGATGGGCTGAGGGTCATGACCGCCACCGGCACCGCGCCCGCGCGCAAGAGTGCCGCCCGGCCGGCGCCCACCCCGGCGCCGCGCCGCCGGCGGCTGACCGAGCGGCAGTCGAAGGGCATCGCCTTCGTCGTCCTCACCGCGCCGATGCTCCTCGGCCTCGGCCTGTTCCGTTACGTCGCCATCGGCTGGAGCTTCCTGCTCAGCTTCAGCGAGGCGCGCCGCACCATCTCCCTCGGGAAGTGGGTCGGCCTGGACAACTACCGGGAGCTGCTGAGCGACGAGCGGTTCCGCGACTCGCTCACCATGATCGTGCTGTTCACGGCACTCATCGTGCCGCTCACCTTCGCCGGGTCCCTCGGCCTCGCCGTCCTCGTCAACCGGGTACGGCGCGGCCGGGCCTTCTTCCGCACCGCGTTCCTGCTGCCGGCGGCCGTCAGCTACGTCGCCGCCGCGATGATCTGGAAGATGGCCCTGTTCAGCGGGGTGCCGTCCGGCCTCGCCAACACCCTCGGCGCGCTCTTCGGCGCCGACCCCACACCGTGGATCCAGACGCAGAGCCCGCCCCTGTACTGGATCGTGCTCGTCACGCTGCGGCTGTGGCTCCAGGTCGGCCTCTACATGATCCTGTTCATCGCGGGTCTGCAGTCCATCCCGCCGCACCTGTACGAAGCGGCGTCCCTCGACGGCGCCGGCGCCTGGCGCACCTTCCGCAGCATCACCTTCCCCATGCTGCGCAGCACCTCCGTGGCGATCCTGCTGCTGATGCTCATCGCCGCGCTCCAGGCATTCGACGAGTTCTACGCGATCTTCTCCACCGGCGCCTCCCTCGGCAGCGAACCCGTGCGCACGCCCCTCATGCACCTGTACGGCGTCGCCCTCCAGGACCAGGACTACGGCGTCGGCTCCGCCGGAGCCTTCCTGCTCACCCTCCTGATCGTGCTGGTCACGCTCCTCCAGGGCCGGATCCTCGGGTTCGCCCGCGACAAGGACTGAACGGTCTGGGAATGACTAGGAATGAACGGACTGAACCCATGAACCGTTACCGAGGGAGCGTCCTCGGCTCCGTCGCCACGTACCTGGTGCTGTGCCTGCTGTCCGTGGTCTTCCTGATCCCGTTCTACGTGCTCCTGCGCAACGCCTTCATGACGACGCCGGAGGTCACGGCCACCGACTGGCACTGGCTGCCCGCGTCCCTGGACTGGTCCAACTTCGCCTCCCTGTTCGACAACCCGGAGCGCCCCTTCGGCCGCTCGATCGCCAACTCCCTGCTGATCGCGGTCATTTCGGCCCCCGTCTCGACACTGCTCGCCTCGATGGCCGGATACGCGCTCGGCCGTATCGCCGTGCCCGGACGGGCCGTCGTGCTCTCGCTCATCGTCGGCACGCTGATGATCCCGCAGGCCGTCACGTTCCTGCCGACATTCGTCGTGGTCGGCTCGATGGGCGGCGTCAACACGATGTGGGGGCTGATCGCCCCGGGCCTCTTCAACGCGTTCGCCGTCGTGCTCTTCCGCAGTTTCTACGTGTCCTTCCCCGCCGAGATCGAGGAGGCGGGCCGCATCGACGGCCTCAGTTACCTCGGCGTCTACGGGCGCATCATCCTGCCCAACTCCGTCACGATGATCGCCTCCCTCGGGGCGCTCTCCTTCATCGACGCGTGGAACTCCTTCCTGTGGCCGCTGATGATCGGCCAGGACCCCGGCAGCTGGACCGTGCAGATCGCCCTCTCCAGCTTCCTCACCTCCCAGACCGTCAACCTGCCCGAGCTGTTCGCGGGCACGGCCGTGGCGATCCTCCCCCTCGTCGTCATGTTCCTGGTCGCCCAGCGCCACATCGTCCAGGGCATCGCGATGTCCGGTCTCAAGTCCTGAACTCCCTTCCCCCCGGAGGTACTTCCAGTGATCGGAACGACCCGGCGCGCGGTCCTCACCGCCGCCTGCGCGCTGCCCCTCGCCCTCGCCCTGCCGTCGGGCACCGCCGAGGCGAGAACCCCGTACGTCAGACCCTTCATGGGCTGGAGCAGCTGGAGCGTGGAGTCGTCCACGCGCAGCGGCTACGGCACCCACTGGCTGAACGAGGGCAACATCAAGAACGCCGCCGACTCCCTCAGCGGCAAGCTCTCCTCGGCCGGATACAAGAACCTCAACATCGACGCCGGCTGGAACTTCGACTACGACTGGAACTTCCACACCGACGCCAACGGCATCCCCGACGCCGACAAGGAGCGCTTCCCCAGCGGCATGCCCGCGCTCTCCGACTACGTCCACGGCAAGGACCTCAAGCTCGGCCTGTACGGCGCCGCGGGCCTGGAGAAGGAGGTCTACGACAAGAACGCCCCGATCCTCGGCACCGACTGCCACGCCCAGGACATCGCCGTGCAGCCGCTGACCCCGACCAACAAGTGGGGCGGCAGCTGGAAGATCGACTACAGCAACCCCTGCGCCCAGGACTACATCGACTCCATCGTCGCCCGGTACGCCTCCTGGGGCATCGACTTCATCAAGATCGACGGCGTGACGAAGGACAACGTCGCCGACATCAAGGCCTGGTCCACCGCGATCGACCACAGCGGCCGCAGCATGTGGCTCTCCGCCAGCGCCTGGCCCGTCGACCTGGAGGCCGGTGACGGCCTGCGGCCCTACGCGAACGGCGTCCGCGTCGACACCGACATCGAGTGCTACTGCGAGACCACCAGCACCTGGACCAGCTCCGTCGACGACCGCTTCGCCGACCTGCCGCAGTGGCTGCCCAAGCTGTCCGCCCCCCACTACCTCGCCGACCTCGACTCGATGCCGATCAACAACAACACCGGCAGCGGACTCCAGGACGGCATCAGCGACACCGAGCGGCAGACCGTCATGACGTTCTGGTCGATGGCGTCGTCCCCGCTCTACGTCGGCGGCGACATCTGGTTCCTCGACGACAAGGCCAGGGCGATCCTCACCAACCCCGAGGTCATCGCCCTCGACCAGGCGGCGGTCCTGCCGAAGCAGCTCCGCTCCGGCTCCGCGCAGGTGTGGACGAAGCGCGTCGGCGGCGCCACGTACCTCGCGGTCTACAACCTCGGCGCGAGCGCCACGGACATCACCGTCGACCTCAGGACCGCCGGCGTGCACGGCAAGCAGCGGCTGCGGGACGTCGTCGCCCGCAAGGACATCGGCTCGGCCACCCGCTCCTGGACCGCGACAGACGTACCCGCCCACGGCTCCCGCTTCATCAAGCTCTCCTAGGGCCCTTCTGACGGATCTCCGCGGCGTCGCGGAGATCAGAAGGGCGCCTAGCCCCGCGCCGCGTACCTATCAGGAGATAAGGAGTCGCACATGAGCAACGGACCGTCCCGGCGCCTGGTCCTCGGACTCGGCACCGCCCTCGCGATGAACGCGCTGCCCGCCTTCACGGCCCACGCCGCGCCCCACCGCCCCGTCACCTCACCCCTCGTTCCCGCCGACGAGGCGACGACCCTGTGGTACCCGGAGCCCGCCGACGAGGACCTCCTCATCGAGCAGGGGCTGCCGCTCGGCAACGGCCGGCTCGGCGCCCTCGTCGGCGCCGACCCGGCCCGGGAACTCCTGCACGTCACCGACGCCACCCTGTGGACCGGCGGCGCCAACACCACCCTCGACGGCGACGGCCAGTTCCCGTACGGGCGCGACGACTTCGGCAGCTTCACCCTGCTGGCCCGGGTCATGGTCAGCCTGCCGGGACACGAACGCTCCGCCGTCACCGACTACCGCCGCACCCTCGACCTGAGCAACGGTCTTGTCACCACGGCGTACACCAAGGACAGGGTCCGCTACGTCCGCGAGATGTTCTCCAGCGGCCCCGACGACACCATCGTCGTCCGCCTCCGCCAGAGCGGCGGCGGCTCCCTCACCGGCGCCGTCATCCTCTCCGGCACCCACGGCGAGACGACCGGCGTGGACAAGGACCGCAGGCTCGCCTCCTTCTCCGCGGCCCTCGGCAACACGCTGCGGTACGCCGCCGCGGTCACCGCCGCCGGGGACGGCACGATCGCCGCCACCGGCACCCGCGTCACCTTCACCGACTGCACCGAGGTCACCCTCGTCATCAGCGGCGGCACGGACTACGCGCCGGACCACGCCACCGGCTACCGCGCCCCGGACGCCGACCCGCTCGCGCTCGCCCAGGACAAGGCCCTCGCCGCCGCCCGCACCCCGGCCGTGCGGCTGCGGGACACGCACGTCGCCGACTACCGCTCCCGCTACGACCGGCTGACCCTCGACCTCGGCCGCTCCGGCGGCGGACAGCGCAAACTCGACACGTGGTCGCGCCTGCGAGCGCGCGCGGCCGAAGGGTCGGCACCCGATCCCGAACTGGAGGCCAGCTACCTGCAGTTCGGCCGGTACCTGACGATCTGCGGATCGCGTGACGGCCTCCCCATGGGGCTCCAGGGGCTGTGGCTGGAGGGCAACACCCCGGACTGGATGGGCGACTACCACACCGACATCAACATCCAGATGAACTACTGGCTGGCCGACCGGGCAGGCCTCGGCGACACCTTCCCCGCCCTCGCCGACTACTGCCTCGCCCAGCTCCCCGCCTGGAGCGACGTCACACGGAAACAGTTCAACGACCCCCGCAACCGCTACCGCAACACCACCGGCGAGGTCGCGGGCTGGACGGTCGCCTTCTCCACCAACCCCTACGGCGGACTCGGCTGGTGGTGGCACCCGGTCGGCAACGCCTGGCTCTGTGAATCCCTCTACGAGCACTACGAGTTCACGCAGGACACCGAGTACCTGTCCCGGATCATGCCGCTCCTCAAGGGCGCCTGCGAATTCTGGCAGGCGCGGCTGGTCACCACGACGGTCGACGGACGCGAGGTCCTGATCGACGACCACGACTGGTCGCCCGAGCAGGGCCCGCAGGACGCCCGCGGCATCACGTACGCCCAGGAACTCCTGTGGTCCCTCTTCGGCCACTACGAGGAGGCGTGCCGCACGCTGGGGCGTGACGCCGAACACGCCGCGGTCGTGGCGGAGTTGCGCGCACGCCTCTACCTTCCGGAGGTCAGCCCGAAGTCCGGCCGCCTGGAGGAGTGGATGAGCGAGGACGACCTCGGCGAGACGACCCACCGCCATCTGTCACCGCTCGTCAACCTGTTCCCCGGCGACCGCATCCGCCCGGACGCGGGTGAACCCGAACTCCTCGCGGGCGCGACGGAGTTGCTCGCCTCGCGCGGCATGGAGAGCTACGGCTGGGCCTGCGCCTGGCGGGCGGCGTGCTGGGCCCGGCTCAAGGACGCCGACAAGGCCTACCAGTTGGTGCTCACCAATCTGGCTCCCTGGTCGGGCGGTGACACCGGTACCGCGATGAACTTCTTCGACATGTACCGGGTCTCGGACACCCGGGCCATCTTCCAGATCGACGCCAACCTCGGTACCCCGACGGCGATGCTGGAGATGCTGGTCCACTCCCGTCCGGGCCGCATCGAGCTGCTGCCCGCGCTTCCCGAGGCCTGGGCCGCCTCCGGCTCCGTCACCGGAGCGGGTGCGCGCGGCGGGTTCACGGTCGACATGTCCTGGGAGCGGGGACGTGTGCGTACGGCGACGATCCGCAGCGTCGGCGGACGCAGGACCACGGTCGTCATCGGGGGCAGGGCCAGGGACGTCGTGCTGAAGCCCGGGGAGGCGGTGACGCTGCGCGGCCGGTGACGCGGGAGGACGGGGCCCGGCGCAGGGTCAGGCCCCGTCCGCGGAGCCCTTGCCCTTGTCCGCCGTCGCGTCGAGCGCGGCGACGGCGTCGCGCGCCGCCTGCAGCGCGCCCTTGCTCACGGTGTCGGCGGACGGGGCGCCCTTGGACTCGAAGTCGCTGCCGTTGTAGGTGACGGTCACCAGCGTGTTCGCCACGCGGACCGTGACGACTGCCTCGCGGGTCTGCTGCTTGTCCTTGGTGGCGAGGTTCGTGGCCAGCCGCGCCTGGTCGCCGATGTCCTGAGCCGTGCTGTCCGCGTCGCTCCCCGCCGTGTACGCCTGCTTCGCGAGGGCGTCGGACTCCTTCACCTCGAAGGAGACGTCGAGCCAGCGGTAGTCGTACCCCTTGAGCGCGCTCCAGGAGCAGCCGCGGCGCACCGACTCGTCGGTCGCCGCGAGCTCCTTGCCCGCCGTCTTCGCGCCCGGCACGAGCGAAGTGACCGTTTTGCCCGCGACCGTGCCGCAGGGCGAGGGCGGTTCGGCGTACGTCTTCGCCGCCACGCTCTCGCTGGGGCCGTCCGACGCCGACGCCTGTGGTGCCGGCGTCTCGTGCGCCTTGTCGGCGGAGTCGGACATCGGCCCCGTCGACCAGGCCCAGCCCACGCAGGCGAGCACGGTGACCGGCAGCAGCCGGGCGGCCAGGGTGACCGGGAGCGGGAGAGAACGCACGGCGTACGTCCCTTACGTCAGTGGGGTGGGGGACGCCAGTTTCACATGAGTTGCTGTGCGGCGATACCGCCACTTCTGTCACCCCGACATCACGCACGGGTATCACGCACGGGTGGCACACCTCCTCATCACCTTCCGGTGCCGTCCCGGCGCACGGCGGTGACCAGCCACACTCCGGTGCGCGTCCGCACTCCGCTCGCGCCGGCATACGGGCGGAGCGAGTCCTCCAGAACGGCCCGCGTCGTGGTGGATACGCGCCGGTCCGGGGCGCGGGAGAGGAGGAAGTCGACGGCGTCGGCGGGAGAATCGCCCCAGCGGGTGTACACGTTCACCGGGTTGACGGCGATGTGCGTGAACGTGCGGTGCAGCACCGCGTGGATCCGGTACGGCTCGGACAGCGAGGCCATGGCGGCGCCCGCGGCCCGCGCGCCGAGGTCCGGCGCGGCGGGCGCCAGGTCCTGCGTGCCCTCGGCCAGATGCCGGGCGAACAGGGCGAGCGCCGCTCCCTCCTCCGTCTCCGGGCCCGGACGGCGCGGGCAGACGAAGACGAGCCGCCCGCCCCTGCGCAGCGCCCGCGCCACGTTCGCGAACGCCGCCACCTGGTCCTCGAAGAACATCACCCCGCCGCGACTGAGCGCGAGGTCGTAGCCGCCCGGCGGATACGGATGCGTCTGCGCGTCCCCCAGCTCGTACGCCGCGCCCCGCACCCCCTCGTCGGCGGTACGCGCGCGTGCCCGCGCGATCAGCGGCGCCGAGATGTCGACACCGGCGGCGTGCCCCGGCGCCGCCTGGAGTGCCTCACCCCGCGCGAGCGCGAGGTCACCGCGCTGGCCGCGCGCGGCCTGACCAACGAGGAGATCGCCGCGCACATGGTGATCAGCCCCTTCACCGCCAAGACCCGCATCAGCCGCGCCATGACCAAACTCGGCGCCCGCGACCGGGCCCAACTCGTGGTGTTCGCCTACGAGTCGGGCCTCGTCGCCGCACGGACGCCGAGCGCCGCGGGCGAAGGTACGTAGGATCACGCCATGACGATCAGGGGGAGGGCGTCGCTCCGGCGCGCCGCGGGGCTCGTGGTGACGGCACTGCTCGTCGCGGCGTGCGGCACGCAGACCTCGGGCACCGGGGGGCCGGCGGCGAAGGGCGCGGCGGACCCGGACCACTGGCGCGTCCACGCGGACTCGCTGGAGACCGGCACCCCGGCGCCGTACGGGAGCGTCGACGTCCCTACGAGCAGCCGCCCGGCCGAGCCCACCGGGCCCTGCCCCGACTCGGGCATGCGCATCCAGGAGGGGCGCGGCGACGCCGCCATGGGCCTGCGGGTCGTCGACCTCACCCTCACCAACTGCGGCAGAGCCACGTTCGAGCTGTACGGCTACCCGAGGTTGAGGCTCATCGAGGAGGACCGGAGTCCCGTCGAGCGGGTGCGCGTTCTGGAGGGCGCGGACGACATCACCACCGGTATCCGCGACGACGGCGCCCGCCGCGTCTCCCTGCGCCCCGGCGAGGCCGCGGTCACTCTGCTGGTGTGGCGCAACACCTACGACGACACCACGCATCCGCCGGTCACCGTCGAGCGCGTCACCATCGACCCCGGCCTCGGCCGCGGCACGCCGACCCTGGCCCTCGATCAGCCGCTCGACCTCGGCAGCACCGGCAGACTCGGCACCACGGCCTGGCGCAAGAGCTGAATCATGGCGGCTAGGATCCGCTCAAGTTGCTGAGGGCGCGGACGCCTGGTCCGCCGAGGTGGTTGGGGGACGGTGTGGTCGCTGGTCGTGTGGTGCGCTTCGACGGGACGCGCGGATACGGGTTCATCGCGCCGGACGACGGCGGTGAGGACGTCTTCCTGCATGTGAACGACCTCCTCATCCCCGAGTCGTACCTGCGCACGGGACTGAAGGTCGAGTTCGACATCGAGGAGGGCGACCGCGGCCCCAAGGCGTCGGCCGTGCAGCTCGCCGAGGGCACCGCCGCGCCGACGACGCCCGGCCGGATCGCGGCCGAGGGCGACGACGTGCTGTGCGACGTGCTGCGCGTCGACGAGTTCACCAACGAGGTCACCGAACTGCTGCTGCGGGCCGCGCCCTCCCTGACCGGGGAGCAGATCCTCGCGGTCCGCCGCGAGCTGGTGCAGAGCGCCCGTAAGCACGGCTGGGTGGACAGCTGAACCGCCTGACCAGCACCTGAACACCCCCGGGGCCCGGGCCGAGTCGACGCACTCGGTCCGGGCCCCGGCCGTTCGCCGGACGTTCTCCGAGCGGACGCCGGGTCGATCTGCCCCGCACATCCCTCTATGTCGCGTCCAGTTATTCAATCTTCATCGTTTCCGGTCCGACATCCGGACAACCCCCTTGTCCTGCGGACTGTATGCGAAATACGTTCTGCGGTATTCCTTGATCGCCCACAGGTTTCCTGCCGCTCCACACAGGCACCTGCGGAACCACTTCCTGGCGGAGGTATGCCCTCGTGCGCCGAACAGCGGTTGCCCTCGCGGCAGTTGCCCTGGTGATGTCCACAACGGCGGGCTGCGGCTCCCTGCAGTCCTCGGCCACCGAGGTCGGCGGGGAGCGGATGACCGACGACCGGCCCGTACGCGACGGCGGCACCCTCACGGTCGCCCTCAACGCGGACCCCGACAAGCTCGACCCGACCCTCGCCCAGACCCTCGTGGGCCGCACCGTCTTCGCCGGCATGTGCGAGAAGCTCTACGACGTCGACGAGCGGGGCAAGGTCGTCCCGCAGCTCGCGACCGCGCTGCCGAAGGTCTCCGCCGACGGCCGCACCGTCTCCTTCGGCGTCCGCAAGGACGCGAAGTTCAGCGACGGCACGAAGCTCGACGCGGCCGCGGTCGTCACGTCCCTGCTGCGCCACCGCGACCTCGCGGGATCGGCCCGCGCCACCGAACTCGCCCCGCTGAAGAGCGCCGAGGCCACCGGCCCGTACACCGTGCGGCTCACCCTCAAGCAGGCGTACGTCCCGCTGACCGCGGTGCTCGCCGACCGCTCCGGCATGGTGATGTCCCCGACCGCGCTGAAGAAGTACGGCAAGAACTTCACCAACCACCCTTCCTGCGTCGGGCCGTTCAAGTTCGCCGAGCGCGTCGGCGGTGACCGCATCGTCGTCACCAAGGACGCCCACTACTACGACGCGGACTCCGTCCACCTCGACAAGGTGATCTACAAGCCGATCCCCGACGGCAGCGTCCGCCTCGCCAACCTGCGCTCCGGCGACGTCCAGGTGGGCGACCAGATGGCCCCGGTCGACGTGAGGAGCGCCCTCACCGACAACAAGCTCCAGCTGTTCAACTCGCCCTCGCTCGGCTACCAGGGCATCGGCATCAACGTCGGCAACGTCAAGGGCCTCGGTGCGAAGCCCGGCCGCGTCGACACCCCGATGGCGCGCGACGTCCGCGTCCGCGAGGCCTTCGAGCTCTCCATCGACCGCGACCTCATCAACAAGGTCGTCTTCCAGGGCATGTACGAGCCGGCCTGCGGCCCCATCTCGCCGGAGTCCGCCCTCGCCCCCGGCATCAAGGCGTCCGAGTGCCCCGAGCGCGATGTCGCCGGCGCCAGGAAGCTGCTGAAGCAGGCGGGCGTCAAGAGCCCGGTGCCCGTCGAGCTGAAGATCTCCACCACCCCCGAGTGGAGCCGCATCGGCCAGGTCATCCAGGCCATGGCCAAGGACGCCGGATTCGCCGTCACGCTGCGCCCCACCGAGTACGCCACCATGCTCGAAGAGACCGACGACGGGCACTACACGGCCTTCAACAGCGGCTGGTCCGGACGCCTCGACCCGGACGGCAACATCGCCAGCTTCCTGCAGACCCGGGGCGCGATGAACGCCTACGGCCTCTCGGACAAGAAGATCGACGCCCTCATCGAGCGCGGCCGCACCGAGGCCGATCCCGCCGAACGCACCAAGATCTACGACGAGTTGACCCGCCGCGCGAACGACGCGCACGCGCTGATCTACCTCTACCGCCAGAAGAACTACGTCGTCGCCGGGAAGGACGTCGCGGGCGTGCGCGTCTACGGCGACGGCCTCGTGCGCGTGAAGAATGCGGGGTACGCCAAGTGACGACCGCCCAGAGCGCTCCCACCGTTCAACCGGCAAGGAAAAAAGCCGGGTTGCTCGCCGGGCACCCCATGGCCACGTACGTACTGACCCGGCTGCGGCAGTCCGTCATCACCCTCTTCCTCGTCTCGATCGTCGTCTTCGCGGGCATCCGCGCCCTGCCCGGCGACCCGGCGCTCGCCCTCGCCGGCGAGGAGCGCAGCCCGGAGGCGCTCGCCGCGATCCGCGCAGAGTACGGCCTCGACGACAACATCGTGATCCAGTACGCGCGGTTCATCGGCCACGCCCTCCAGGGCGACCTCGGCACGTCCTCGCGGACCGGTCTCCCGGTCGCCGACGCCATCGGCCAGGCACTGCCCGTCACCCTCGAACTCGCCGCGCTCTCCCTGCTGTTGGCGATCGTCCTCGGTATCGGCGCCGGCATCGTCGCGGCCGTACGGCGCGGCAGGCCCGCGGAGTGGATCGCCAACGGGCTCGCCCTGCTCGGCCTCTCGATCCCCACCTTCTGGCTGGGCATCGTCCTCGTCCTCGCCTTCGCGATCGCCCTGCCCGTCTTCGCGGCCTCCGGCTTCGTCCCCTTCGGCACCGACCCGATCGACAACCTGCGCCGCATGGTGCTGCCCGCGATCGTCCTCGGCTCCGGACTCGCCGCCGTCGTCATGCGCCAGACCAGGGCCGCGATGCTCGACTCGCTCTCCGCCGACTACGTCCGCACGGCCCGCGCCAAGGGCCTCTCGCGCCGCCAGGTCATCGGCGGCCACGCGCTCCGCAACTCCCTCGTCACGGTCGTCACCGTGCTCGGCCTGCAACTCGGCCACCTGATCTCGGGCGCGGTCGTCACCGAGCAGATCTTCGTGCTCCCCGGCTTCGGCAAGCTCACCATCGACGCCGTCTTCACCCGCGACTACGCGACCCTGCAAGGCGTGGTGCTGTGCACCTCCGCCGCGTACATCTTCATCAACCTGCTGGTCGACGTGGCGTACTCGGTCATCGACCCGCGCATCCGGCTCGGAGGTGCCCGATGACCACCCTGGCTCTGACAGGCATACGTGCCCAGGTCCTCAAGGGCGCCAAGAGCCCCAAGCTCCGCGCCCTGCGCAAGAACAAGCTGGCCATGACCGGCGCGGTCATCGCCGCGGTCTTCGTGCTCGCCGCGCTGCTCGCCCCGCTCATCGCGCCGTACGACCCGTCGCAGCCGAACTTCGACGACGTCCTGGCGGCACCCAGCCGGAGCCACTGGCTCGGCACCGACGACCTCGGCCGCGACCAGCTCTCCCGCGTCGTCTACGGGGCGCGGGCCTCCATGCAGGTCGGCGTGCTCGCGGTCGTCGTCGCCTTCGTCATCGGCGTACCGCTCGGCCTGCTCGCGGGCTACTACGGGCGGTTCACCGACAGCGTCGTCTCCCGCGTCACCGACACGATGCTCGCCTTCCCCTTCCTGGTCCTGGCCGTCGGCCTCGCCGCCGTCCTCGGCCCGTCGCTGTCCAACGCGACCATCGCCATCGGCATCTCGCAGATCCCGGCCGTCATACGTATCACCCGCGCCGAGACGCTCCGCCTCAAGCACGTCGACTACGTGGCCGCGGCCGTCGCCAACGGAGGCGGTGACGGGACCGTCCTGTTCCGGCACATCCTGCCCAACGCGACGTCCGCCCTCACCGTGCAGGCCACCGTCGGCATCCCCGCCGCCATCCTCGGCGAGGCGCTGCTCAGCTTCCTCGGCCTCGGCGTCCAGCCGCCCGAGCCGTCCCTCGGCGTGATGCTCTCGTCCGCCCAGTCCTTCCTCGCGCCCGCGCCCTGGATGGCGGTCTTCCCCGGCCTCGCCGTGGTCGCCGCGACCCTGGCGTTCAACCTGCTCGGCGACGGCCTGCGCGACGTCCTCGACCCCCGTGGAGCGACCCGATGAGCCTCTCTGCTGCCCCCGAACCGGTGCTGAGCGTCCGCGACCTGTCGGTGTCCTTCCGCTCCGACACCCGCACGGTGCACGCCGTCGACCACCTCTCGTTCGACCTGCGCGCCGGCGAAGTCCTCGCCGTGGTCGGCGAATCCGGCTGCGGCAAGTCCGTCACCTCCATGGCCGTCATGGGTCTGCTGCCGCCCACCGCGCACATCACCGGCTCCGTCCGGCTCGGCGAACGGGAACTGGCGGGCGCCGACGACAAGGCGTACGGGAAGATCCGCGGCAAGGACATCGCGATGATCTTCCAGGAGCCGATGACCTCCCTGAACCCGGTGCTCACCATCGGGCGGCAGATCGGCGAGGTGCTCCGCCGCCACCAGGGGCTGAGCAAGAAGGAGGCACGCGCGCGTGCCGTCGAACTCCTCGGCCTCGTCGGCATCCCGGCACCCGCCCAGCGCGTCGACGAGTACCCGCACCAGCTCTCCGGCGGCATGCGCCAGCGCGTCATGATCGCCATCGCGGTGGCCTGCGACCCGTCCGTGCTCATCGCCGACGAGCCCACCACCGCCCTCGACGTGACCGTCCAGGCGGGCATCCTCGAAGTCCTCCAGTCGCTGCGCGAACGGCTCGGCACCGCCATCGTGCTCATCACGCACGACCTCGGCGTCGTCGCCGACATCGCCGACCGGGTCCTCGTCATGTACGCGGGCCGGCCCGTCGAACAGGCGCCGGTGGACGAGCTGTTCGCGACGCCCCGGCATCCGTACACGCGCGGTCTGCTCTCCGCCGTGCTGCGCCCCGGCGCGGCCAAGGAACGGCTGCCGGAGATCCCCGGGCTCGTGCCGAGCCTCGACGAACAGCCCGACGCCTGCACGTTCGCGCCGCGCTGCGCCCGCGCCGACTCCACCTGCGCCGCGAGCCGCCCCGGCTTCAAGGCCGTCGCCGCCGAAGCGGGAGCGGACGCCGCGCACCGGGCCGCCTGCTGGCACCCGCACACCCTCCAGGAGACCGCCTCATGAGCACCGTGAAGAGCACCTCGGTACTTGAACTCGTCGACCTGGAACGGCACTTCGCGGGCGCAGGCGGCACCGTCCGAGCCGCCGACGGCGTCACCCTGACCGTCGGCCGCGGCGAGGTCGTCGGCCTCGTCGGCGAGTCCGGCAGCGGCAAGTCGACCGTCGGACGGTGCGCCGTCCGCCTCGACGAACCCACCGGCGGCACCGTCCGCATCAACGGCACGGACGTGACGACCATGTCGCGGCGCGCCCTGCGCCCGCTGCGCAAGAACTTCCACCTCGTCTTCCAGGACCCGTCCTCCTCGCTCGACCCGCGCATGACCGTCGGCCAGATCGTCGCCGAACCGCTGAAGCTGCACGGCATCGCGAAGAAAGAGGCCGCCCGCGCGCGCGTGGCCGAACTCCTCGCCCAAGTAGGGCTGCGTCCCGAGCACGCCGACCGGCACCCGCACGAACTCTCCGGCGGTCAGCGGCAGCGCATCTCCATCGCCCGCGCGCTCTCCGTCGACCCGGACCTCCTGGTCGCCGACGAGCCGACGTCCGCCCTCGACGTCTCCGTGCAGGCCTCGGTCCTGAACCTGCTCGCCGACCTCCAGCGCGACCGCGGCTTCGGCTGCCTGTTCATCACGCACGACCTGGCCGCCGTCGAGTACCTGGCCGACCGGATCGCCGTCATGTACCTGGGCCAGATCGTCGAACAGGCCCCTACAAGGGAGCTGTTCGCCGACCCCAAGCACCCGTACACGCAAGCCCTGCTGTCGGCCGCGCCCGTCCCGGACCCGGTCACCCAGCGCACCCGCGAACGCATCGTCCTGAGCGGCGAGCTGCCGAGCCCGCTCGCGCCCCCGCCCGGCTGCCGCTTCCACACGCGCTGCCCCCTCGCCGTCGACCGCTGCCGTACGGAAGTGCCCGCGCTGCGCACTCTGGAAGGCGGCCGCGAGGTCTCCTGCCATCTCGTCGCCGACGACGGCACCGCGCCCGACGCCGCCGGGGCCTCCTCTCGTACGATCCCGAACAGCCGCACCGCCACCCGCTAGGAGCCTTCTTGTTCACCACCCGGCCGACCCTCCAGGGCACCTTCGGCATGGTGTCCTCCACGCACTACCTCGCCTCCCAGTCCGCGATGGCGGTCCTGGAGGACGGCGGCAACGCCTACGACGCCGCGGTCGCCGCGGGCTTCGTGCTGCACGTAGTCGAACCGCACCTGAACGGGCCCGCGGGCGAGGTGCCGATCATCCTCGCCCCGGCCGGCGGCGACGTGCAGGTGCTGTGCGGCCAGGGCGGCGCGCCCGCCGGGGCCACCGTCGCCCACTACAAGTCGCTCGGCCTCGACCTCGTGCCCGGCACAGGCCCCCTCGCGGCCGCCGTGCCCGGGGCCTTCGACGCCTGGATGCTCCTCCTGAAGGACCACGGCACGAAGTCCCTCGCCGACGTCCTCAAGTACGCCATCGGCTACGCGGAGGACGGCCACGCCCCCGTCGAGCGCGTCGGCGAGACCGTCGAGACCGTGCGCGAGCTCTTCGAGAACGAGTGGCCCTCCTCGGCCGAGATCTACCTCGTCGACGGCAAGGCCCCGGCCCCGGGCGAGCTGCTCCGCAACCCGCAGCTCGCCGCCACCTGGAAGCGCGTCATAGCGGAATCCGAGGAGGCGGGCGCCGACCGCGCCGAGCAGATCGAGGCGGCCCGGCGCATCTGGCGCGCGGGCTTCATCGCCGAGGCGCTCGTGCGCCAGTCCGGGCGGCCCACCAAGGACACCAGCGGCGAGCGGCACACCGGCACCCTCACCCTGGACGACCTCGCCTCCTGGCAAGCGGCCTACGAGGCCCCGGCGACGTACGACTGGAACGGCTGGACGCTCTGCAAGGCCGGCGGCTGGAGCCAGGGACCCGTCTTCCTCCAGCAGCTCGCCGTGCTCCCGCCCGAACTGCCCGCCTACGGGTCCGCCGACTACGTCCACCTGCTCATCGAGGGCTGCAAGCTCGCCATGGCCGACCGCGAGGCCTGGTACGGGGACGCGGCGGACGTCCCCGTCGACGCACTGTTGTCGGACGACTACAACGCCGCGCGCCGCGCCCTCATCGACTCCGAGAAGGCCTCCCACGAGCTGCGGCCCGGCAGCCCGCTCGGCGCCGAGCCGCGCCTGAGCACGCACGCCAGCGCCGTTGCCGCCGGTGAGCCCGGCTTCGACGCCATGGGGGTCGCGGGCGCCGGTGAGCCGACCGTGCAGAAGAACGGCGCGACCCGCGGCGACACCTGCCACCTCGACATCGTCGACCGCTGGGGCAACATGGTCGCCGCGACCCCGTCCGGCGGCTGG
The DNA here is from genome assembly GCF_040655895.1 of Streptomyces sp. NPDC050264. NCBI lineage: Bacteria > Bacillati > Actinomycetota > Actinomycetes > Kitasatosporales > Streptomycetaceae > Streptomyces > Streptomyces sp. NPDC050264. The sequence goes on from NZ_JBFAKV010000002.1 coordinate 98,193, forward strand.
CTCCAGTCCAACCCGGTCGTGCCCGAGCTCGGCTTCCCGCTCGGTACGCGGCTGCAGATGGCGTGGCTCGACGAGGGCCTGCCCAACTCGCTCACCCCGGGCCGCCGCCCCCGCACCACGCTCACCCCCTCGCTCGCCCTGAAGGACGGCGTCCCCGTGCTGGCCTTCGGCACGCCCGGCGGCGACCAGCAGGACCAGTGGCAGCTGCACTTCTTCCTCTCGGTCGCACTGCGCTCGGCGGTCCGCGGCGGGCTCGACCTGCAGGGCGCCATCGACGCCCCGAACTGGCACAACGACTCGTTCCCCGGCTCCTTCTTCCCGCGCGGCATGCGGCCCGGATCCGTGACCGTCGAAGCGCGGATGGACGAGGAGGTCGTCGCCGAGCTGCGGCGCCGCGGGCATGACGTGACCGTCGGCGACGCCTGGTCCGAGGGCCGCCTGTGCGCCGTCGCCCGCGACCCGCGCACCGGCGTCCTGTCGGCGGCGGCGAACCCGCGCGGCATGCAGGGATACGCGGTCGGCCGCTGACCGTCCCCGGGTGAGCTCCGAGTGAGCTCCGGGTGGGTTTCCGGGTGGGTTTCCGGTGGGTGGAATCGCCGATTTCACGGTGATTCCACCCGCAGTTCACCTGGTCAGTACGTGTTGTCAGTGGAGCGTGTTCTCATGGAGACATGATCGAAACCATCACAGAAAGCATCGACGACTTTCTGACCCGCACTGTCACCGACCAGCTCCTGACCGACGTGGAGCGGATCGTCCGCGCCGCGGCCGCCGCCGAGATATCGCCCCGCTTCCGGCAGCTCGCCGCCCATGAGATCGAGGAGAAGAGCGCCCCGCACGACCTCGTCACGGTCGCCGACAAGCGCGCCGAGGAGTACCTCACGCGCGAGCTGAGCGCCGTACTGCCCGGCTCCGTCGTGGTAGGCGAGGAAGCGGTCGCCGCCGACCCGAGCACGTACGAGGCGATCCGCGGCGCCGCCCCCGTCTGGATCGTCGACCCGGTCGACGGCACCCGCCAGTTCGTGCACGGCGATCCCGGCTTCTGCACCCTCGTCGCCCTCGCACTCGACGGCGTGGTCCTCGCCTCCTGGACGTACGCGCCCGCGCTGGACGAGTTCGCCGTGGCCGTACGCGGCCGGGGCGCCCGGCTCAACGGCCGCGTGCTGCCCGTCGGCGCACCCGCGCCGGGCAGCGACCTGACCGTCGCCACCTCGCACCCCGACTTCACGACCGACGACCAGAAGCGCGCCCTGCTGGGGCTGCGCACAGCCGGCGTCGCACCGCGGCCCTGCGGCTCGGCGGGCCTGGAGTACCTGGCCGTCGCCCGCGGCGACCTCGACGCCATCGCCTTCGGCTGGGAGCTGGCCTGGGACCACGCGGCCGGACTCCTCCTGGTCGAGGAGACCGGCGGCGCGCACCTCACCCGCGACGGCGTCCCCTTCACGATCACCGGGGGGAACGCGCTGCCGTTCACCGCGGCACGCGACGCGGCGACGGCCCACCGGGTGGCGGGGCTGCTGGCCGACGGCGCCTGACCACGCGTCCCGCGCGGTGGCAGGACGCCGGGCGGTACCCGCGCCCGGCGTCGCCGGTGCTCAGGCATATCCTGTGCGGGCAGTGGCCGTCGGCTGACAAAGGAGTCCGAAGGTGCCGTCGATGCTCGATGCCGTTGTGGTGGGTGCGGGGCCGAACGGGCTGACCGCCGCGGTCGAACTGGCCAGGCGGGGCTTCTCCGTGGCCCTCTTCGAGGCCGGGTCCACCGTCGGCGGCGGCGCACGCACCGAGGAGCTGACGCTGCCCGGCTTCCGCCACGACCCCTGCTCGGCGGCGCACCCGCTGGGCATCAACTCCCCGGCGTTCAGGGCGATGCCGCTGGAGCGGTACGGACTCGAGTGGGCCCAGCCCGAGCTGCCCATGGCCCACCCGTTCCCGGACGGCACGGCCGCCGTCCTGTCCCGGTCCGTCGCCGAGACCGCCGCTTCCTTCGGCCCCCGGGACGCGGGCGCCTACCGGCGTCTGGTCGAGCCGCTCCTGCCGCACTGGGACGCCCTCGTCCAGGACTTCATGTCGCTGCCGCTCAGCGCGCTGCCCCGCGACCCCGTCACCCTCGCCCGGTTCGGCCTGCGCGGGCTGCCGCCCGCGACGTGGCTGATGCGCCGCTTCCGTGACGAGCGGGCCCAGGCACTGTTCTCCGGCCTCGTCGCCCACACCATCGCCCCCCTCGGCGGCTTCGCGACCTCCGCGATCGGCCTCGTCTTCGCCCTCGCCGCCCACGCGCGCGGCTGGCCGCTCGCCCGGGGCGGCTCCCAGTCCCTCTCCGACGCGCTCGCCGCGTACTTGAAGGACCTCGGCGGAGCCATCCACACCGACTACGAGGTGAAGCGGCTCGACGACCTGCCGCCCGCCCGCGCCTACATCTTCGACACCTCGCCCACGGCCCTCGCCCGCATCGCGGGGTTCGGCCGCTATTACGACCGGTTCCGGTACGGGGCCAGTGTGTTCAAGGTCGACTACGCGCTCGACGGGCCGGTGCCGTGGACCGCTCCGGAGGCCAGGTCGGCCGGCACCGTGCAGGTCGGCCCGTACCGCTCCGACATCGGCAGGGCCCTGCGCGCCGCGTCGGTCGAGGACCGGGCTCCCGAGGCGCCGTTCCTCATCACCGTGCAGCCGAGCGTCGTGGACACCACGCGCGCGCCCGCGGGCAAGCACACGTTCTGGGCGTACGGCCACGTGCCGAACGGCTGGGACGGGGACCTGACCGACGCCATCGAGCGTCAACTGGAGCGTTTCGCACCGGGGTTCAGGGACCTGGTCCTCGCCCGCGCCACGGCGGGCCCGCCCGAGCTCGCCGTGCGCAACGCCAACTACGTGGGCGGCGACATCGCCTGCGGCTCGGTCGGCGGACTCCAGCTGATGCTGCGCCCCAAGCTCTCGCTGTCCCCGTACACGACCCCGCATCCGGCCGTGTACATCTGCTCGTCGGCGACCCCGCCGGGCCCCGGCGTGCACGGCATGTCCGGACACAACGCGGCGAAGGCCGTCTGGCGCAGGCTCCGGACGGCCTCATGAGTACCCAACTCGACCTGGTGCAGGGCGACATCACCCAGCAGGACGTGGACGCCATGGTGAACGCGGCGAACTCGTCCCTGCTCGGCGGCGGCGGGGTCGACGGCGCCATCCACCGGCGGGGCGGCCCCGAGATCCTCGCCGAATGCCGCAAGTTGCGGGCCTCGCACCACGGCAAGGGGCTCAGGACAGGGCACGCCGTCGCCACCACCGCGGGGCTGCTCCCCGCCCGGCACGTCATCCACACCGTCGGACCCCGCTGGTCGGCGACCGAGGACCGGACGGAACTGCTCGCCTCGTGCTACCGGGAGTCGCTGCGGATCGCCGCCGAACTCGGCGCGCGCACCGTGGCGTTCCCCGCGATCTCCACCGGCATCTACGGCTGGCCACTGGACGACGGCGCGCGGATCGCCGTCGGGACGGTCCGCGCGGCCGCGCCGTCGGTCGTCGAGGAGGTACGGTTCGTCGTCTTCGACGACCGGGCCCACGAGGCGTTCGCCCGGCACCTGTCCTGAGGCCGGCCGCCCGGGTTCACCACGCCACGGGCAGCTCCCTCAGCCCGTAGACGATGTTCCGCGTGGCGTACGCGAGGTCCGTCTCCGGGACGGCGAGGCGCAGGGTGGGTACGCGGCGCAGCAGCGTCGTGAGGATCAGCTGCAGCTCCACGCGGGCCAGCGTCTGGCCGAGGCACTGGTGCACGCCGAACCCGAACGCCAGGTGGCGGCGTGCGTCCCGGCCCAGGTCGAGGGTGTCGGCGTCCTCGCCGAACAGGGCGGCATCCCGGTTCGCCGTGGACAGCATGCAGATGACGCCCTCGCCCGCCGCGATGGCCACCCCGCCCACCTCGACGTCCTCCTTCGCGGCGCGGGCGAGCCCCAGATGGATGATGGTCAGATGGCGCAGCAGCTCCTCCACCGCGCCGGGGACGAGCGCCGGGTCCGCGCGCAGGCGTGCCGTCTGCTCGGGGTCGCGCAGCAGCGCGCATACGGAGATCGCGGTCATGTTCGCCGTCGACTCGTGTCCGGTGACCAGGAGCAGGAAGCCCAGCGAGGCGACCTGCTGCGGAGTGAGGTCGGGGCGTGCGGCGAGCCGGCTGAGGATGTCGTCACCGGGTTCGCGGGTCCTGAGCTCGGCGAGCTGTTCGAGGAAGGCGGTCAACTCGCCGTGTGCGGACGCCACTTCGCCGTGCGAGGCGGTGTTGTCGAGCAGGGTGCGGCTGAGCGACTGGAAGCGGTCGTGGTCCGCGTAGGGCACGCCCAGCATCAGGCAGATCACCAGTGAGGGGATCGGCAGCGCGAAGTCCGCGACGAGGTCTGCGGGTCGGCCGCCCGCGAGCATCGCGTCGAGCCGTTCGTCGATGATCCGCTGGATGCCGGGGCGCAGCTCCTCCACGCGGCGCACCAGGAAGTCCTTGGTGACCATCCGGCGCAGCCGGGCGTGCTCCGGATCGTCCATGCGGATGAAACTCGGCCGGGCCGTGGCCAGTTCGCGCTGGCCCGGCGAGAGGAACGGGAAGCCGGGCGTCCGCGCGTCGGCGCTGAACCGGGCGTCGGACAGCACCGACCGCACTTCCTGATAGCCCGTCACCAGCCAGCAGGGCGAGCCGTCGGGCAGCACGGAGCGGGTGACCGGCGCCTGCCCGGCCGCCTCGGTATAGGCCGGGGGCGGCGTGAACGGACAGGCCCCGTACGGGGCGGGAAGGGTGAGCGGGGGTGCGGGCGGGGCGGAGGTCATGACAGGGGGACGCCTTCCGTGGTCCGGGCCGGTGCGGTGAGGTGGGCCGGTGCGGTGAGGTGGATCGCACCGCTGGGGCAGAGCGCGGCGGCGAGGCGCAGCCGGTCCGTCACGGCGGGCCGTTCCTCGACCAGCGTGACCAGGCCGTCCTCGTCGTGCGCGAACACCTCGGGGGCGGTGGACACGCACTGTCCGGCGCTGCAGCAGCGCTCAGCGTCGACGCGCACCGTGGGGCCGCCGCCGGGGGTGTGCAGCGTGTTCAGCGTCGTACAGACCATGGCGCACTGGCCCACGAGCACGAGGAGTTCGAGCAGTTCGGGCGTGGTGAACATCTCCGCCAGCTCGTGCCACAGCGCTTCGGGAAGTGCGGTGCCCACGGAGAGGAGGTCCACCGCGCGCAGCGTGGCCGCTTCGCGCGCGCTCCAGTCGTACACGCCCGGGTCCGCGGCGGCTGTCGCGGCGACGGCCGCCGGAGGGACACCGAGATCGCGTGCGTGGCCCTCGTGGCGGGCGCGGACGTACGGGGAGCGCAGCCGGTGCGCGGTCCGCAGCATCGCCAGCTCGCGCAGGCGCGCGTCCAACAGTCCCTGGTGTGTGAGGACTTGGGCGAGGTGCAGCCACGCCTCGGCCAGCGGCGGGTGGTGGGCGAGCGTGCCGAAGAGGTTCTCGCGGCCGGCGCCGTCCTGGCGCGAGGCGTGCAGCAGCGCGCGCAGTGCGGGCGGCCACGCGTCCGGGGGCAGCGGGGTGATGCGCGGCGTCACCACGAGCACACCACCACTCCGGCGCTCGCCCCGCTCGCGAACCCGAACAGGCCCACCAGGTCGCCCCGTTGCAGCCGCCCCGACTCCAGGGCCGTGGCGAGCTGGAGGGGGATGGTGTTCGTGGCGACGTTGCCGTGCGTCGGGAACGTCGCCTGGATGCGGTCCACGTCCACGCCCACCCAGTCGCACGCCACCTTGGTGAAGGCGACGGACGGCTGATGGATGCAGACCAGGTCCAGGTCCGCCATGGACACCCCGATGTCGCGCACCGCACCCCGCATGCGCTGCGGCAACCCCTCGAAGGACGCCACGAGTCGGGACGAGTCGATGTGCAGATGGCCCAGGGTGCGATCACGGGCGTACGGGTTCGGGAGGGTGGCGGCGGGCCAGCCCCACGAGTTGGCGAAGAAGCGCGAGCCGAGCACGCCGGGCCGCTCGGACGCCTCCATGAGCAGGGCCGATCCCATGTCGCCCGTGCTGAGGCTGGGCAGCGCCGTCAGCACGTCGTCCTGGGCGGCGACCGACCACCGGCTCTCCCGCGTCGAGACCTCCGCCGTGGTGATCAGGACCCGCCGGTACTGGCCCGCCTTGATGAACGCGTCGGCGACCTCGATGGCGTTGAGCACCCCGTTGCAGGCGTTCTTGAGGTCGAACACCGGGCATTTCAGGCCGAGTTTGTCGGCCACGACATGGGCGGTCGCGGGCTCCTCCATGTCGGCGAGGATGCCCGTGAAGATGAGCAGATCGATGTCGTCGGCGGCTGCGACGCCGGGGCTCTCGAAGAGCTTGAGGGCGGCGTGCGCGGCCAGGTCGGACGGCTGCTCGTCGGCGTCGGCGACGGTCCTTTCGAGCAGCCCGTACATGTGCCGCAGGACGCCGCGGGTCAGGGTGACGTCCGGACTGTGGGTACGGAAGCGGTCCTCCGCCTCGGCGACGGTCTGGCGACCTGGCGGCACGTGCACGGCCGCATGGGAGAGGGAGCTGTACGCGGTCAAGTGGATGGGCTCTTTCGTACGGGAGGGCGCGGAGGGGGCGGTGCGGTACTTCGTGAACCGGGCCTAGGCGGGGATCAGCGCGAGCACGACGTTGTGCCCGCCGAATCCGAAGGAGTGGCTGACGGCCGCCCGCACCCGCTGGGCCCGCGGCGCCCCGGTCACACAGTCGAGGTCGAACTCCAGGCCTTCCTCGGTGAGGTTGGCGATCGGCGGCACCGTGCCGTGGTGGACCGTCAGCGCGGTGACGGCCGCCTCGATCGCCCCGGCCGCACCCAGGCTGTGGCCGAGGACGCCCTTGGGCGCGGTGACACTGGGGCCGTGCGGCAGGACGCGGCCGATGAGTTCGGCCTCGGTCAGGTCGTTGAGCGGGGTCGACGTGCCGTGCGCGTCGACGTGGTCGACGTCGGCGGGGGACAGGCCCGCGTCCGCGAGGGCGGCGCGCAGTGCCGTCTCCGCGACGACGCCGCCGGGCGCGGGAGCCGTCGGATGGTGGGCGTCGGTCGACTGACCGGCCCCCGCCAGCAGCGCGTAGCCTCGCCGGCCGCGGGCCCGGGCGTCCGCCGTGCGCTCCAGGACACAGATCGCGGCGCCCTCCGAGATGACGAACCCGTCCCGGTCCGCCGCGAACGGGCGGGACGCGGCGGCCGGTTCGGCGCCGCGCGCGGACAGTGCGCCCATGCGCTGGAAACCGGTGGTGACCACCGGGGTGACGGCGGCCTCGGTGCCGCCCGCGACGGCGATGTCACAGGCCCCGCTCAGCAGGAGATCGCGGGCGACGACCAGGGCGCTGGCCCCCGAGGCACACGCGGACTCGGTGGCCAGCGACGGGCCGCGTGCGGCGAGATCGAGGGCCACCTCGCCCGCCGCCATGTTGGAGATCAGCATCGGCACCAGCGTGGGCGCGACCAGATCGGGCCCGCCCTGGTGGAAGCGGAGCGTCTGGTCCTCCAGATGCGCGGCGCCCGCGAGCCCCGAGCCGACGATCACGGCGACCCGCGCACCGTCCCAGCCGTCCCCGGGACTCAGCCCGGCGTCGGCGACGGCTTCCCGCGCGGCGAGCACCGCGTGCCGGGTGAAGCGGCCCATCCGCCACGCCTTGCCGCCACCGATCCGGCCCTGGGAGGGCGGGAGTTCGGGGATGCGGCAGGAGAAGTCGACGGGGCAGCCCTTGAGCTGGAGATCACGGGCCGCGGTGGAGGCGCCGCGCAGCAGCCCGGACCAGGTGGCCTCGCGGCCGGCGCCGGCCGGGGTGATGAGCCCCAGGCCGGTGACGGCGACGGAACGGTCGGCCGTGGTCACCGGGCCCCCGCCGCGGCGTACTTGGCGTTGAGGGCGGCGGTCAGCTCGGCGACGGTGGTGTGCTTCGCGGCCTCGTCCTCCGCCACCTGCACGCCCAGCTGTTCCTGGAGCGCGAGGGCGAGTTCGGCGAGGGCGAGGGAGTCGAGGTCGAGGCTCTCCAGCGTGGCGTCGGGACGGATGTGCTCCGGGTCGATCTCGAACTTCTCGGTGAGGACGGCGGTGAGGGCGGCGCTTGCGGGGGACTCTGCGGACATGTTGGACCTTTCAGGGGGGTGTTTCTCAGGGGCCCTCTCACCGGCGGAGGCACGGCGAGGGGAGGCGCCGCGCGATGCCATGGGCGGCGGCGCGCGGTGCGTGAAGCGGCGCGGACGGGCCGCGCGGCAGGAGGAGTGAAGTCGAGGGGCGCGGAGGACCGGGCGGTGTCAGCGGCAGGCGGGGGCCGCGGGAGCCACCGCGTCCGCCCCTGTGCCGGCCGCCGTGTCCACCGGTGCCACCACGGGCAGCTCCGGCCAGGACAGCGTCGCGGACGCCCAGGTGAGCCCCGCGCCGAAGGAGGTCAGCAACACCCGGTCGCCGACGGCCAGTTGGTCGCGGGAGGCGGCGTCGGCGAGGGCCAGCGGCAAGGACGCGGCGCCGGTGTTGCCGACCCGCCCGATGTTGCCGACCTGCCGGTCGCCGGGTAGCCGCAGCCGCTCGCCGACGGCGTCGAGGATCCGGGCGTTGGCCTGGTGGGCGGCGAACCGGTCGACGTCGTCTGCCGTCCAGCCGGTGCGGGCGAGCACCCGCTGCGACGACTCGGTCATCCGGGTCACCGCGTGCTGGTAGACCTCGCGGCCCGCCATCCGGAAGTGCCGGTCGGCCGGGGTGTGGTCGGCGGGCCGGGCGCGCTCGGCCGCGCCCCCGCCGGGGACCTGGATCAGCTCGTGCCCGGTGCCGTCGCTGCCCAGGTCGAAGGCGAGCAGACCGCCCGGCTCGCCGTACGTGCCCCGGCGCAGCAGCACCGCGCCCGCCCCGTCGGCGAAGACGACACCGGCGCTGCGGTCCGCGGGGTCCAGGAGGGTCGAGTAGACCTCGGCGGCGACCAGCAGCACCCGCTGCGCGTACCCGGCGGCGATGGCACCCGCGGCCGCGGCCAGGCCGTAGCCGAAGCCGCTGCACGCGGCGGCGATGTCCCAGGCGGCCACGTGTCCGAGACCCAGGCGGGCCGCGAGCTGTGGAGCCATCGCGGGCATCGGCCGGTCCGGCGTCGAGGTCGCCACCAGCACGGTGTCCGGTTCCTGACCGTCCAGCGCGGCCAGGACCCGGCCCGCGGCCTCGAACGCGAGGTCGCTCGTGCGGACCCCGGGACCGGCCCAGTGGCGGGTGACGATGCCGGTACGGCGCCGCACCCAGGCGTCGTCGACGCCCCAGGCGGCCGGGAGCTCGGCATTCGAGACCCGGCGCGGCGGCACCCAGCCCGCGAGCCCCTCGAGGACCGCGGTGGGGCGGTCGGAAGGGGCCCCCGCGGGGCGGTCGGCTACGGTCACGCGAACCTCGCTCTGTTCCTGGTGGCGGCCGCGTACGGCAGCAGCGGAAACGAATCAGCGGGCTGACTTTAAGCACAGCGAGAATCCCCGGAAACCAGGCATATCGTCCGACTGCCACGTGTGCACAATGGAGTTGACGAATTCCGCGCAGGTCAGGGGCGTGCGTTGCGCGCAGGGGGCGGACGAGATGCTCGCGCGCGCCCCACGAGTGTCACCCGGAGGGATGCGCGCGCCCCGGCCCGTGGCCGGAAAAGGAGGGCGAGGACGGGCGAGGACGATGTCGGATTCTCGCCAGCCGAGCCGCTCACCATGCCCGATCCTGGAGTCATGTCCACCGACAAGGCGCTCACCGGAACCGGGACGGTTCGAGACACCGCCGCCATGCACACCGACACCGAGCGGTGCGTACGGGCGGTGCAGGCCAAGGACACCCGGTTCGACGGGGTGTTCTTCACCGCCGTCCTGACCACCCGCATCTACTGCAGGCCCGGCTGCCCGGTCGTGCCGCCCAAGCCGCGCAACATGGTGTTCCACCCGAGCGCCGCCGCCTGCCAGCAGGCCGGATTCCGGGCCTGCAAGCGCTGCAGGCCCGACACCAGCCCCGGCTCACCCGAGTGGAACCGGCGCGCCGACCTCACCGCCCGCGCCATGCGGCTCATCGGTGACGGAACCGTCGACCGCGAGGGCGTCCCCGGCCTCGCCCGCCGCCTCGGCTACAGCGAGCGGCAGATCGAGCGGCAGCTGTTCGCCGAACTCGGCGCAGGACCCCTCGCACTCGCCCGCGCCCAGCGCGCCCAGACCGCGCGGCTGCTCATCGAGACCACCGGGCTCCCGATGGCCGATGTCGCGTTCGCCGCCGGGTTCGCCTCGATCCGCACCTTCAACGACACCGTCCGCGAGGTCTTCGCGCTCTCCCCGAGCGAACTGCGCACCCGGGCCCCCAAAGGACTCCCGAGCGCACCCGGCGCGATCGCGCTCCGGCTGCCGTTCCGTGCGCCCCTCAACCCCGACAACCTTTTCGGACACCTCGCGGCGACCGCCGTACCCGGCGTCGAGGAGTGGCGCGACGGCGCGTACCGGCGCACGCTCCGGCTCCCGTACGGCCACGGCATCGTGGCCCTCACGCCGGGCGCCGAGTACATCGCCTGCCGTCTGATCCTCACCGACCAGCGTGATCTGACCGTCGCCATCAGCCGCTGCCGCCGCATGCTGGACCTCGACGCCGACCCGGTCGCCGTGGACGGCCGGCTGCGCACCGACCCCCTGCTCGCGCCCCTCGTCGACAAGGCCCCGGGCCGGCGGGTGCCGCGCACCGTCGACGAGGCCGAGTTCGCGGTGCGGGCCGTGCTCGGGCAGCAGGTCTCCACCGCGGCCGCCCGCACCCACGCCGCCCGCCTCGTGCTGGCCCACGGCGAACCCGTCGACGACCCCGAGGGCGGCCTCACCCACCTCTTCCCGTCACCGGCCGCGCTCGCCTCCCTCGACCCCGAGTCGCTGGCCCTGCCGCGCAGCCGCCGCACCACCCTCATCACGCTCGTACGTCAACTGGCGGATGGCGACCTGACGTTGGGCCCCGAGTCCGACTGGGACGAGGCCCGGGTGCGGCTCGCCGAACTGCCCGGCTTCGGGCCCTGGACCATCGAAGCCATCATGATGCGCGCCCTCGGCGACCCGGACGCCTTCCTGCCCACCGACCTCGGGATGCGGCGCGCCGCACAGGAGTTGGGGTTGCCGCACACCCCGGCCGCGCTCACCGCGCGCGCCGCGGCCTGGCGGCCCTGGCGGGCGTACGCGACGCAGTACCTGTGGGCCACCGGCAGCCACCCGATCAACTTCCTGCCCGCATAGGGGAATCACAGCCATGGAACGCAAGCAGCACACCGTCATCGACAGTCCGTACGGCCGGCTCACCCTCGTCGCCACCGACGGGGCGCTGTCCGGCCTCTACATGACCGAACAGCGCCACCGCCCCGCCGAGGAGGCCTTCGGCGAACGCGACGAGCGCCCCTTCGGCGCGGCCATCGACCAGCTGGAGGCCTACTTCCAGGGGGAGTTGAAGGAGTTCGACCTTCCCCTCGCCCTGCACGGCACGCCCTTCCAGCGCTCCGTCTGGCAGCAGCTGCGGCAGATCCCGTACGGCGAGACCCGCACCTACGGCGAACTCGCGGCGGCTCTCGGCAACCCGGCCGCCTCCCGCGCCGTGGGCCTCGCCAACGGCAAGAACCCCGTCGGCGTCATCGTGCCCTGCCACCGCGTGATCGGCGCGAGCGGCAGCCTCACCGGATACGGCGGCGGACTGGAGCGCAAGCAGCGGCTGCTCGACTTCGAGCGCGGCGCGGCCCTCTTCTAGACCGGCTCCCGTCTACGCCAACTCGCCCAGCAGACGCGGCAGCGCCGTCCCGATCGGTTCCCGTACGACCTCGTCCGCCACCTCGTCGTACGGGGTCGGCTCGGCGTTGACCACCACCAGGCGCGCGCCGTGCTCCGCGGCGAGCCCGGCGAGGCCCGCGGCCGGCTGCACCTGGAGGCTGGAGCCGACGGCGAAGAAGACCTGGCAGGCCTTGCTGATCGCGACGGCCTCGCCGAGCACCACCGGGTCGAGGCGCTCGCCGAACATCACGGTCGTCGACTTGAGGATGCCGCCGCAGACCGGACAGCCGGGATCGTCCTCACCGGCCTCCACGCGGGCGATCGCCGCCTCCATCGGGCCGCGCCCACCGCACTGCGTGCACACGAACTGCCGGGCGGAGCCGTGCAGTTCGAGCACCTTGCGGCCGGGCATCCCGGCGAGCTGGTGCAGGCCGTCCACGTTCTGCGTGATGACCCGCACCGGCACGCCCGCCTCGTCGAGACCGGCGATCGCGCGGTGCGCCCCGTTCGGCTCGGCGGTCAGGGTGCGGGCCCGGCGCCGCACCTGCCAGGCGCGACGCCGGATCTCCGGATCGTTCATGTAGTACTCGTACGTGACGAGCTTCTCGGCGTCCGGATCCTTGCGCCACACCCCGTTCGGCCCGCGGTAGTCCGGGATCCCGGAGTCGGTGCTGATACCGGCACCGGTCAGGATCGCGACGAGCGGTTTCGCGGACGTAGCGGACGCGGCGGACGCAGGTGTGGCGCTCATGGCGTCGAGGGTAGGTCAGGCGGACGCCTCCGCGTCCACCGGTTTCGGGATGAGCAGCGAGGTGAACAGGGCCGCCACGATCAGGACGAGGCCCGCCACGACACCGGCGCTGTACCCGCCGACGGACGATCCGTCGGCCGGGGCGACCGCCTTCATCGCCGCGTAGAGGACGACGAAGCTCAGCCCCGCGCCCAGGTTGAAGCAGCCGGCGTTGAGGCCCGGCAGGAAGCCCGGGTTCTCCTTGGGGGAGAGCAGGATGCCGAGGCCGTTGAGCATGATGTTGACCGTGCCCGCGTAGGTCGCGCCGAGCAGGATCGAGACCGTGAGCAGCAGGCCCGACGAGTCGGTGTGCAGCGTCAGCAGGGCGAGGACCGTGGCCACCGCGGTGGCGGTCAGACCGATGCGCAGGACGCGGCCGTAGCCGAAGGTCGCCGCGAGCCGTCCCGCGAGGGGGCCCATGGCCAGGCCCGCGAGCGCGTAGGGCGTCAGCGTCCACCAGGTGGCACCCTCGGCGCCGAGGCCAAGGCCCACGGAGGTGTCCTGGGCGAAGCCGGGCAGCAGGCCGTTCATGATGGCGAAGACACCGGTCATGGTCAGCATCGTGGAGAGCAGGATCGACCAGGTGGCGCGCCGCTTCAGCAGGTGCGTGGTGACCAGCGGGTGCTTGGTGCGGGTCTCCATGCGCCAGAACGCCCAGAACGCGAGTGCGGCCACGACCAGCAGGCCGATGGCCAGCGGCCAGTTCGCGTCGGCCAGCTTGCCCGCCTCGTTGAAGGCGACCAGCAGGGCGCCGACGGAGACGACCAGGAGCGCGACGCCCGGCCAGTCCATGGGCGGCCGCTCGTCCGCGCGCGAGTCGGGTGCCAGGAAGCGGACGAGCAGGGCGGCGAGGGCCGCGAAGCCGGTCATGACCCAGAAGATCGAGGCGTATCCGTGGTGCTCGGCCAGCGAGCCGCCCGCGAACGAGTCGACGCCCGCGATGCCGCCGTTGACCGCGGTGACCAGGCCGAGGAGCGTGCCGTACCGCTTCGGGTCGGGGACCTCGACGCGCAGCATGATCAGCGCGAGCGGGATGGTGGGGCCCGAGGCGCCCTGGATGACGCGGCCGACGGCGAGCGTGCCGACGGAACCGGCGAGCGCGGAGATCACACAGCCGACGGCCATCAGGGCCATCATCCCGGTGAGCACCTTGCGCCGGCCGATGAGGTCGCCGAGGCGCGGCAGGAACAGCGAGAACATCGCGGCGGCCGTGAAGAAGGCCGTCTGGGTGACGCTGATCGCCGAGGCGCTGGTGTGCAGTTCGTCCGCCATCGTCGCGAGGGCGGGGCTGAGCATCGAGGCGTTGAGCTGGAAGGCGAAGCTGGCCACGAGCAGCGCGGCCATCAGGGCACCGACCCGGACCGGGCGTCCCGGGCCGGGCCCGGCGGCCGGGGTGTGGGGGGAGGCGGAGACGCTCATGCTGTGCTCTCTCCGGTTTCCCCGATGCGTACGAGAGCGTCCACGACGAGGTTCCAGAACCGCTCGTGGTCCAGGTCGACGGCGACCTGGGTGTGGCAGTCGGCGGGCGCGGGAGAGCGCAGGTCGGTGACGGTCATACCGAGGGTGAGCGCGCCGCGCAGCTCGATGTCGACGGGTGCCTTGCGTACGGTCATGACGCCCGGGTCGATGACGTACGCGACCGCGCACGGGTCGTGCACCGGCGGGTGCTCGAAGCCCTGGTTCTCGCGGTACGCCTCGCGGAAGAAGTCGAGGAGTTCGAGGACGAACCGCGCGGGCTTCGTGCCGACGGCCGCGATCTTCTTCTCGACGTCGGGGGTGGCCAGCGCCTGATGGGTGAGGTCGAGCCCGACCATGGTCACCGGCCACGACTCGTTGAAGACGATGTGGGCGGCCTCGGGGTCGATGACGATGTTGAACTCGGCGACCGGGCTCCAGTTGCCCTCGTGGTAGCCGCCGCCCATCAGGACGACCTCGCGGACGCGCTCGGCGATCCGGGGCTCCTTGCGCACGGCCATCGCGATGTTCGTCAGACCGGCCGTCGGCACGATCGTGATCTCGCCCGGCTCGTGCGCCATGACGGTGTCGATGATGAGGTCGACGGCGTGCCGCCGGTCGAGCTCGGTCGTCGGCTCGGGCAGATCGGGGCCGTCGAGTCCCGTCTCGCCGTGGATCTCGGGCGCGGTCTCGATCTCGCGCACCAGCGGGCGGGGGCAGCCCGCCGCGAAGGGGACCCCGGTGATGCCGGCGATCGCGGCCACCGAGAGGGCGTTGCGCGTCACCTTCTCCAGGGTCTGGTTCCCGACGACGGTCGTCACGGCGACCAGGTCGATGTCGGGGTTGCCGTGCGCGAGGAGCATGGCGATCGCGTCGTCGTGCCCCGGGTCGCAGTCGAGGATGATCTTCCTGGCCAACGGAATGAGCCCCTTTGCTCCGGAGCACCGTCGCTCCGGCCGAAGTAATACGGAAAACTGTCCAGGGAAAGCTCACCCCTCGCCACCCGAGTTGTCAACGCGCGTAGATGCCCAAGATGCGGTGATCTGGATTTCGTGCGGACCTCCGAGAAACAGGAACAGGACCTCCAAGAGACGGTGTGCATACGTACGGATATCGCCGAGAGGCGGTGTCCCGGGGGCGGACGGCCATGGGCAGCGGGACCCTCCTGCGGTTATGGTCGCTGCGGCGCGACTGCCTTGACGCGAGCAAGGCCCGAACAGCAAGGGGAGCAAGGTGGCGGACGCTGCACAGGCCGCGCGGCACGTGTTGATCGCGGCGGACAAGTTCAAGGGGTCGCTCACCGCGGTGCAGGTCGCCCAGCGGGTGAGCGCGGGGCTGCGCCGGGTCGCGCCGGACATCGAGATCGTGTCCGTGCCGGTCGCGGACGGCGGCGACGGGACCGTCGCGGCGGCGGTCGCCGCCGGGTTCGAGCGCCGCGAGGCGCGGGTGACCGGGCCGCTCGGCGAACCGGTGACCGCCGCGTACGCGCTGCGCGACGGCACGGCCGTCGTGGAGATGGCGGAGGCGTCGGGCCTCCAGCTCCTCCCCGAAGGCGTCTTCGCCCCGCTCACCTCGACGACCTACGGCTCGGGCGAAGTCATCGCCGCCGCACTCGACGCCGGAGCCCGCTCCATCGTCTTCGGCGTCGGCGGCAGCGCCACGACCGACGGCGGCGCGGGCATGCTGGCCGCGCTCGGCGCCCGCTTCCTGGACGCGGCGGGCGAGCCCGTCGGACCCGGCGGCGGCGCCCTCGCCACGCTGGCCACCGCCGACCTGTCCGGCCTCGACGCCCGCCTCGCCGACGTGGAACTCGTCCTCGCCAGCGACGTCGACAACCCGCTCACCGGACCCAAGGGCGCACCCGCGGTCTACGGTCCGCAGAAGGGCGCGACGCCCGAGGACGTGGCCGAACTGGACGCCGCGCTCGCCCACTTCGCCAAGGTGCTCGGCGAGTCCGTCGGCCCGAAGGCACAGGAGTACGCCGAATCGCCGGGCGCCGGCGCCGCGGGCGGCATCGGCTACGGGGCCCTGGTCGGCCTCGGCGCGAGCTTCCGGCCCGGCATCGAGGTCATGCTCGACGTCCTCGGCTTCGCCCCCGCGCTGGAGCGGGCCACGCTGGTGATCACCGGCGAGGGCTCCCTCGACGAGCAGACCCTGCACGGCAAGGCCCCGGCCGGGGTCGCCGCGGCGGCGCGGGCCGCGGGCATCGAGGTCGTCGCGGTCTGCGGCCGCCTCGCGCTCTCGCCCGCGGCGCTCGGGCAGGCCGGGATCCGGCGTGCCTATGCGCTGACGGACGTGGAGCCGGATGTGGCTCGTTGCATCGCGGAGGCGGGGCCGATCCTGGAGGACGTGGCGGAGCGCGTCGCCGCCGATTTCTTGAGCTGAGCCGAGCGCCGTTGCGGTTGCCGGGTGCGGGCGTGTGCGGCTCTCGTCGTGACTTCTCGCGCAGTTCCCCGCGCCCCTGGAGCACGCGGCTCCGCCGCAGCCCCATGAGGGCGCGCCTCACACGCCCATGAGTTGGCGCACGCGCGCGTCTTCTGAGATGGCGCACGCGGTGCGCATCTCAGGGGCGCGGGGAACTGCGCTCAGCCGCACTCGACCCGCACCTGCGAGACGGCGGGACTTGGCA
>NZ_JBFAKV010000002.1:114916-249151 GCF_040655895.1 Streptomyces sp. NPDC050264
GCCGCACTCGACCCGCACCTGCGAGACGGCGGGACTTGGCAGACGCTCAGGGGCGCGGGGAACCGCGCGACCTGCCCCCGCCGGGCCGCGGCCAACGACGCGACGAGCCCTCCGCCCCCGGCGAAAACCCCCTCAGCCCGGCGACAGCCGGTACGCGTCCAGCGCCAACGTCATCTCCATAAGATCCCGGGGCCGCGACAACGACCGCGAGGTCAACTGCTCCAGCCGCCGCAGCCGGTTGAAGACCGTATTGCGGTGACAGTAGAGACGGCCCGCCGCCCGTCCGGCGGAACCCTCGCAGGCCAGCCACGCGTCCAGCGTCTCCAACAGCACGGCCCGGTCGGCCGGTTCGAGGGAGAGCAGTTCGCCGAAGACCCCGGACACCAGGCGCTGCGCCAGGTCCGGCTGGCTGACCACGAGCGCCGTCGGCATGTGCTGGTCGAGGCGTACGACGCCGGTCGTGTCCGGCGGGCAGGTGCGCAGGGCGAGTTCGGCGAGGCGGCGCGCGTGGCCGAGTTCGGCGAGTCCGGTGACGACGGGACTGACCCCGCCGGGCCCGGGGCAGCGCCCGTCGAGCAGCGCCGCCAGCTCGGCGAGGTCCCGGCCCGCGCCGAGCGCGACCACGCCGACCTCGCAGTCCGCCCGCATCCGCCAGACGAACCGGAACCCCGGGTCCTGGATCCGCCGGTGGAACGCCTCCCGGCCGTCCCGCCGCTCCGCCCGCAGCACGATGACCGCGTACGGGCCGTGCTCCGGCAGATCGAGCCCGGCCGCCGCACGCGCCGCGAGCCCAGGAGCGGGGCGGCCCTCCAGGAGCGCGTCGAGCAGCGCCTGCATCTGCTCGTCGGTGCGCCGCCGCAGCTCCAGCTCCGTGGCCCGGTACGCCTCCGACGCCGCCTCGGCCTGCGCGTCCACCGCCGCCCACACCATCGTCGCGGAGCGCATCAGTGCCGAGAGGCGGTCGGGTTCGCCGCCCGCGCGCTCCATCAGGGCGTCCCAGACGAGATAGCCCGCGTTGCGGTACGCGTGGACGAGCAGGTCGAGGGGGAGGCCCTGCCCGGCCCGGCGCCGGCCCGCCTCCTCCGCGTACGCCAGATCCCTGCGCGGTGAGTCGCGGGGCGCCGAGATCGTCTCGACGCCGATCCGCATCGCCTCCTCGGCCTCCCGCCACTGGACGTCGTACGGCAGCACTCGCGCGTACACGTCGGAGAACGCGGACAGTTGCCGCAGATGCTCGTCGACCAGCTCGGGCACCCGATCGAGCAGCGTCGTGCACGCCTCCTTCAGCAGTTTCCAGTCCTGCCCGGTGCGATGCCTGCGTCCGCCCAACGCCCCTCCCCAACGGCCAGTAAAGCGACGGCAAAGGACTTTCCCGCTTGTGCGGAGGATGCCACCCCGCGGCCGTCCCCGGCAGGCCCCTGACACGGGGTCTTGTGCGCGTGCACAACCGAGGCGGGCGGGGGCTGGGCCCGCGCAGCGATTCCCGGGCCGCCCGTGGACGGGCCGCTCGCACGGTGCTGTCGTGAGCGCCACCGGTCCAGGGAGGGACACAGAGTGACCGATGTTCAAGGGGAGGGCCTCGCCGTCGACGACGTGTCGGTCGGCTACGGCCCCGTACGCGCTCTGCGCGGCGTGACGCTGAAGGTGCCGCAGGGTGCCGTCGTCGCCGTGCTCGGCGGCAACGGCGCGGGCAAGACGACGCTGCTGCGCGCCGTCTCGCGCACGCTGGGATTCCACGGTGGGACGGTCACATCCGGCGAGGTGCGGTTCGGCGGGCGCCGGATCAGCGGGCTGTCCGCCGACCGGGTCGTGGCCGCAGGAGTCTGTCAAGTACCGGAAGGGCGACGGGTGTTCGCCCGGATGACCGTCGCCGACAATCTGCGGGCCGGCGCGCTCGGCGCGACCGGCTCGCGCGCCGACAAGGCGGCCGCGCTGCGCCGCGTCCACGAACTGTTCCCGGTCCTCGCCGACCGGGCGGCACAGCGCGCCGGGCTGCTGTCCGGCGGCGAGCAGCAGATGCTGGCGGTCGCCCGCGCACTGATGGCGGGCCCCCGGCTGCTGCTGCTCGACGAACCGTCCCTGGGGCTTGCCCCGTTGATGGCGGCCCGTATCGCCGACACCATCCGCGAGATCAACGCCCAGGGCGTCTCCGTCCTGCTCGTCGAACAGAACGCGGCCCTCGCGCTGCGCCTCGCCTCGCACGCCTACGTCCTGGAGGTCGGCGAGATCACCCTGCACGGCCCGGCCGGCGAACTCGCGGACTCCGACGAGGTGCGCCGCCGCTACCTGGGCGTGGTCGACGAGACAGCCGCGGCGGACGCCTCCGGCGGGGCTTCGCACGCACCGGTGCTGCGGCGCTGGGGAGGTGACGCCCGATGACGACACCGACCACCACCGGCGTACTTCCGCTGAGAGTGCGGGAGTTGACCGTGCGGTTCGCCGGTCTGACCGCTCTCGACGCCGTCAGCTTCACCGTCGCACCCGGCACCGTGCACGCCGTGATCGGACCCAACGGGGCCGGGAAGTCCACCTGCTTCAACGTGCTGTCCGGCGTCTACCGGGCCACTTCCGGCAGCGTCCACCTCGGTGAGCAGGAGGTCACCGGGCTGCCCCCGCACCGCATCGCCGACCTCGGCGTGGCCCGCATCTTCCAGAACCTCGCCCTGCCGCCGCGCGCCACGGTCGCCGACAGCCTGCTGCTCGGCCGCCACCGGCTGACCCGCACGGGCTTCGTCGCCGCCGGGCTGCGCCTGCCGACAGCCGTACGTGAGGAACGGCTGCACCGCGAACGCGTCTGCGAGATAGCGGAGTTCGTGGGCATCGCCGACCAACTCTCCACACCCACAGGGGCCTTGCCCTACGGACAGCAGAAACTCGCCGAACTCGCCCGCGCCTTGTGCATGGAACCCAGTGTCCTGCTGCTCGACGAACCCGTCGCCGGGATGACGGCCGACGAGCGACGCCGTACCGCCGCCGTCATCGCGGGCGTCCGCGACAGCCTCGGCATCTCCATCGTTCTGGTCGAACACGACATGGGAGTCGTCATGCGCCTCGCCGACGAGGTCACGGTCCTCGACTTCGGCCGCCGGATCGCCGGCGGGTCGCCGGACCGCGTCCAGAACGACCCGGCGGTGATCCAGGCATACCTGGGCGCACCCGCCGAGGGTGAGACGAAGGGGGAGGTCTCCGCGTGACCACGTTCCTCGAACTCCTCCTCAACGGCCTCTCGATGGGCTCCGTGTACGCGCTCATCGCCCTCGGCTTCGTCGTCATCTTCCGCGCCACCGAGGTCGTCAACTTCGCCCACGCCTCCCTGCTGCTGGCCGGCGGCTACGTCACCGCCTCGCTCCACGACGACATCGGCTTCTGGCCCGCGCTGGGCGTCGGCATCGCCGCCGCCGCGGTCGTCGGCGCCGCCGTCGAGTTCTGCGTGATGCGGCGCTACCGAGGGCACGACCACAGCGTCCTCGCCATCGTCACCATCGGCGTCGACATCCTGCTCACCACCGAACTCACCCGCCGCCTGGGCACCGACGTCCTCTCGCTCGGCGACCCGTGGGGCGACGCCGTGCTCACCGTCGGCGGAGTGTCGATCGCCCACACCCGGATCGCCGCGTTCGTCGCCGCCGCCCTGCTCATCACCGGCTTCCTGCTCGTCTTCCGCTACACGTCGTGGGGCGTCGCGATGCGCGCCGCCGCCGAGAGCAGCGAGACGGCCGCGCTGATGGGCGTACGCCTCGGCCGGGTGTCGCTCGGCGCGTGGGCCGTGGCCGGCGCTCTCGCCGCGGTCGCCGCGCTGTTCCTCACCGTGTTTCCGACACCGGGCCTGGAGCGGGCCACCTCCCTCGCCGCGCTGAAGGCCTTCCCCGCCGCCATCCTCGGCGGGCTGGACTCCACCACCGGCGCGCTCGTCGGCGGCCTCGTCGTCGGCGTCACCGAGTCCCTCGCCACCGGCTACCAGAGCGAACTCGCCTTCATGGGCAGGGGACTCGGCGATCTCGCGCCCTACCTCGTGATGACCGTGATCCTCCTGCTGCGGCCCTCGGGGCTCTTCGGTACGAAGGAGCTGGCCCGTGTCTGACACCCTCGCCCCCACGGAGCCCGCGCGCCGCACACCGTCCGGCACCTTCGCCCGGTCGCTGCTCACCCGCCGCCGCCGCTTCGCCCTGGCTCTGTGCGCGCTGCTGCTGCTCGCCCTGCCGTTCTACCTGGACCGCTTCTGGCTGCAGGCGGGACTGTTCGCGATGGCCGCCGCGATCGGCGCCATCGGACTCAACCTCCTCACCGGCGCCACCGGCCAGCTCTCCATGGGCCACGCGTTCTTCCTCGCCGTCGGCGCCTACGGATACTGCGTGTTCGCGGGCGAGCGCGGCGAGTCCGTCAACGGGCTCGGGCTGCCGGCGTGGCTCGCCGCCGTCCTCGCGGTGCTCGTCGCCGGGGTCGCGGGCGGCCTGTTCAGCCCCATCGCGGGCCGCCTCAAGGGCGCGTACCTCGGTATCGCGACGCTCGCGCTCATCTTCATCGGGCAGCACGTCCTGTTCAACGCCGAGGAGCTGACCGGGGGCGCCAACGGCCGCGACGTGCCCGCCATGAGCCTGTTCGGCCTCACCTTCGACGACCGTGCGCTGACCGTCGCGGGCGTGCCGTTCGGGTCGGCCGAGAAGCTCTGG
The DNA here is from genome assembly GCF_040655895.1 of Streptomyces sp. NPDC050264. NCBI lineage: Bacteria > Bacillati > Actinomycetota > Actinomycetes > Kitasatosporales > Streptomycetaceae > Streptomyces > Streptomyces sp. NPDC050264. The sequence goes on from NZ_JBFAKV010000002.1 coordinate 119,587, forward strand.
TACCTGGGGCTGCTGCTCACGCTCGGCTGCGGTCTGTTCGCCCGCGGAGTGCTGCGCGGCCGGCCGGGCCGCGCCATGAACGCCATCCGCGACCACCGCATCGCCGCCGGCGTCCTCGGGGTGCCCGTCGCCCGCTACCGCGGGGCCGTCTTCGTCCTCTCGTCGATGTACGCGGGCCTGGCCGGCGTACTGCTCGCCCTCGTCTTCCAGCGCACGGTGCCCGACTACTTCGGCATCACGCTCTCCCTCGAATACCTCGCCATGATCGCCATCGGCGGGCTCGGATCGGTGGCGGGCGCGGTCGTGGGCGCCGCGTTCGTCTCGCTGCTGCCCCAGATCCTCACCCGCTACAGCGACGCCCTGCCGCTCGTCTCCGCCCCCGGCACCGGAGGCGTCGCCCCCGGCGAAGCCGCCCGCTACCTCTACGGCGCCGCCGTCGTGGCAGTGGTCCTGTTCCTGCCGGGCGGCCTGGTTCAGCTCGCCGCCCGGCGCGCTCGGAAACACCCTCAGGAGGAGTCATGACCGCCCGTACTGGCCGCACTCGCACGCTCACGGTGACCGCCGTGGCCGCGCTGCTCGCGCTGACCGCCGCGTGCAGCTCCAAGGCCGAGGACGGGGGAGGAGACGACAAGCAGAGCGCGGGCGGGGTGAAGACCGGCCCGGGCATCTCCGGCAAGACGATCGACCTCGGCGTCCTCACCGACATGACCGGCGTGTACGCGACGCTCGGCAAGAGCGTCACGCAGGCGCAGCAGCTGTACGTGAAGCAGGTCAACGCCGACGGCGGGATCTGCGGCTACCAGCTGAAGCTGACCGTCCGCGACCACGGCTACGACCCGCAGAAGGCCGTCGCCGGGTACACCGAGCTGGCGCCGAAGGTCCTGGGGTTCACCCAGTTCATCGGCTCGCCGTTCGTCGCCGCCGTGGAGAAGCGCATCACCGGCCAGGACAAGGGCCTCGTCCTGCCGCAGGCCTGGTCGTCGAACCTGCTCGGCAGCCCGTACGTGCGGGTCATCGGATCGACGTACGACATCGAGACGATCAACGCGATCGACTTCCTGATGAAGGAGAAGGGCCTCAAGAAGGGCGACAAGCTCGGCCACGTCTACTTCGAGGGCGACTACGGCGAGAGCGCCCTCAAGGGCTCGAAGTACATGGCGCAGGAGGCCGGGCTCACCGTCGTCGAGCAGAAGATCAAGCCGACCGACAACGACATGACCGCGCAGGTCGCCGCCCTGAAGAAGGCGGGCGTCAAGGGCATCGTGATCAGCGCGGGCCCGCGCCAGGCGGCCTCGCTCGTCGGCGTCGCGGCCGCCGCGAAGCTGAACGTGCCGGTCATCGGCAACAACTCGGCGTACGCCCCGCAGCTCCTCGGCACCCAGGCGGCCCCGGCCCTGCTCGCGAACTACTACGTGGCCTCCCCGTCGCTGCCCATCGGCGCCGACACCGCCGAGGCGAAGAAGCTCGTCGCCGACTACAAGAAGGCGTATCCGAAGGACTCCCTCGACAACGGCGTCGTCGCGGGCTGGACCGCAGCGGCCGTGTTCGGTGAGGCCCTGAAGAAGGCCTGCGAGAGCAAGGACCTGACCCGTGAGGGCGTCGACAAGGCGCTCCTGACCCTGAGCTCCTTCGAGAACGGCTTCGGCGTCACCCAGGACTTCAGCGACCCCAAGGCCCCCTCCTCCCACGAGTCGGTGATCCTGCGGCCCGACAAGACCGCGGTGGGCGGCATGAAGGTGGTCCGCGAGGCGGGTGAGTCGGCGGAGGCGAAGGCGTACACGCCGACGGCCGGCTGACCCGCCAGGACCTGGCGCGCACACAGAAAGCGGTGGGCCCGAGCCAAAAGGCTCGGGCCCACCGCTTCACGCGTTCCGCGGAGTGCTACGGCTGGGCCGCCCGCGCCTCGCGCCGGTTGTCCCGGAAGTTGTTCACCCGGCGTGCCGTCGCGAACAGGGGGATCACCGCGCCGAGGACGAGCTGCAGCGCGCAGCCGGTCTGCAGCAGGAGCTGGCCGCCGGGGGCGTCGAACGCCCACGCCGCCAGCAGACCCATGCTGAGCACGATCCACGACAGCATCGCGACCGCGAGGCGGCCCCGGGGCTTGGGGTACTCGACGCGGCTCACCATCAGCCACGCGGTGCCGATGATCGCCAGGAGCGTCGCCACGAAGGGCAGCTCCAGGAGCACGATCGAGACGACGGTCAGTGCGCCGAACGGCGAGGGCATGCCCTGGAAGGTGCCGTCCTTCACCGTCACGCACGAGAACCGCGCGAGCCGCAGCACCACCGCCAGCAGCACCACGATGGCGCCGACCGCCGCGACTCTCTGATGCGCGTCATTGGCGACCATGCCGTAGACGAGCACGAAGTACGCGGGCGCGAGCCCGAAGCTGATCAGGTCCGACAGGTTGTCCAGCTCGGCGCCCATCGGCGACGAACGCAGCTTGCGGGCCACCAGACCGTCGAACAGGTCGAAGATCGCGGCGGCGAGCATCAGAATCACCGCGGTCGCGGCACTGCTCCGGGCCATGCCCGAGTCGTTGCTGCCCTGGATGTGCGGGATCAGGATGCCGGTCGTCGTGAAGTAGACCGCCATGAAGCCGCACGTGGCGTTGCCGAGCGTGAGGGTGTCCGCTATCGACAGGCGCAGTGAGAGCGGCATCTCCTCCGCGTCGTCCGCCTCGTCCGTCTCCGGCACCCAGCCGGCCTGAGTGTCGTCAGTCACGGTCAAGTCGAGTCACCCCAGCCGTCGTCTTCTGCCCGACCTCCACGTCGATCTCCACGCCCTCCGGCAGGTAGATGTCGACGCGCGAACCGAACCGGATCAGACCGATGCGCTCGCCCTGCTCCACCTTCGTGCCCCGCGGGATGTACGGGACGATCCGGCGGGCGACTGCACCGGCGATCTGGATCATCTCGATGTCACCGAGCTCGGTGTCGAAGTGCCAGACGACGCGCTCGTTGTTCTCGCTCTCCTTGTTGAACGCCGGGACGAAACCGCCCGGGATGTGTTCAACGGACGTCACGGTGCCCGCGAGGGGTGCGCGGTTCACGTGCACGTTCAGCGGGCTCATGAAGATCGCGACGCGGGTGCGACCGTCCTTCCACGGCATGATGCTCTGCACCACGCCGTCGGCCGGGGAGATGACCCGGCCCGGGGCGATCTCGCGCTCGGGGTCGCGGAAGAACCACAGCATGCCGGCCGCCAGGGCGGTGGCCGGGACGGCGAGTGCTGCCGCGTTCTTGGAACGGCGCGAACGGGCCAGGCTGAGGGCAGCCGTGGCGACAGTCGGGAGAAGCCACGGCGATGCTCCGCGCGCAAGGCGACCACCGAGGAAGCCGTCGCGAGGTGCAGAGGTTTGGCTGTGGGGCATGGATGACCTTCGTAGCGGATGAGGCCGCGCTGGTTACGGGGGGACGGCGGCTTTTCCGGTGAATGCTATCGGTTGCGAGCCACAACTGGGCAAGCCAGGAAGCCGAGTCGGCGGCCGAAGAGTGTTGACGGGGTGTGACCTTCTTCGCGAAGAAAACACCCCGAAATGGGACATCTCACCAGGCTCAGCCCTGGAGGCGATACTCTTCGAGCAGTCGACGACCAATGATCATTTTCTGGATTTCGGCGGTACCTTCACCGATCAACAGCATCGGCGCCTCACGGTAGAGGCGCTCGATCTCGTACTCCTTCGAGAACCCGTATCCCCCGTGGATCCGGAACGCGTCCTCCACGACTTCTTTGCAGTATTCGGAGGCCAGGTACTTGGCCATTCCTGCTTCGAGGTCGTTTCGTTCCCCTGAGTCCTTTTTGCGTGCGGCATTCACCATCATCGCATGGGCGGCTTCGACCTTGGTGGCCATCTCGGCCAACTTGAACTGGATCGCCTGATGCTGCGCGATGGGCTTGCCGAAAGTGTGGCGTTGCTGGGCATAGGAGACGCCCAGTTCGAAAGCACGTTGTGCGACGCCACAGCCACGCGCCGCGACATTGACACGCCCGACCTCGACGCCGTCCATCATTTGGTAAAACCCTCGGCCCGTCTGTCCGCCAAGTACGCGATTGGCTGGAATACGTAGGCCGTCCATGATCAACTCGGTGGTGTCGACGCCCTTGTAGCCCATCTTGTCGATCTTCCCGGGGATGGTGAGGCCGGGCCGGACCTCGCCGAATCCGGGCTCCTTCTCCACAAGGAAGGTCGTCATCGACTTGTGGGGGGCCGTGCCCTCCGGATGACCTTCATCACTCCGCGTGAGAACCGCCACAAGTGTTGACGTGCCACCGTTCGTCAGCCACATCTTCTGACCGTTCAGGACGTACTCGTCGCCGTCCTTGACCGCCTTCGACGTGATCGCCGACACATCCGAGCCCAAGGCCGGCTCGGACATGGAGAACGCGCCGCGCACCTCGCCGAGCGCCATCCGCGGCAGGAAGTGGTCCTTCTGCTCCTGCGTCCCGTGCTGCTTGAGCATGTACGCCACGATGAAGTGCGTGTTGATGATGCCGGAGACCGACATCCAGCCCCGCGCGATCTCCTCCACGCACAGCGCGTACGTGAGCAACGACTCGCCCAGCCCCTCGTACTCCTCCGGGATCATGAGCCCGAACAGGCCCAACTCCTTGAGCCCGTCGACGATCTCCTGCGGGTACTCGTCGCGGTGCTCCAGCTCGGTCGCGACCGGGATGATCTCCTTGTCGACGAACTCCCGTACCGTGGACAGGATTTCGCGCTGGACATCGGTGAGACCGGCGGTCTGGGCGAGTCGGCTCATGACTACTTCTCCGTGCTCTTCGAAGGGGCGTTGAGCTCCGGGCGACCGGGCTGCTCGCCGCCGCGCTCCTTGATGTACGTCTCGGTCGGCACCATCACCTTGCGGCGGAAGACGCAGACGAGCGTGCCGTCCTGCTTGTAGCCCTTGGTCTCCACGTGGACGATCCCGCGGTCCGACTTCGACTTCGAGGGCGTCTTGTCGAGGACCGTCGTCTCGCCGTAGACCGTGTCGCCGTGGAAGGTCGGTGCCACGTGCTTGAGCGACTCGACCTCCAGGTTGGCGATCGCCTTGCCCGAGACGTCTGGCACGGACATGCCGAGCAGCAGGGAGTAGATGTAGTTGCCGACGACGACGTTCTTCCCGAAGTCGGTCGTCTTCTCCGCGTAGTTGGAGTCCATGTGGAGCGGGTGGTGGTTCATCGTCAGCAGGCAGAAGAGGTGGTCGTCGTACTCGGTGACCGTCTTCCCGGGCCAGTGCTTGTAGACGTCCCCGACGGTGAACTCTTCGTAGGTGCGGCCGAATTGCATGGTCTTACGCCTCCGGGGCTTCGAACTTCGACGTGCGCTTCATGCCGGCCGCGCGTCCCTTGCCGGAGATGACCAGCGCCATCTTGCGGCTGGCCTCGTCGATCATCTCGTCGCCGAGCATCGCCGAGCCCTTCTTGCCGCCCGCCTCGGACGTGCAGTAGTCGTACGCGTCCAGGATCAGCTCGGCGTGGTCGAAGTCCTCCTGCGACGGAGAGAAGACCTCGTTGGCCGCCTCGACCTGGCCGGGGTGCAGCACCCACTTGCCGTCGAAGCCGAGGGCGGCGGCGCGGCCCGCGACCTCGCGGAAACCGTCCACGTTCTTGATCTGGAGGTAGGGGCCGTCGATCGCCTGGAGGTCGTTGGCGCGGGCCGCCATCAGGATCTTCATCAGGATGTAGTGGTACGCGTCGGCGCCGTAGCCGGGCGGCTGCTCGCCGACGACCAGGGACTTCATGTTGATGGAGGCCATGAAGTCGGCCGGGCCGAAGATGATCGTCTCGATGCGCGGCGAGGCTTCGGCGATCGCGTTGACGTTGTTCAGGCCCTGCGCGTTCTCGATCTGCGCCTCGATGCCGATCTTGCCGACCTCGAAGCCCATCGTCTTCTCGATCTGGGTGAGGAGGAGGTCGAGCGCGACGACCTGGTCGGCCGTCTGGACCTTCGGCAGCATGATGCAGTCGAGGTTCGGGCCGGCGCCCTCGACGACGGTCACGACGTCGCGGTAGGTCCACTCGGTCGTCCAGTCGTTGACCCGCACGACGCGCGTCTTGCCCGTCCAGTCGCCCTCGTTGAGGAACTTGACGATGGTGTGCCGGGCCTCCGGCTTGGCGAGCGGCGCGCAGGCGTCCTCCAGGTCGAGGAAGACCTGGTCGGCCGCCAGACCCTGGGCCTTCTCCAGGAAACGCGGGTTCGACCCGGGAACCGCGAGGCAGGAGCGGCGCGGCCGAAGTCGGTTGACAGGGCTGGTCATGCGGGGACCTCCAGAGGGTCGAGCTTGTTCGCTAGCCGGATCTCGTCGACGATACGGCCGATGATCTCCGTGATACCGAAATCCTTGGGTGTGAAGACGGCGGCGACGCCCGCCCGCTTCAGGTCCTCGGCATCGGCGTTGGGGATGATGCCGCCGACGATCACGGGGATGTCGGTGGCGCCCGCGTCGCGCAGCCGGGTGAGGACGTCCGGCACCAGTTCGGCGTGCGACCCGGACAGGATCGACAGGCCGACGCAGTGCACGTCCTCGGCGAGCGCGGCGGACACGATCTGCTCCGGGGTGAGCCGGATGCCCTGGTAGACCACCTCGAAGCCGGCGTCGCGGGCCCGTACGGCGATCTGCTCGGCGCCGTTGGAGTGGCCGTCCAATCCCGGCTTGCCGACGAGCAGGCGCAGCTTGCCGCCGAGTTCGTCGCCGGTGCGGCGGACCTTCTCGCGGACCAGGGCGAGCGGCGTGCCCTGCTCGGCGGTGACCGCGACCGGCGCCGACGAGACCCCGGTGGGCGCCCGGAACTCCCCGAAGACCTCGCGCAGCGCGTGCGACCACTCGCCGGTCGTGACCCCGGCGCGGGCGCATTCGAGGGTGGCCTCCATGAGGTTCTCGGTGCCCTCCGCCGCCTCCTTCAGACGCTCGATGGCCTGCTGGGTGGTCGGGTAGTGGAACGGGTCGCCCAGGCCCTGCCGGTCGCTCGACTCCTGACGCGTGGTGCGCCACTCGCCGACGGCCCGCACGACGCGCGCCTCGACCTGGTGGTCCACCGTCATGATCGCCGCGTCCAGATCGGCGGTGAGCGGGTTCGGCTCGGTCGACTCGTAGATGTTGACGCCGACGATCTTCTCCTCGCCGCCCTCGATCCTGGCCCGCCGCTCGGCGTGCGAGGAGACGAGCTGCGACTTCAGGTACCCCGACTCGACGGCGGCCATCGCGCCGCCCATCTCCTGGATCCGGTCGATCTCGGCGAAGGACTCGGCGACCAGCGCGTCGACCTTCTTCTCGATGACGTGCGAGCCCGCGAAGATGTCCTCGTACTCCAGGAGGTCGCTCTCGTGGGCGAGGACCTGCTGAATGCGCAGCGACCACTGCTGGTCCCAGGGCCGGGGCAGCCCCAACGCCTCGTTCCAGGCGGGGAGTTGCACAGCGCGGGCGCGCGCGTCCTTGGACAGCGTCACGGCCAGCATCTCCAGCACGATGCGCTGGACGTTGTTCTCCGGCTGGGCCTCGGTGAGGCCCAGCGAGTTGACCTGCACGCCGTACCGGAAGCGGCGCTGCTTCGCGTTCTCGATGCCGTACCGCTCGCGCGTGATCCGGTCCCAGATCCGCCCGAACGCCCGCATCTTGCACATCTCCTCGATGAAGCGGACACCCGCGTTCACGAAGAAGGAGATGCGGGCCACGACGTCCCCGAACTTCTCGGCGGGGACCTGCCCTGAGTCGCGTACGGCATCGAGAACGGCGATGGCGGTGGACATCGCGTACGCGATCTCCTGGACCGGTGTGGCCCCCGCCTCCTGAAGGTGGTAGCTGCAGATGTTGATCGGGTTCCACTTGGGGATGTGGGACACCGTGTAGGCGATCATGTCGGTCGTCAGCCGGAGGGAGGGGCCCGGCGGGAAGACGTGCGTCCCCCGGGACAGGTACTCCTTGACGATGTCGTTCTGCGTCGTGCCCTGGAGCGCCGCGATGTCGAGGCCCTGCTCCTCCGCGACGACCTGGTAGAGCGCCAGAAGCCACATGGCGGTGGCGTTGATGGTCATCGAGGTGTTCATCTGGTCCAGGGGGATGTCCTGGAACAGGCGCCGCATGTCACCGAGGTGGGAGACCGGCACGCCGACCCGGCCGACCTCGCCGCGGGCGAGGATGTGGTCCGGGTCGTAGCCCGTCTGGGTCGGCAGGTCGAAGGCGACCGACAGGCCCGTCTGGCCCTTGGCGAGATTGCGCCGGTACAGCTCGTTGGACGCCTCGGCCGTGGAGTGGCCGGCGTAGGTGCGCATCAACCACGGCCGGTCCTTCTGACGCTCAGTCATGAGCCGGTGAACCTCCGGGAGTTCAGACGTTGCGGAAGCGGTTGATGGCGTCGATGTGCTGGGCGCGCTTCTCGTGGTCGCGCACGCCCAGGCCCTCCCTCGGCGCGAGCGCGAGGACGCCGACCTTGCCCTGGTGGACGTTGCGGTGGACGTCGTGGGCCGCCTGCCCGGTGTCCTCCAGCGAGTACACCTTCGAGAGCGTCGGGTGGATCTTGCCCTTGGCGATCAGGCGGTTGGCCTCCCACGCCTCGCGGTAGTTGGCGAAGTGCGAGCCGATGATGCGCTTCAGGGACATCCACAGGTAGCGGTTGTCGTACTCGTGGGTGTAGCCCGACGTCGAGGCGCAGGTGACGATGGTGCCGCCCTTGCGCGTGACGTACACGGAGGCGCCGAAGGTCTCGCGGCCCGGGTGCTCGAAGACGATGTCGACGTCCTCGCCGCCGGTCAGCTCGCGGATGCGCTTGCCGAACCGCTTCCACTCGCGCGGGTCCTGGTGGTGCTCGTCCTTCCAGAACTTGTAGCCCTCGGCGTTGCGGTCGATGATCGCCTCGGCGCCCATCGCCCGGCAGATGCCGGCCTTCTGCTCGTTGCTCACGACGCAGATCGGGTTGGCGCCGCCGGCCAGCGCGAACTGCGTGGCGTAACTGCCGAGTCCGCCGCTCGCGCCCCAGATCAGCACGTTGTCGCCCTGCTTCATGCCGGCGCCGTTGCGGGAGACCAGCTGGCGGTACGCGGTGGAGTTGACGAGGCCGGGGGCCGCCGCCTCCTCCCAGCTGAGGTGGCCCGGCTTCGGCATCAGCTGGTTGGACTTCACGAGCGCGATCTCGGCGAGGCCGCCGAAGTTGGTCTCGAAGCCCCAGATGCGCTGCTCCGGGTCGAGCATCGTGTCGTTGTGGCCGTCCGAGGACTCCAGCTCGACGGAGAGGCAGTGCGCGACGACCTCGTCACCCGGGTTCCAGGCGTTCACGCCGGGGCCGGTGCGCAGGACGACGCCCGCGAGGTCGGAGCCGATGATGTGGTACGGCAGGTCGTGGCGCTTGGTGAGCTCGCTCAGCCGGCCGTAGCGCTCCAGGAAGCTGAAGGTGGACACCGGCTCGAAGATCGAGGTCCACACGGAGTTGTAGTTGACCGAGGAGGCCATCACGGCCACCAGGGCCTCGCCCGGGCCGAGTTCGGGAACCGGCACGTCGTCCAGGTGGATCGACTTGCGCGGGTCCTTCTCGCGGGTGTCGAGCCCGGCGAACATGTCCGCCTCGTCCTTGTGCACGGTGATCGCGCGGTACGAGTCGGGCAGCGGCAGGGCGGCGAAGTCGGCAGACGTGGCGGTCTGCGACTGAATCGCGTCCAGGATTTCCTTCACGATGGTGCCTCCGGCGATGAGCGTCGAGGGAAACGCTGAGTCGGGGTTGTGTGGCTGCGGGGTGAGTGGTGCGTGCCGTCGGTTCGGCGGGGTGGTGCGGTGGCAGCGCTTGGTGTGGCGCGGAAGGTTGCCTGTGACGCAGGCGTCCGGGCGCGCGGGCCACGGTCGGTCGCGGCTTGCGGGGACAGCCGGCGTACGGAAGTTCTCTGCACGCCGGCCGCCCGGACTTCCTTCAACGTATGGCACACCGTGACAGCTCGCAAGGCACTGCGTGCCATCAATTTCGCTCAGGTGAAATATTTACGCAACAGGTGAGCGATGATCGATCATTAGAGGTCAGGGGCTGGTTACCTGGAAGTAAAGGGATCGATGATCGATCAGCGGGCCGACCGGGCCGAGAAGCGGGACATGCGAAAGGCCCCTGACGTGGCACTGCGTGCCAGGTCGGGGGCCAGGGGGGGGCGGGAGAGGGCTGACGGGCCCTAACGGTTGCGGAGGGCTTCCTCGATCGTGCGCATGACCTCCGGGAGCGGAGCGTCGGTACGGGCCACCGCCACCAGCACCTCGCCCGAGTGCGATACCTGCGCGGGTGCCTCGGCGGCGGGGGTGCGGCCGGCCCCGATGCCGGTGCCGAACGTACGGCGCACGATCGCGAAGGCGTGGTCGAGCTGCGTCTCCACATCGCCCTGGCCGCCGGCCCGGAGCCAGCGGCGCAGCACGTGGTTGTGAGCGGTGACGACGGCGGAGGCGGCGACCTCGGCGAGCAGCGGGTCGTCGTTGCCGTCGTGGTGCGCCTGTTCGTCGAAGTGGCCCAGCAGATAGCGGGTGAACAGGCGCTCGTAGCGGGCGACCGAGGCGATCTCGCGCTCGCGCAGCGTGGGCACCTCACGGGTCAGCCGGTAGCGCTCCACGGACACCGCGGGCGACGCGGCGTACATCTTCATGACTTCCTTGATGCCCCGGCAGACGGTGTCGAGCGGGTGCTCCAGCGGCGGTGCCGCGTTCAGGACGGCCTCGGCGCGCACCAGGGTGTCGTCGTGGTCCGGGAAGATCGCCTCTTCCTTGGAGCGGAAGTGCCGGAAGAACGTGCGGCGTGCGACGCCGGCCTGCGCGGCGATCTCGTCGACCGTCGTCGCCTCGTACCCCTTCGTGGCGAACAGTTCCATCGCCGCGGCCGCCAGCTCACGGCGCATCTTGAGCCGTTGGGCGGCAGCCCGGTTGCCTGCGGCGCTCTCCGGAGCGTCGGGCGTAGCGGAGGTACGGGAGAATTGGGCGGCCTTATGAGCGGGCGTCATGCCCCGAACGTACTGCATGTACGTTCCCAAACGCTCCCCGGTAAACGGGCTGCCCGATGCTCCGAGCAGCCCGCCCCAATCGGACCCGGCTCCCGTGTCCGGCTCAGCGCCGGGCATATTCGCGGAAGCCACGGCCCGTCTTGCGGCCGAGGCAGCCCGCGGCCACCAGGTGTTCGAGCAGCGGCGCGGGCGCCAGGCCCGGGTCGCGGAACTCGCGGTGCAGCACCTTCTCGATCGCAAGCGAGACATCCAGGCCGACCACGTCGAGCAGTTCGAACGGTCCCATCGGGTATCCGCCGCCGAGCTTCATCGCGGCGTCGATGTCGTCGAGCGAGGCGTAATGCTCCTGGACCATCTTGATCGCGTTGTTCAGGTACGGGAAGAGCAGCGCGTTCACGATGAACCCGGCCCGGTCGCCGCAGTCCACCGGGTGCTTGCGGATCCGGTGGGTGAGATCGCGGACGGTGGCGTGCACATCGTCCGTGGTCAGCACGGTCCGCACCACCTCGACGAGCTTCATCGCCGGCGCCGGGTTGAAGAAGTGCATACCGATCACGTCCTGCGGGCGCGCGGTGGCGCTGGCGCAGGCGACGACGGGCAGCGACGAGGTCGTGGTGGCGAGGATCGCGCCGGGCTTGCAGACCTTGTCGAAGGCGGCGAACAGCTGCCGCTTGATCTCCAGGTCCTCGGCGACCGCCTCCAGCGCCAGATCGACGTCGGCGAACGCGTCGTAGGACCCGGCGGGGGTGATGCGGGCGAGCGTCTGCGCGGCCGCGTCCGCCGTCATCCGCCCCTTGTCGACGGAGCGCGAAAGGGACTTGCCGATACGGGACTTGGCCTTCTCCGCCTTCTCCTCGCCGCGGGCGGCGAGGACGACGTCGTAGCCGGCCTTCGCGAAGACCTCGGCGATCCCGGAGGCCATCGTGCCGGAGCCCGCGACCCCGACGGAGCGGACCGGGCGGGCGGGGGGTGCGGCCTCCTCGGCCGACGGCGTCAGGGCGTCCCGCACCACGACCGAGCTGCCCGGCTCCTCGTACGTGTAGAAGCCGCGGCCCGCCTTGCGTCCGGTCAGGCCCGCCTCGGTGAGCTGCTTGAGGACCGGCGCCGGCGCGTGCAGCCGGTCGCGGGACTCCGCGTACATGGCGTCGAGGACGGTCCGGGCCGTGTCGACGCCGATCAGGTCGAGCAGGGCGAGGGGACCCATGGGCAGGCCGCAGCCCAGCTTCATCGCGGCGTCGATGTCCTCGCGGGAGGCGTACTTGGCCTCGTACATGGCGGCGGCCTGGTTGAGGTAGCCGAACAGCAGCCCGTCGGCGACGAACCCGGGCCGGTCGCCCACCGCGACGGGCTCCTTGCCCAGTTCGAGCGCGAGATCGGTGACGGCGCCCACGGCGACGGGCGCGGTCAGCACGCTGGAGACGATCTCGACGAGCTTCATCGCGGGGGCCGGGTTGAAGAAGTGCAGTCCGAGGACGCGCTCCGGCCGGGCGGAGTCGGCGGCGAGCCGCGTCACGGACAGCGCGTTGGTCCCGGTGGCGAGAATCGTCTCCGGCCGCACGATGCCGTCCAGGGCGCGGAAGACCTGCTGCTTGATCTCGTACGACTCGGGGACGACCTCGATCACCAGGTCGGCGTCGGCCGCGGCCTGCAGATCCGTGAACGTGCGGAACCGGGCGAGCAGCTCGGTCCGCTCCTGCTCGGTGAGGTGCTCGCGGCGCACCGCACGCGCCGTCGAGGCCTCCAGTGACAGGGCGGCCTGCGCGGTGGCTGCCGCGCTGATGTCGATGCCGACGACCTCGCGCCCTGCGCGGGCGAGGACCTCGGCGATGCCGGTGCCCATGGTGCCGAGGCCGACGACGGCCACGGTAGAGATGCGGGACAGGGGAGCGTCCATCCGGGAACTCCAGAAGTGAGGGTGACGACCGGGGCGTACGCGGGAGCGCCGAAAAAGTCGTGCGGCGCAGCGGCGTACGGAGAGGTGAACGTGCCGTGCCGCTCGGTGCTGCCGCGCACGGAAAACCTGAAAACCGACCGGCCCTGTCCCGGAGCCATGCCGTCCTGCTCGAACTTCGGTAGCGCGTACCGAACCGACTGCACTCGCGGCGGCTGCGTCACCAGGCCGCCCGGAGTGGTGCTGCGGGAAGTGTGCCCCGCTCACATGAGATTAACCGGCGAGTAACGAGCGCGCCAGCCCCCGGCGTTGGCCAGTCTCTGTGATCTATGTCGCCGCAGGCCCGGTGCGTTCTACCCTCGACACCATGGACGAAGAGTCGCGAACGGTGACGGAACGCATCCGGAAGGAATCCGGCGGTACGCCCGCCTTCGACCAGCTCGCCGCCACGAGCGACCGGGATGAGCTGGCCGCGGTGCTCACGGCACCGCACCAGCCGCTGTGGGCAAGGGAGTTGGCGGCCTACCGGCTCGGCATCGCCGGCGACAGCCGCTCCTTCGAGTCCCTCGTCCTCCTCCTGAACCACCGCGATCCGGAACGGTGCGCCGCGGCGGCCCAGGCTCTCGCGGTGCTGGGCGATCCGCGCACGGCCCGCGCGGCGGCGGCCCTGGCCACGAACGAGCTGCGCGTCGCCTACGCCCTCTATCCCGTGCGGCTGCTCATCCAGCTCAGGGCCCCCGAATCGGCCCCGGCCCTGATCACCACGCTCCGCCGCCGCCTCGCACCGCACGACCCGTACCGCAAGGTGGCCCTCGCCTGTGTGGCGGGACTCGGCAGCCTGGCCGACCCCCGGGCCCGGGACGTCCTCACGGAGGCGAGCAAGCACCCGCGCCTGGCGATGGCGGCAGCGGCGGCACTGGCCCGCCTGCCCCAGGTATGAGGGGCGTGAGCGGCAGCCTTCGCGCGTACCGGACCTCGGGCACCGGCACTCCGGCCACCTCGTACGGCTCCCGTGCCCCGTCCGCCGTGAACCCGGCGCGCTCGTAGAACCGCCGGGCCCGCGCGTTCCCCTCCACGACCCACAACCGCAGTACGGAGTGCCCCGCTGCCCCGGCCGCTCCCGTACAGGTATCGAGCAGCGCCCGCCCGACCCCCGTCGACAGGTGCGCGGGGTGGGCGTACAGCGCGTACAACTCGGCCTCCCCGGGCGGCACATCACGGTCCCGGGGCGGCCCGTGACAGGCCCACCCGACCACGGCCCCGTCACGCTCTGCGACGTACTCGGGCGACCGTCCGAACAGCTCGCGCCGTCGCGCGGCGTCCCGCGCCACGTTCATCGCGTCGAGATACGCCGACGGCATCAGCCCGGCATAGGCGAACTGCCAACCCCGCACCCGCACTTCGGCCACGGCATCGCAGTCGTCCAGGGTCATGGCGCGGACCCGGAGGCCGCCGGGGCCGGGGATGTGGGTGAGTCGGGTCATGGACCCATCCTCACCCACCCTCGGATCGCCCCGCGATCAGCCCCGGAAGCCGATCAGCCCGTGCAGCGCGGCGCCGCGGTCCGGGGAGGAGGCCGCCGGGGAGGCCGCCTTGGGGGTCAGCGGCTTCGGGTCCGGCAGTTTGTCGCAGACCGCGTCGGCCTCGCCGTCGCCGCGCGGCACCTTCCCGGACGCGAGATACGTCGCGAGGTGCTTGTCGAGGCAGGCGTTCCCGCTGAGCGTGACGCCGTGGTTGCCGCCGCCCTCCTCGACGACCAGGCTCGATCCGCGCAGCAGCCGGTGGACGTCGGCGCCGCCTTCGAACGGGGTCGCCGCGTCATCGGTCGCCTGGAACAGCAGGACCGGCGGGAGCGAGGAGTTCGAGATGTCCGTCGAGTGCAGTGTCCGGGTCGGCCAGAACGCGCACGGCGCGTTGTACCAGGCGTTGTTCCACGTGGAGAACGGCGCCTTCTCGTGCGTCGCCCCGTTGTCGTCGCGCCACTGGTTCCAGTTCCGCGGCCACGGCGCGTCCCGGCACTGGACGGCCTCGTAGACGCTGTAGCCGTTGTCCCCCGAGGCGTCGACCGCCGCGAAGGTCCGGTACGCCTGGACCAGCGGGTTCGGGTCCTTGGCGTTCACGTACGCCGCGAACGCCTCGGCCAGATACGGCCAGTAACCGTTGTAGTAGCCGCCGGGCAGGTACGTGTCCTCCAGTTCCCCGGCGCCCACCTCCCTGCCCGCGGGGCGCTTCGTGAGCGCGTCACGCATCGCGTACCACTCGGCCTCGACCTTCGCCGGGTCCTTGCCCAGCTTGTACGTGGCGTCGTACTTGGCGACCCACGCCATGAAGGCCTGGTGCCGGGCGTTGAAGGCGAGGTCCTGCCCGAGGTTGTCCTGGTACCAGACGCCCTCCGGGTCGACGATCGAGTCGAGGACGAGGCGCCGCACCCGGTCGGGGAAGTACTTGGCGTAGACCGCGCCGAGATACGTGCCGTACGAGTAGCCGAAGTAGTTGAGCTGCTTCGCGCCGAGCGCGGCCCGGATCGCGTCCATGTCCCGGACCGTGCTGACCGTGTCGATGAACGGCAGGATGTCCGCGTACTTCTTGGCGCACGCCTGCGCGAACGACGTCGCGCGATCGAGGTTGGCCCCCTCGATCGCCTTGGTCCTCGGAACACTCGGCGGCCGCACGGCAGTGAAGTAGCCGGGCTTGCAGTCGAGGGCAGGCCTGCTCCTGCCGACGCCCCGCGGGTCGAAGCCGATGACGTCGTACTGAGCGGCGACCGCCTTCGGCAGGCCCGACGCCACGAACCCGGCGAGCGTGAGCCCGCTGCCGCCGGGGCCGCCGGGGTTCACCAGGAGCGGCCCCTGGGACGTCTTCGCCGTGTGCGGGACCCGGGACAGGGCGAGGGTGATCTGCCGCCCCCGCGGGCGGTCGTGGTCCAGCGGTACCCGCAATGACGCGCACTGCAGCTTCGGGTACTCCTTCGTGCCGCACGTCTTCCAGCTGACGGCGGCGGCGTGCGGGACCGGACGCGCCGACCCGGCATCGGCCCCCGCGGCGCCGGCGGCCGTGACGGCCGTGGAGACGGCCAGGGCGGCGACGCCGCACAGAGCGACTGCGCGTTTCTTCATAGGGCCTCCCAGGACGGAGGGATCAGAGCGGTGAGTCCACTGCTCGTGCGGCATGTTCCCGTAGACCCTGGGCGGAAGAATCCGTTCTGCCGGAATTTGACCCGATCGCGCGCCCGGCGCACGCCGGAGGATTCAACGGCAGGCGCTCCCGGGGCTCACGACAGGGCTCACGACAGGGCTCACATCAGGGTGAGCTGTGTCGGCGCGGACGGCTCTGGCGCCGGGCCCTGCTCAGGGACGCGGATGCGCCGTGCCAGGCCCGGCCGCGAGGGCCCGATCCCGTACTCCTCGGCGAGCTCGTGCACCTGCCGCGTCAGCCGCCGCTGGTACCACTTCGGGGCGTACGCGCCCTCCGCGTACAGCCGCTCGTAGCGCCGCACCAGATACGGGTGGTGCTGTCCGAGCCAGCCCATGAACCACTCGCGCGCGCCCGGCCGCAGGTGCAGCACGAGCGGCGTCACGGAGGTCGCCCCCGCCCGCGCGATCTCCCGCACGGTGGCCCGCAGCTGCTCGGGACGGTCGCCGAGGAACGGGATCACGGGCGCCATCAGCACCCCGCACCCGATCCCGGCGTCGGTGAGGGCCCGGACGACGTCGAGCCGGCGTTCGGGCGCGGGCGTGCCCGGCTCGACGGTGCGCCACAGCTCCTGGTCCACGAAGCCGACCGACACCGAGATGCCGACATCCGTGACCTCGGCGGCCTGCCGCAGCAGATCGAGGTCGCGCAGGATCAGCGTGCCCTTGGTCAGGATGGAGAAGGGGTTCGCGTGGTCGCGCAGCGCCTCGATGATGCCGGGCATCAACCGGTAGCGCCCCTCGGCCCGCTGGTAGCAGTCGACGTTCGTGCCCATCGCGATGTGGTCGCCGTGCCAGCGGCGCGAGGAGAGATGGCGGCGCAGCAGCTCCGGCGCGTTCACCTTCACCACGATCTGGCTGTCGAAGCCGAGCCCGGTGTCCAGGTCCAGATAGCGGTGGGTGTTGCGGGCGAAGCAGTAGACGCAGGCGTGGGTGCAGCCCCGGTACGGATTGACCGTCCATTCGAACGGCATCCGGGACGCGCCGGGCACCCGGTTCACGATCGACCGGGCCCGGATCTCGTGGAACGTCACGCCGCGGAACTCGGGGGTGTCGATCGTGCGGGTCGTGACCGCGTCCGCGCCGAACAGCGCGGCGTCGGGCGCCCGGCCGTGTTCGGCCCGGTCGTCCGTGAGGTTCTCCCAGCGCATGACGCCTCCTCGGTAGCACTGACCCCATAATAGAACACACGTTCCCTTGATCGTGCGGGCCGCACCGGACCCCGGTTTTGGCGGCCTGTACGGGGGGTGGTTGGCTTGCAGCCCACAGGCGATGTCCACGGGCGAGTCCGCAGGCGACGCCTGAAGAACCAAGTGCTGGAGGAAGAGCCATGGCGCAGGTCGAGGCCACCACGGAACGTGTCGTCGCCGCGGAGCCGGACGGCGTGTTCGACGCCCTCGCCGACTACAACGGCACCCGGCCGAAGCTGCTCAGCGAGCACTTCAGCGAGTACGAGGTCCGCGAGGGCGGCGACGGCGAGGGCACCCTCGTCCACTGGAAGCTCCAGGCCACCAGCAAGCGCGTCCGCGACTGCCTGCTCGACGTGACCGAGCCCACCGACGGCGAACTGGTCGAGACGGACCGCAACTCCTCGATGGTGACGACCTGGCGCGTCACGCCCGCCGGCGAGGGCAAGGCGCGCGTCGTCGTCACCACCGTGTGGAACGGGGCGGGCGGCATCGGCGGATTCTTCGAGAAGACCTTCGCGCCCAAGGGGCTGGCCCGCATCCACGACGCCGTGCTCGCCAAGCTCGCCGCCGAAGTGGAGAAGTGACGCGCGAGCACGTTTCGGCATGAGTCGAACACTGATCGGCTGCTCACCGTTTCGAGTGGTTTTCGTTTCGCCTCCCTTGTACGCCGTAGGGCTCCTACCGGCGCATACGTCGATCAGGCCCGCCTGACGTGCACCTCGTCGCGCTTGCCCCCCGTTGTCGCGTAATGCGAGAAATGGGCGGCGCAAGGGCGACGAGGGGAGCGGCAGGTGGGCACGACGACGCTGGTGACCGAACGCGCGGGGGAGCGGGAGGCGGTTCAGGAGCCGGCTCCCGTCGCCGCGCCGGAGCCGCAACAGGCCCCGGAGCGCGAGCAGTTGCCCGGGGACGGGCTCAGTCCCCGACGCGTCCGGATGGTCTTCGTCGGCCTGATGCTGGCGCTGCTGCTCGCCGCGCTGGAGCAGATGATCGTCGCCACCGCGCTCCCGAAGATCGTCGGTGAGCTGCACGGCCTCGACAAGATGTCCTGGGCGATCACCGCCTACCTCCTGACCTCCACCATCGGCCTGCCGATCTACGGCAAGCTCGGCGACCTCTTCGGTCGCAAGGGCGTCTTCCAGTTCGCCATCGTCGTGTTCATCATCGGCTCCGCCCTCGCGGGCCGGGCGCAGAGCATGGACCAGCTCATCGCGTTCCGCGCCGTGCAGGGCGTCGGCGCGGGCGGCCTCATGATCGGTGTGCAGGCGATCATCGGCGACATCGTGCCGCCCCGCGAACGGGGCCGCTACATGGGCCTGATCGGCGCCGCGTTCGGCCTCGCCTCGGTCGCGGGACCGCTGCTCGGCGGCTACTTCACCGACCACCTCTCGTGGCGCTGGTGCTTCTACTTCAACGTCCCGTTCGGCCTGCTCACCCTCGCCGTCACCGCGGTCGTCCTCAAACTCCCCAGGCCCAAGAAGAAGGCCAGGCTCGACGTGCCGGGCGCCCTGCTGCTCGCCTCGGCGTCAACCTGCCTGGTGCTGCTGACCAGTTGGGGCGGCACCGAGTACGCGTGGGGCGACCGGGTCATCATCGGCCTCGGCGCCGGGGCGGCTCTCTCGGCGGCGCTGTTCGTCGTCGCCGAGAAGTTCGCGGCCGAACCCCTCATCCCGCTACGGCTGTTCCGCGACTCCGTCTTCAACCTCAGCGGGATCGTCGGCATGGTCGTCGGCGTCGCCCTGTTCGGCGCGGCCAGTTACCTGCCGACGTTCCTGCAGATGGTCGACGGCGCCACGGCCACCGAGTCCGGGCTGATGATGCTCCCCATGATGGGCGGCGTCGTCGGCGCCTCGATCATCTCGGGCCAGCTCATCAGCCACACCGGCCGCTACAAGATCTACCCGATCCTCGGCAGTGCCCTCTCCACCCTCGGCATGTATCTGCTGTCGCGCCTGGAGGTCGACACCCCGCGCCTCGAATACAGCGTCTACATGGCGGTGTTGGGCGCGGGCATCGGCCTGATCATGCCCGTGCTGGTGCTCGCCGTGCAGAACGCGGTCCGCCCCGGTGACCTCGGCACGGCCACCAGCGCCAACAACTACTTCCGGCAGATCGGCGGCAGCGTCGGCGCCGCGATCTTCGGCACGCTCTTCGCCAACCGGCTCGCCGACTCCCTCGCCGACCGGCTGCCCGCCACCGGCTCCGGGCTCCCCGGCGGAATCGACGCCGAGTCCATCACCCCGCAGCTCGTGCACGCGATGCCCGAGGCGCTGCGCACCCCCTACATCCAGGCGTACGCGGATGCGATGCCCCGCATCTTCCTCTACTTGGTGCCGGTCCTCGTCCTGGGCCTGCTCCTCGCCTTCTTCCTCAAGGAGACACCTCTGTTGTCCAGCGCAGCCCCCTCCGAGAACCCCGTCATCCCGGTCGTGCCCGCCCAGGAGCGCGTCTCGTACGCCGCCGGGGTGCCGGTCTGCGGAACGGTGCGGCACTCCGACGGCACCGCCGTGCCGAGCGCCGCGCTCACCCTCATCGATGTCGGCGGCACCCAGATCGGGCGCGGCGCCAGCGGCGACGACGGCCGGTACGCGCTGTCGACGCCGGGCGCCGGCAGCTACGTCCTGATCGCGGCGGCCGGCGGGCACCAGCCGCAGGCCGTGACGGTGACGGTGGGGGAGCGCCCCGTGGACCTCGATGTGGTGCTCGGCGGTGCCGGCCGCCTCGCGGGCTCCGTCCTCACCGCGGACGGGACCCCCGTGCGGGACGCGATCGTCACGCTGACCAATGTGCACGGTGAGGTCGTCTCCGCGACCCGCAGCGGGCGTGAAGGCACGTACGTCATCACCGAGTTGGTGGCCGGCGAGTACACCCTGGCCGCGAGCGCCCCCGCGTTCCGTCCGGCCGCGCTGCCGGTGACGGTGATGGCGTCCCGCGAGACCCGGCAGGACGTGGAACTGGCGGGCGGCGCGGTGCTGCGCGGGACCGTGCGGGCCGGTGGCGGGCGCCCGGTCGAGGAGGCCCGGGTCACGCTGCTGGACGCCGCGGGCAATGTGGTGGACACGTTGACGACGGGCCCGGACGGGACGTTCCGCTTCGTCGACCTCTCGTCGGGCGAGTACACGGTGATCGCCGCGGGGTACCCGCCGGTGGCCACGGTCCTTCAGGTCGCCGGGGGCGGCCGTACGGAGCGCGATCTGCAACTGGGCCACGAGGACTGACGGGACCGCGCGGGCGCGGGGGCCTTGTCAAGAGGGCGTTCCCCAATTCGCCGGTACCCACCCGGTGTTGCGGGGGTCCGCGTACCGTGGAAGGAGGCGGTACGCACCCCCACCGGCGTGCCGGAGGGAAGGAGCGCGGCGATGGCAGGCACCGGTCGAGCCCCGCAGGGCCGCGTCCCGCTGGCCGTCGTCGTCGTCGACCAGGCAGGCCGTGTCTCGCACTGGAGCACCGGCGCCCGCCGCCTCTTCGGCCCCGACCGGCAGGACGCGGTGGGCCGGCCCGCCGCCGACCTGCTGCCCGTCTCCGGAGTGCTTCCGGAGGACGGTACGGAGGCCGCCCCGGCGGCCCTCGGCGCGTACGGCACGGACGACGTCACCGGGCCCGATCCGCTCGGGCGAAGTCTGATGGGGCACGATCTGGAGGAGTCGCTGGGCGGCCGCACCTCCTATCCGGCAGCGGGCCGCGCCCGGCTCGACACCAGCGCAGGGCCGCGCGACCGCATCGACGTCCTGTGGTGGGCGTACCCCCTGGTGGGCCCGGGGCCCGAGCGGCTGCTCGTACTCGCCGCCGACGCCCGCCGGCTCAGCGGCACGGGCCCGGACGGCTCGGCGGGCCCGGAAGGCGTGGTGGGGGAGCGCATAGCCCCCGGGTTCGCGCTGCACACCGACTTTCCCGCCGCCGACGAGCTCGCCCGCGGGCTGCCCGAGATCCTGCCCAGCATGAGCGTGCGGGAGAGCGCCCGCATCGTCGCCCAGGTACTCGAACTCGGCTATCCGGTCCTGGAGTTCAGCCAGCACGACCGGGTCCCCGTCACCGCCGACTGGGGTGTCGCGCGGCGCACCGAGCGCAAGGCGCGGCGCGCGGAGGCGGCCCGCGCGGCCGCGGCCGGGATACCGTCCCCGCGCTCCCCGCTCGACGACGCCGAGGATCTCGAGTACGTGGCCGTGCGCGAGCGCCTGGAGTTCCTCAACGAGGTGAGCGGGCGCATCGGTTCGTCCCTCGATCTGTCGCGCACGATCGTCGAGGTCAGCCGCGCCGTCGTGCCCCGCTTCACCGACGTCGCCGGCACGTATCTGCGGGAGCAGGTCGTCGCGGGCGAGGGGTTTCCCGACGGGCCGCCCGACGCGACCACGATGTGGCATCGCGTCGCCGTCGAGCACACCGACGAACCGGGCCGCTGGGACGATGTGGTGCCGGTCGGCGAATCGATGCCGTTCCCGGTGCACACACCGTTCTTCCAGTGCATGACCACCGGTGAGCCGGTGCTCGTCCCGTACATCTCCGAGGAGATGGGCACCGCGATCGCGGCACAGTTCGAGAAGCGCGACATCCGGCCGCTGATCAACCACCGGTCCATGCTCGTCGTGCCGCTGAAGGCACGGAACGTGGTTCTCGGGTTCATGATCCTGCTGCGGCACCAGGAGCGGCCCCTCTTCAACGACATGGACCGGGTCACCGGCGCCGAACTCGCCGCGCGGGCGGGGCTCGTGCTCGACAACGCTCGGATGTACACCTATCAGGAGTCCGTCGCCGAGACGCTCCAGAACAGCATGCTGCCGCACATAGAGCCGCACATGCCGGGCTGCGACGTCGCCACCCGCTACCTCCCGGGCGCCCTGCTCGGCCGGGTCGGCGGCGACTGGTTCGACTCCATCAAGCTGCCGGGCGCGCGGACCGCTCTGGTCGTCGGTGACGTCATGGGGCACGGGCTCAACTCGGCCGCGATGATGGGCCAGTTGCGGACCGCGGTGCAGACGATGGCCGCCCTCGACCTGCCGCCCTCCCAACTCCTGCGCAATTTGTGCGACTTGGCGCAGCGCCTCGGCGAGCACTATCTCGCCACGTGCCTGTACGCGGTGTACGACCCCATCGTGGGCGAGTTGCTCCTCGCCAACGCCGGACACATCCCGCCGGTGATCGTGCGCGCCGCCGACGGTCGCAGCGAACTGCTCGACCTGCCCACGGGAGCGCCCATCGGCGTGGGCGGCGTCCCCTTCGAGACCGTATGCGTACCGGTCGCCCCCGGCGACCGGCTGGTGATGTGCACCGACGGGCTGGTCGAGGTGCGCGGCGAGGACATCGGCGTGGGACTGGCCACGCTCTGCGAGTCGGCGGCCCATCCGGCCGCCTCCATGGACGACGCCTGCGACACCATCATCCGCTCCCTCGCGGGGCGCGGCGGCCGCAAGGACGACGTGGCGCTCCTCATGGTCAGGATGAGCGGCATCGAGCCCGGCGACGCCGCCCAGTGGAGCCTCGAACCGGAACCGTCCGAAGTGTCGCGCGCCCGTGCCCTCGTACGGCGCCGGCTCGCGGAGTGGGGCCTGTCGTCCATCGAGTACGCCGCCGAACTCGTGGTCAGCGAACTCGTCACGAACGCCGTGCGGCACGCAAGGCGCGGCCGGGTGCAGCTGCGCCTGGTGCGCTCGGGCACGCTGTTGTGCGAGGTGGAGGACACGGACCACACCCTGCCGACGCTGCGCGGCGCGGAGCCGGGGGACGAGTTCGGGCGGGGCCTGCGGGTCGTCGCGCGCCTGGCGCGCGAGTGGGGCGCGAGCCGGACCGCGACCGGCAAGACCGTGTGGTGCGAGCTCGCCGTGCGGCCCGCGCGCGGCTGACGTCCGCGGTGCCCGCCCGGCCGGCGCGCACCCGTGAAACCGGCTCGCACCTGTGAAAGGTGCGGCCGGTCCGCTTGTGGGGCGTACCCCGGCGCGGTAGACCGATCAGATACTTCGGCCGAGTCCGCCGCCCCTGGGGAGGGTCCATGAGCGTGACCGAGCGCTACAAGGAGGCATGGGAGAGCTTCTGGGAGGATGCTTCCGACGAGCCCGGGAGCGTCTTCTGGGATGCCGAGCCCGCACTCACCGCGGGGCGGCATCTCGCTTTCTTCGCACCGGAGTTGGCGGCCGCCGGTCTCCCGGTGGTGGACCTCGGGTGCGGCAACGGCACGCAGACCCGCTTCCTCGCCGACCACTACCCGAAAGTGGTCGGCGCCGACCTGTCCGCGGCCGCCCTGGACCGGGCCCGCCGGGCGGACCCGGCCGAACAGGCCGACTACCGGCAGCTGGACGCCACGGTCAAGGAACAAGTGGTGGCGCTGCACGCCGAGTTGGGTGACGCGAACGTCTACATGCGCGGCGTGCTGCATCAGAGCGAGCCCGGTGACCGGCAGCCCATCGTCGACGCGGTGGCGGCGCTCATCGGCGAGCGCGGGCGCGGCTTCGTCGTCGAGCTGTCCGAGCGGGCCCGGACGATCCTGCGGGACCTCGCGCGGCATCCGGCGGGGCCGCCGCCCAAGCTGGCTCCGGTGTTCGACCACGGCATCGCCCCGGGCGAGGTCTCCGACGCCGCCGTGCCCGGATATGTCGCCGAGGCGGGCCTGGTGGTGCTCGCCTCCGGGGAACTGCCGTTGATCACCACGGAGTTCACCGCCGACGGGAGACGGATCGAGCTGCCGTCGCGGTGGCTGGTGGTGGGGCGGGCCGGGTCGCTGTCCTGACGAGCGGTAATGATAGGTTAGCTTAGGCTAAGCTAAGTACGATGGGTGCGTCAGGAAGCGGTGGGCGATGCGTACGCCTTTGGTCTCGTCCGATCTGTCCTGGGTCGAGGAGGCGGTGCGGCCACGACCGGCCGTAGGCGCCCGCGTCGCGCGGCTGCTCGACGACCTCACCGGGGTCCAGGGGGCGCGGCGCGACGAGATCGCCGCCGCGTTCTGGGTCGACGTGCAACCGCTCGGCGTCCCGCTCGTGGAGCCGATCGAGGGCGAACCCGACCACCGCACCCTCACCTTCCTGTACCGCGGCCACCGCACGACCCGGCACGTCCTTCTCTTCAGCAACCGGCTGGTCGACCGCGCCCGGCTCGCCGACGCCCTGCTGCACCACGTCCCCGGCACCGACATCTGGCATCTCGGCCTGCGGCTGCGCGCCGACCACCGCGGCACCTACCGGATGGCCGCCGACATCTCCACCGGCGCCCCGCCCGCCGACCCGGGCCTGCTCCAGGAGTTCCTGCGAACCCTCCAGCGGTACGCCGGCCCCGATCCGCTCAACCCCCGGACGATCCCCACCCGTTGGGGCGGCCCCGACTGCTCCGTCTTCGAGCTTCCGCAGGCGCCGGGACAGCGCTGGGCGCACCCCGCGCGCGATGTGCCGCGCGGCCGGGTCGAGCGGCACGCCGTGGACAGCCCCGCCCTCGGCGCGACCCGCGACGTATGGGTCTACCTGCCGCCCGGGCACGGCCACCGCGACCTGCCCGTGGTCGTACTCGGCGACGGCGACATGTGGCTGGGCGGCATGGGACTGCAGGACTCCCTGGACGCGCTGATCGCGGACGGCGCGCTGCCGCCGCTGATCGTCCTCGCCCCCGATTCCGTCGACGGGCCCACCCGCTGGCGCGAGATGAGCGCCCGCGACTCCTACGTCACGTTCCTCGCGGACGACGTGCTGCCCTGGGCCGCGGGGCGCTGGCCGCTCACCACCGACCCGCGCCGCACCGTCGTCGCCGGACAGAGCCTCGGCGGACTCACCGCCCTGTACGCGGGACTCGTCCGGGCCGAGCGGTTCGGCAACGTCCTCGCCCAGTCCCCGTCCCTGTGGTGGCACCCCGGTCTGCCGTCCGGCGGAGGGGTACCGCAGACGCCGGTCGTCGGCGTGCCCTGGCTGGTCCGGAGGTACGCGGAGGCGGCCCCCCGCGACCTCACCGTGCACCTGGACGTCGGGCTGCACGAAGGCCCGATGGTCGGCTACAGCCGCGCGCTGTACGAGGCCCTGCGCCCGGCCGGATACCGGGTCACGCTCGACGAGTTCAACGGCGGCCACGACTACGCCTGTTGGCACGGCGCGCTCGTCGACGCCCTCGTGCGGATGCTGGCGCCGTAGCCGCCCGCAAGGCGCTGACGAGGGGAAACCCGCTGAACGGGTCCGACATTGGTCTATACCCTTGAGAGTTCTTCTGAGTTATCCACAGGTCTGGTGAGGTGTGCCCGGATCCGCGTACCGTGCTGGCCATGAAGATCCTCATCAGCGCCGACATGGAGGGCGCCACGGGTGTGACCTGGCCCGCGGACGTCCTCCCGGGCACACCGCAGTGGGAGCGCTGCCGCGCGATGTTCACCTCGGACGTGAACGCGGCGGTGCTCGGCTTCTTCGACGGCGGCGCCGACGAGGTGCTCGTCAACGAGGCGCACTGGACGATGCGCAATCTGTTCCTCGAGCGGCTCGACGACCGCGCGCAGATGCTCACCGGACGCCACAAGTCGCTGTCCATGGTGGAAGGCGTCCAGCACGGCGACGTCGACGGCATCGCGTTCATCGGCTACCACGCGGGCGCCGGCATGGAGGGTGTCCTCGCGCACACCTACCTGGCGAACCAGATCACCGGCGTGTGGGTCAACGACGTACGGGCGAGCGAAGGCCTGCTGAACGCGCACGTGGTGGCCGAGTACGGCGTCCCCGTCGTCCTCGTCACCGGCGACGACCACGCCTGCGACGACGCCCTCGGGTACGCGCCGGAGGCCCGCAAGGTCGCCGTCAAGGACCACGTGTCCCGGTACGCGGCCGTCTGCCGCACCCCCGCGCGCACCGCCGCCGACATCCGGGCCGCCGCCAAGGACGCCGCCTCCATCGCCGTGCGGCACGAGCCGGTGCAGGGGGGCCCGTTCACGGTGGAGGTCGAGTTCGACGCCGAGCACCTCGCGATGGCCTCGACCGTCGTGCCCGGGGTCGAGCGGACCGGCGAGCGTAAGATCGCATACACGCACGGGACCATGTACGAAGGCATCCGCACCTTCAAGGCGGTCACCACGATCGCCTCGGCCGCGGTGGAGGAACAGTATGGCTGAGCAGCGCCTTCCGGCGATCGACGAGAAGGCGCTCGACGAAGTCGTCACCTTCACGTCCGAGCTGATCCGCATCGACACGACCAACCACGGCGGAGGCGACTGCAAGGAGCGCCCGGCCGCCGAGTACGCGGCGGCCCTGCTCTCCGAGGCGGGCCTGGAGCCGACGATCCTGGAGCGCACCGCGGGCCGGGGCAATGTGGTGGCGCGGATCGCGGGCACCGACTCCTCCGCCGACGCCCTGCTCGTCCACGGCCACCTGGACGTCGTCCCGGCCGAGGCCACCGACTGGAGCGTGCACCCGTTCTCCGGCGAGATCCGCGACGGCGTCGTGTGGGGCCGCGGCGCTGTCGACATGAAGAACATGGACGCGATGATCCTCGCGACCGTCCGGCACTGGGCCCGCGTCGGATTCCGGCCGCGGCGCGACATCGTCATCGCGTTCACCGCCGACGAAGAGGCCAGCGCCGAGGACGGTTCCGGGTTCCTCGCCGACCAGCACGCCGACCTCTTCGAAGGCTGCACCGAGGGCATCAGCGAGTCCGGCGCCTTCACCTTCCACGACGGCGGCGGCAAGCAGATCTACCCGATCGGCGCGGGCGAGCGCGGCACCGGCTGGCTCAGGCTCACCGCGCACGGCAAGGCGGGCCACGGCTCCAAGGTGAACCCGGCCAACGCGGTGGTGCGCCTCGCCGCCGCCGTCGCCCGGATCGGCGAACACGAGTGGCCGATCCGGCTCACACCCACCGTGCGGGCCGCCCTGGCCGAACTCGCGGTCCTGTACGGCATCGACACCGATGTGAACGCGCCGGACTTCGACGTCGATGCGCTGCTCACCCGGCTCGGCCCGGCGGCCTCCCTCGTCGAGGCGACCGTGCGCAACAGCACCAACCCGACGATGCTGAAGTCCGGGTACAAGGTCAACGTGATTCCGGGCGAGGCCACCGCGCACATCGACGGCCGCTTCCTGCCGGGCGCCGAGGACGAGTTCCGGGTCGCGCTCGACGCGCTCACGGGACCGCACGTCGACTGGGAGTTCCACCACCGCGAGGTCGCGCTCCAGGCGCCGGTCGACTCGCCCACGTTCGCGAAGATGCGGGCCGCGGTGCGGGAGTTCGCACCCGAGGGCCACACCGTCCCCTACTGCATGTCGGGCGGCACGGACGCCAAGCAGTTCTCCCGCCTCGGCATCACCGGCTACGGCTTCGCCCCGCTCAAGCTCCCCGAGGGCTTCGACTACCAGGCACTTTTCCACGGGGTCGACGAGCGGGTCCCGGTCGAGGCACTGCACTTCGGGGTGCGCGTACTCGATCGGTTCTTGCGGTCGGCATAGGCCCGGCCCCTACACGCGCGACGTACTAGGAAAACGTGAAGGACGCGAAGAATATGGAGGGTCTGAGGTAAATGGGGGGCGGGAACGACATGGTGCAGACACAGGACTACGGCTCCTGGCCGTCGCCGATCGACGCCGCACTGGCCGCGGCGCACGACGGCAAGCCCGAGTACGTAGGGTTCGTGGGCGACGAGGCCTGGTGGACCGAGCCACGGCCCACGGAGGCGGGCCGACGCGCCCTGATGCGGCGCCGGCCCGACGGCACGGAGGAGTCGGTGCTGCCCGAGCCGTGGAACGTGCGCAGCCGCGTCATCGAGTACGGCGGCCGCCCCTGGGCCGGCGCGGAGCGCCCCGAAGGCCCGGTGCTGGTCTTCGTGAACTTCGCCGACCAGCGGCTGTACGCGTACGAGCCCGAGACCCCCGGCGCGCGGCCGCGCCCGCTCACCCCGCTCTCCGCCGTGGGCGACGGCCTGCGCTGGGCGGACCCGCAGCTCCACCTCGACCGGGGCGAGGTCTGGTGCGTCCTGGAGGAGTTCACCGGCGCCGGACCCACCGACGTGCGGCGCGTGGTCGCCGCCGTCCCGCTCGACGGCTCGGCGGCCGAGGACCGGGCCGCGGTGCGTGAACTCACCGACGGCGCCCACCGGTTCGTCACCGGGGCCCGGCTCGCCCCCGACGGCCGGCGCGCCGCGTGGATCGCCTGGGACCACCCGCGCATGCCCTGGGACGGCACGGAGCTGCTGGTCGCGTCCGTCGCCGAGGACGGCACGTTCGGACCCGCGCGGACCGTGGCCGGCGGGCCCGAGGAGTCGATCTGCCAGGTCGAGTGGGCTCCCGACGGGGCGCTTCTGTACTCGGGAGACGACAGCGGCTGGTGGAACCTGTACCGGCTCGACGCACTCCGCTCGGACTTCGCCCCGGCCCGCCCGCTGTGCCCGCGCGAAGAGGAGTTCGGCGGGCCGCTGTGGAAGATCGGCCTGAGCTGGTTCAAGCCGCTGGAGGCCGGGCTCATCGCCGTCGTGCACGGCGTCGGCGCCACCTCGCTCGGCGTGCTCGACCCGGAGACCGGCGAGGTCGTCGACACGGCCGGGCCCTGGACCGAGTGGTCCGCCTCGCTCGGCGTGCACGGCAGCCGCGTCGTCGCCGTCGCCGCGAGCCCGCGCACCGCGGCGGAGGTCGTCGAGCTCGACACCGCCACCGGACGCGCCCGCGTGATCGGCGCCGCGCACCGCGACCCCGTCGACCCGGCGTACTACCCCGAGCCGCAGATCCGCACCTTCGAAGGGCCCGACGGCCGCGACATCCACGCCCACATCTACCCGCCGCACAGCCCCACGCACGCCGCCCCCGACGAGGAACTCCCGCCGTACGTCGTATGGGCGCACGGCGGCCCGACCGGCCACTCACCGCTCGTCCTCGACCTGGAGATCGCCTACTTCACCTCGCGCGGCATCGGCGTCGCCGAGGTCAACTACGGCGGCTCGACCGGCTACGGCCGCGAGTACCGCAACCGGCTGCGCGAGCAGTGGGGCGTCGTCGACGTCGAGGACTGCGCGGCCGTCGCCCTCGCCCTCGCCGCCGAGGGCACCGCCGACCGGGACCGGCTCGCCATCCGCGGCGGCAGCGCCGGCGGCTGGACCAGCGCGGCCTCCCTGACCAGCACGGACGTCTACGCGTGCGGCACCGTCATCTACCCCATCCTCGATCTCACCGCCTGGGGCAGCGGCGAGACGCACGACTTTGAATCGCAGTACCTGGAGTCGCTCGTCGGACCGCTCGCCGAGGTCCCCGCCCGATACGTCGAGCGTTCCCCGGCCGAGCACGCAGACCGGCTCACGGTGCCCTTCCTGCTCCTCCAGGGACTCGACGACGTGATCTGCCCGCCCGCCCAGTGCGAGCGGTTCCTCGAACGGGTGGAGAGCGAGGGGCGACGCGTCCCGCACGCGTACATCGCCTTCGAGGGCGAGGGACACGGCTTCCGCCGGGCGGACACCATGATTCGTGCCCTTGAGGCCGAACTCTCCCTGTACGCCCAGGTGTTCGGCCTGCAGCCGACCGGTGTCCCCGTCCTGGAGCTCGCCAAGTGAACCCCCTGACCCGGCCGGCGCGGCTGGCCCCCGGCGCCCGGATCGCCGTCGTCGCGCCGAGCGGTCCGGTCCCCGAGGACCGGCTCCGGGCGGGCCTGGACATCCTGCGCGGCTGGGACCTCGACCCCGTCGTCATGCCTCATGTCCTCGACGTGCACGGGGAGTTCGACTACCTCGCGGGCACGGACGCCGACCGCGCCGCGGATCTGCAGCGCGCCTGGTGCGACCCCGGAATCGACGCGGTGCTGTGCGCCCGCGGCGGCTACGGCGCGCAACGCATGGTCGAGCTGCTCGACTGGCCGGCGATGCGGGCCGCGCGGCCCAAGGTGTTCGTCGGGTACAGCGACATCACCGCGCTGCACGAGGCGTTCGCCGTCCGGCTCGGCGTGAGCACGCTGCACGGCCCGATGGTCGCCGCGGCGGACTTCCTCAAGAGCGCGCGGGCGCAGACTCATCTGCGGGCCACGTTGTTCGAGCCGGAGTCGGTTCGGGTGATCCGTGCGGTGGAGGGGGCCGGGGTACTGGTGCCCGGTGTCGCTCGGGGCGTCACGCTGGGCGGCTGCCTGTCGTTGCTCGCCGCCGATCTCGGAACCCGGCACGCGCGTTCCTCGGCGCGGGGCGGGCTGCTCTGCCTGGAGGATGTCGGCGAAGAGGCGTACCGCATCGACCGGTATCTGACCCAACTCCTGCGCGGGGATTGGCTGGAGGGCGTCTCGGGGTTTCTGCTCGGGTCCTGGGCGGAGTGTGACCCGGTGCGCGATCTCTTGGTCGACCGGTTGGGTGGGCTGGGGGTTCCCGTGGTGGAGGAGTTCGGGTTCGGGCACGCCAGTGATGCGCTGACCGTGCCGTTCGGGGTGGCCGGTCGGTTGGATGCCGATGCTTTGACGCTGACCTTGGACGAGCCCGCGCTGAGCTAGGCCTGTCTTCGAACTCCCCTCCGCCCGGCGACGCCCGGCACGCACTCTCGCCGCGCCGGGCGCAAAGCCGAGTACGCCCAGTACGAGGCCCTGCACACCTACAACCACCGCCGCTGCCACACCGCACTCGCAGGCCACCCACCGATCAGCCGCGTCAACAACCCTGCGGGTCAATACACCTGGCGCTTTCGCGTCGGCCCGGCGCCTGTTTCGTCGCGGGCCGCGGGCCGGTAGGGGCTTCTCGCGCAGTTCCCCGCGCCCCTGAGACGCGCACTGCGGGTGCCATCTCATCCCTGGAGCTGCGGCGGAGCCGCATGCTCCAGGGGCGCGGGGAACTGCGCGACCAGCCACGACGAAGCCCGCACTCGCCCAACCGGCCATGCCCCCAGGGCGATTGGCCCCCCGCCCGGCAACACGCCCCCAGAAACCTCCCGCACACCCATTGACCCCCGCGTGACACGTGTCACACCATGATCACGCGCCAAAACTTACTGGTCGGTACAAGCACGCGTGGAGGCCCCGTGCCCAGATTCCGTACTGCCCTCGCCGCCGCCGTCGGAACAGCCGCGCTGGCCGCGCCCCTCGCCCTCGCCGCCCCCGCGAGCGCCGCGGGCACCGGCACACCCGTGCTCGGCGAATACACCGTCACCGCCCTGAAGTTCACC
This sequence comes from Streptomyces sp. NPDC050264, assembly GCF_040655895.1. NCBI lineage: Bacteria > Bacillati > Actinomycetota > Actinomycetes > Kitasatosporales > Streptomycetaceae > Streptomyces > Streptomyces sp. NPDC050264. The sequence goes on from NZ_JBFAKV010000002.1 coordinate 150,879, forward strand.
GTCGAGGCCGGCGGACGCCAGTGCGTCGTGGACGCCGACCTGTACCGGCCCGCCGGGGTCGACGCGGAGCACACCGCGCCCGCCGTGCTCACCACGAACGGATTCGGCGGCAGCAAGTCGGACGGGTCGACGGACGCGACCGGCAAGGCGTTCGCGCAGCGCGGATACGTGGGGCTCGCCTACTCGGGGCTCGGCTTCGGCAAATCGGGCTGCCTCGTCTCGCTCGACGACCCCCGCATCGACGGCAGGGCGGCCTCCGCCCTCGTCGACTTCCTCGCCGGGACCCGCGCCGCCGACGACGGCACCACGATCGACTACGTGACGGCCGACAAGAAGGGCGATCCGCGCGTCGGCATGATCGGCGGCTCCTACGGGGGCGCCATCCAGATGGCGACCGCGGCCGTGGACCACCGGGTGGACGCGCTGGTACCGCTGATCACCTGGAACGACCTCTCCTACTCGCTCGACCCGCAGAACGCCGCCGACCGGGACGTCCCCGGCGTCTTCAAGTGGCAGTGGACCAACGGGTTCTACCTGATGGGCGAGGGGCAGCCGCTGCTCGCGCCGTCGCTCGACCCGTCACGCATCAACAAACTGGGCTGCCTGCACTTCGTCGACGACGCCTGCGCGACGATCAGCACCCTCAATTCCGGCCGCTACCCGGCGGACAGGACCAAGGCGCTGATCGACTACGCGCGCGGCGTCTCCCCGGTCTCGTACCTGAAGGACGTGAAGGCGCCGACGCTGCTCGTGCAGGGGCAGTCCGACAGCCTGTTCAACCTGAACGAGGCCAGGGCCAGTTACGACACCCTGCGGGGGCAGGGCACCACCACGAAGATGATCTGGCAGTCCTGGGGGCACAGCGGCGGCCTGACCGACCCGGCGAGCGGTGAACTCAACCTGGGCGAGGGCAACCTGGAGACGAGCTACGTCGGCCGGCGGGTCCTCGCCTGGTTCGACCGGTACCTGCACCACAAGACGGGCGTCGACACCGGGCCCGCCTTCGCCTACTACCGGGACTGGATCAGCGACCCGGACGGGACCTACGCCACCGCGGCCGGCGTCCCCGCGCTGTCGAAGAAGCTGTACCTGTCCGGCGACGGCAAGCTCGTCGACAACCGGAAGAAGGTCGCCCGCGGCAGCCGCGAGTACCGCAACTGGCTCATCCCCACCAGCCACTCCGAGTCGTCCCTCGGCGGCCTGATCGGGCTGCCCGACCCCGCGCCGCACGACACCCGGGGCACCTACCTCGACTGGACCACGGAGCCGCTGGCCACGACCACCGACGTCGTCGGCGCCCCGAAGGCCACCCTCAAGGTGATCTCGCCGAGGACCGAGCGCGTGCAGAACTCCGGCGACGCCGCCGACAAGCTCGTCCTCTTCGCGAAGCTGTACGACGTCGCGCCGGACGGGACGAAGACGCTGGTGCACCGGCTCGTCGCCCCGGTCCGCGTCCCGGACGTCACCCGGCCCTTCACCGTCACGCTGCCCGGCATCGTGCACCGTTATGAGAAGGGGCACCGCATCCAGTTCGTCGTCGCCGCGAGCGACGACGCGTACGGCGGCAACAAGGGGATCAAGCCGGTCACCGTGACCAGCGCGCCCGAGGACACCGGGACCGTGGAGCTGCCCGTCGTCGGTCAGTGACCCTGTCGGCCCTGGCAGCCCTGTCACCCGTACGGGCCCTCGGCCGCTGCGGAAACGCCGTCCTCCCGCACATGCTGGGCGGGGAGGCGGCGAGCCACGGCCTCCGGGGGAACGACGGAAGGGTCCACCGATGAGCCCCAAGGACACCGCGAGCTCCGAGAAGAGCGGCGGCTCCAGCGCGTTCACGCCGGCCAGGATCGCGGTACTGGTCCTGGCCGTCCTCGTCGTGGTCTTCATCTTCGAGAACACCCGGCAGGTGAAGATCAGGCTCCTCATCCCCGAGGTCACCATGCCGCTCTGGATGGCCCTGGCGGCCGTCGCCGTCATCGGGGCCATCTGCGGGGGCTATTTCGTGAGGCGACGGCGCAAGTGAGGCGGGCCGGGGCGGGCGCGACGGGCTGCGTAGGGTGGCCGGATGGCCGATCCCCTTGCTGAAGGACCCCGTGTCGCGCTGCGGCACATAGCCGTCGCCGACGCCGACGAGTTCACCGCGCGGGCCCGCGAGAGCCAGGAGCTGCACCACCCCTGGCTCTTCCCGCCGGTGACCACGGACGCGTTCACCGCGTACGCGGGTCAGCTGGTGGAGGACCCCGCGAGGCACGGCTTCCTGGTGTGCGAGCGGGGGAGCGGTGCCATCGCCGGATTCATCAACATCAACAACATCGTCCAGGGCGGCTTCCGCTGCGGCGCCCTCGGCTACGGCGCCTTCGCCCATGCCGCCGGGCGCGGGCTGATGGGCGAGGGGCTCGACCTCGTGGTCCGGTACGCGTTCGGCCCCCTGGGGCTGCACCGCCTGGAGATCAACGCACAGCCCGGCAACACCGCCTCCGTCGCGCTGGCCCGCCGCGCCGGTTTCCGCCTGGAGGGTTTCTCGCCGGACTTCCTCTTCGTCGACGGGGCCTGGCGCGACCACGAGCGCTGGGCGCTCACCGCCGAGATGCCCGCCGGATGACTACCGAGATGCCTACGGGGACGACTACCGCGCGGACCGGCCCGTCTTCCGGTTGATCTTCATGGTGTCCATGTCGGTCACCGTCGAGCGCAGCTCACCGTGGCCGAGACCCCGCTCCCGCAGATACGCCTCGGCCCGCTCCTCGGCGAACGCTCCCGCCATCTCCTCGCCGTCGGCCGGGTCCGACTCGACGACGTAGCGCATCGAGAAGTGCTTGAGGGTGCGGTCGTACGCGAGCGAACCCTCCGGTGCGAACCGCATCCCCGCGATGCCCTCGTGCTCCGCGACCTCGGCGAGCAGCCGCTCCCGTGCCGTGTCGGTGAGGCCGTCGAACGTGGCGCGGACGATGACCCGGTAGGTGTGGCTCTCGGCCATGGTGAGACGTGCTCCTCGTAGTGACGCGTAGCTGTTGGCAGCGTCAGCGTACGTCGGTGAGGGTGTCTTGCATGCGGAATATTGTCGCCGTCGACGCCCCCTCCAACCTGGGCCTGCGCCCGCCCGCCCCCGGCACGGTGCCCGGCGTGTACAAGCTCGCCGGCGCGCTGCGCGAGCACGGGATCGTGCGCAGGCTCGGCGCCTTCGAGGGCGGCGTCGTCGTCCCGCCGCGCTACGACCGGGGCGACTGGCAGGAGGGCGACGGGGTGTTCAACGCCGCCGCCCTCGCCGCGTACACCGTCAAGCTCGCCGACCGGATCGAGCGGCACATCCGGGCGGGGGAGTTCCCGCTCGTGCTCGGCGGGGACTGCTCGATCCAGCTGGGCGCGGCCCTCGCGCTGCGCCGCGTCGGCCGTTTCGGGCTCGCGGTCGTCGATGCCTCGGCCGACTTCCGGCACCCGGGGAACTCCGACCGGATCGGCGCGGCCGGCGGCGAGGAACTGGCCCTCGCGACCGGCCGCGGGCAGCAGGACCTCACCGACCTGGAAGGGCTGCGGCCCTATCTGCGCGACGAGGACGTCCGGCTCTTCGGCCGGCGCGACGCCTTCGAGGACGAGCGGGCCGAGCTCACCGCGCTGAGGATCCCGAACGTGACCGTCGGTGAACTGCACGAGTGGGGCGTCGACGACGTCGTACGCGGTTTCGTGCGCAGCTTCGAGGTGCCGGTGCTCGACGGCTTCTGGGTGCATCTCGACGCCGATGTGCTCGACCCGTCCGTGATGCCCGCCGTCGACAGCCCCGACCCCGACGGGCTGCTGCCCGACGAACTCCTCGCGCTGCTGAGCCCGTTGCTCGCCTCGCCGCGCTGTGTCGGCATGAACGTCACGATCTACGACCCCGACCTGGACCCGGACGGCACCGCGGGCGCCCTGCTCACCGACCTGGTCGTGGCCGCCTTTGCGCAATCCTGACCGGGACGGCCCCTGGTCAGCTCGTCGATGGCGATGTTCCATGGTCATCGGGGGCGGGCCGCGCCCCGTGGCATCGGGAGGCAGACGTGACCGTCGTACGGCGTGAGGTACTGACCCTGCCGGGCACGGAGTTGGGCCCGGCGAACCCGCTGCCGCCGCTGCGGCCCCTCGACGAGGTGCACGAGCTCGACGAGCGCTCCAAGGAGGACCTGCCGCTGGAGATGGCCCGGCAGCTCGGCTACCGGCCGCTGCGCAGCGTGCTCCCCGAGCGGATCCGCGACGGATACGGGCGGGACCGGGCGCCGGTCGACCTCGACACGATCGTGATCGAGAACGACCGGCTGAAAGTGACCGTGCTGCCCGGCCTCGGCGGACGGATCGCGTCCCTGTTCCACAAGCCGACCGGGCGCGAACTCCTGTACCGCAACCCGGTGTTCCAGCCCGCGGCCTTCGCGCTCAACGGCGCCTGGTTCTCCGGCGGCATCGAGTGGAACATCGGCGCCACCGGCCACTCCACCCTCTCCTGCGCGCCCCTGCACGCGGCGCGCGTCACCGCCCCCGACGGCGGCGAGATGCTGCGCCTGTGGGAGTGGGAACGGCTGCGCGACCTGCCGTTCCAGGTCGACCTGTGGCTGCCGGAGGGCTCCGACTTCCTCTACGTGGGCGTCCGCATCCGCAACCCGCACGAGAAGCCCGCGCCGGTCTACTGGTGGTCCAACATCGCCGTGCCCGAGGAGTGCCGGGTGATCGCGCCCGCGCGCGAGGCCTGGCACTTCGGGTACGAACGGGCCCTGCGCCGGGTGCCCGTACCGGAGTTCGACGGAGCCGACCGTACGTACCCGCTGAACAGCGAGTTCCCCGCCGACTACTTCTACGAGGTCGAGGACGGGCGGCGCCGCTGGATCACCGCGCTCGACGAGGACGGGCACGGCCTCGCCCAGACGTCGACCGACGTACTGCGCGGCCGGAAACTGTTCCTGTGGGGAGGCGGAACCGGAGGGCGGCGCTGGCAGGAGTGGCTGACCGAACCCGGCACCGGCGGCTACGCCGAGATCCAGGCCGGCCTCGCGCGCACCCAGCTGGAGCACGTACGTCTTGAGGCGGAGACGGACATCAGCTGGCTGGAGGCGTACGGACCGCTGTCGGCCGAGGCCGCGACGGTGCACTCGGCGGGGGACTGGGGCGCGGCCGTCGACGAGGTCGAGGGACGCCTCGAACGGGCGCTGCCGCGCGCCGACGTCGAGGCCGCGTACGACGCGTGGCTGCCGCACGCCGACGCCGAGCCCGGGCAGCGCCTCGCTGCCGGGTCCGGGTGGGGCGCCCTCGAAGTGCTGCGCACGGGCTGGAAGCCGACGGGCACGCCGTTCGAGGAGTCGACGCTCGGCGAACCGCAGGAGCCGTGGCGGGAGTTGCTGGAGACGGGTCTGTTCCCCGAGCCGCGCCGGGTCGGCGCGCCCGGCCCCAGCCTGGTCGCCCCGGCCTGGCGGGACATGCTGGAGACGGCGCCGGCCCGGCCGCTGTCCGAGTACCACCTGGGCGTGGCGCAGTGGCACGCCGGGGACCGGGCGCAGGCCGTGCGCAGCTGGGAGCGCGGTCTCGAACTCGCCGCGTCCGACTGGCCGTTCCTGCGCTGCCTCGCGGTCGCGGACGCGACGGACGGCCACCGGGAGCGGGCCGCCGACCGGTACGCCGAGGCGTTCGACGACCTGTGCGCCGAGCGCCGGGACGGCGGCGAGGCGTGGCGCACGGTGACCGCCGCGCTCGGGCGGGAGGCGATCGAGGCGCTGTTGGCGGTGGGGCGGTGCGGTGACGCGCGGCGGGTCTGGGACCGGCTGCACACGGGCACGCGGGCGCGGGGCAGGTTCCGCCTGTTGGAGGCCCAATTGCTGCTCGCGGAAGGGGAGTTGACGGCGGCACGGGGTGTGTTCGAGGGGGCGGGGTTCGAGGTGGCGGATCTGCGGGAGGGGGCGGAGGTCATCGGGGAGGTGTGGGCGGAGGTCGCACCGGGCGAACCGCTGCCGCCCCGGTACGACTTCCGCATGCGTCCCCCGGACTCAAGCCCCGTCGGCGGTTGAGGGGCGGAGCCCGGAGTCGTTCAGACCAGTACCCCGCCACGGGCCACGACGCGCCCGCCGTGGACGACCATGTCGCGCCGCGGCATGTCGACCACGACCTGAGGAACGCACTCGGCGCGCACGAGGACGAAGTCCGCAGGTGACCCGGGCCGGAGATCGGCCCGGGGCAGACCCATTACATCGGCGGAGCCGTGCGCGGCCACCGTGTAGCAGGCGGTCAGTTCGTCGTCGAGGCGGACGTCCGTGACCCAGCCGAGGATGTGCGCGCGATGCAGCATGTCCGCGTTGCCGAACGGGCTCCAGGAATCCCGGACCCCGTCGGAACCGAGCCCGACCCGCACCCCGTGCTTCTTCAACTCGGTGATCGGCAGGACCAGGGACTCGTTCGGCGCGACGGTCGTCAGGGCGATGTCGAGGTCGGCCAAGTCCCCTGCCATCGAGGAGAGTTCGGCCGGGGAGAGGAACGGCAGGCAGAAGACGTGGCTCACCGTCACCCTGCCGCGCAGCGACAGCGCCCGGGTGCGCTCGATGATGCCGCGCAGCACCTTCGTACCCTTCTCGTCGCGGTCGTGCAGGTGGATGTCGACGCCGACGCCGTACCGGTCGGCGAGGTCGAAGACCAGGTTCAGCTGCTCGTCGAGGGCGTGGTCGAAGCTGATCGGGTCGATGCCGCCGATCATGTCGACGAGCCCGGCCCGCGCCGCGTCCTCAAGGAGCTTCGCCGTGCCGGGCGCGCGGACCACGCCGTGCTGCGGGAAGGCCACGATCTGCACGTCGAGCGCGCCCGCGAGCCGTTCCCGCGCCTCGGCGATGCCCTCGACACCGGCGAGGCCGAAGGCGGGCGCCACGTCCGCGTGGGCCCGCATCGCCCGCGTGCCGCGCGTCACGGCGTGCGCCATCAGGCCGTACGCGCGCTCGCCCACGGGGCGCTTCTGCGAGTGGAACAGCTCCACGTCCTGCGCGCAGTAGTCCGCGATGCCACTCGCCGGCTTGCGGGACACCCAGGCACCGCCCCAGCTCGTCTTGTCGGGGTGGATGTGCGCGTCCACGAGCGAGGGCAGCGCGAGCCGCCCGCCGCCCTCGACGACCTCGGCGCCCCTGGGCGCGGGCGCGTCGCTGATCAGGCCGTCGATCACGGTGAGGTCCACGGCATCCCGCGCGCCGAACGGACGTACGTCGCGGAAGACCACGGCCTTCTTGGGGCCACGCTCCGTGCCGGACCCGGCCGCCGTGGCCGATGCCGCCGTCGGGGTCAGGGCCGCGCCGAACGAGGCGGCGCCCGCGAGGACACCGCGCCGGGAGAGGGGAGGGGGAGTCATGTCCAGGATCTCCTTCTAGTGCCAAGTGCCAAGTGCCTACTGCGGGATCAGAGCGCGATGCCCGAACGCACCACGCTTATCGGGGACTTGAGGACCGTCACGTCGGCCAGCGGGTCACCCGCGACCAGCAGGAGGTCGCCCGCGTGGCCGCGCGTCAGGCGGCCCGCCGTGCCGTCCAGGCCGAGCAGGTGCGCGGCGCCCGTCGTAGCGGTGCGCAGCGCGTCGAGCGCCGACAGGCCCGCCGCGCGCATCAGCTCGACCTCGCGGCCGATCGGCGTGATCGAGCCGCCCGACGAGTCGGTGCCGGCCGCCAGCGGTACGCCCATCTCGTGCGCGGCCAGCACCGCCTTCTTCAGGACCGGCAGATACGCGCGACCGCGCTCGGCCAGGACCGGGTCGGAGGAGTCGGCGAGGCCGGCGATCGCGGTGAGGGTGGGGGTGAAGTACGTTCCCCTGCGCCGCATTTCACGCAGGGTGCGTTCGGCGACGAACACCCCGTGCTCCAGGGAGCGGATGCCCGCGGTCACCGCGTCGTGGCAGCCCTTCTCGCTGTAGCTGTGGCACAGCACGCCCTTGCTGCCGCGCCGCGCCGCGGCCACCACCTCGGAGAGCTGCTCGTGCGAGTACACCTGGGCGAGCGGGTCCTGCTCGGGCAGGCCCGCGCGCTCGTTCACCCGCGTCTTCACGACGTCGGCGCCGCGCGCCAGGTTCACCTCGACGACGCGGCGCAGCGCCGGTGCGGACCGCACCCCGTCCTTGAGCCGGGCCAGCGGCGTCAGGTCCGGGTCGGCGAGGACCGTGTCGCCGAGGTCGGGCGTGACGAAAATGCCGGCGGCCCGCAGCCGGGGCGCACGGCCGGGCGCCTGCCGGGCCAGCTCCCGTACGGCGATGTCCTGGTAGAAGTTCGTGGAGCCGCTGCGCGCGCTGGTGGCACCCTGCCGGACGGCGTCGAGCGCCTCCCCGGCGGTGTTGAGGTGGATGTGCGCGTCGATCAGTCCCGGCAGTATCCAGTGGCCGTGCGCGTCGAGGCGCGGCGCGTCGTGGGGGACGTCGACGGCGTCCCGGGAGCCGGCCGCGCGCACCACGCCGTCGCGGATCACGACGACCGCGTCCTCGGTGACCTCGCCGGTCGCCGGATCGAGCAGCGTGCCGCCCTCGACGACCAGGTCACCGGTGCGGCCGGGCCTGCCGGTCGACGCCGCGGCCGGGGCCGTGGCGGAAGCGAGGGCGGTGGCCGTGCCGGCAAGGGCCGCGGAGGCGGCGAGCACGCCCCGGCGGGTCAGTCGGCTGGACGGGGGCGGGGCGGGCTCGACGCACATGGGGGCTCCGTGGGGGAGGAGGTCTTGGCCCCACAGTTTGTATACCAAGGTTGAAGAGGCGGCAAGATCACCCGTGAGGCCTTGCGCTTCAATGGGTACTTTGTCGCGAATATCAAGCAGCTATGAGTGACCCGGGAGCGGTCTACGCGTTCGCGGTATACAAACCTGCGTCGCCGAAGAGCGACTTCAGCGCGACCGCCCGGCTGTCCCTGACGTGCAGCAGCGTGCTCGCGGCCGCGGCCTCCTCGTCGCCCGCCGCGATGTGCCGGAACATGTCCGCGTGCTGCGCCCGCATGTGGCCGGGCTCCTCCCGCATCCCGAACAGGAGCTGCAGCTGCCAGCTCAGCTGCTCCATGGTGCGGGCCAGCAGCGGGTTGCCGCCGAGCGCCACGACCTCCTCGTGGAACGCCGTGTGCGCCGCCGTCTCGCGCGAGCCCTCGTCCGCCGCGGCCGCCTGCTCGGCCCGCGCCAAGAGGTCGCGCAATGCCGTCAGGCCCGCCGGACCGCCCGGCCCGGCCGCGGCCACCGCGCGGGCCGCGAGCCGCGACGCCTGTACGGAGAGGGGCTCCCACACCTCGTACAGCTGCCGTACGTCGTCCCGTTCCAGGCGGCGTACCCGGACGCCGCTGTGCGGCAGTGACTCCAGCAGGCCCTCGGTGACCAGGGCGCGCAGCGCCTCCCGCACCGGGACGCGGGACATGCGCAGCTCCTCGGCGACCTCGCGCTCCACGAGCCGCGCGCCCATCGGGTACCGGCGGTCGACGATGCGCCGACGCACCTCCTCGCGCGCCCGCGCCCCCAGGGACACCCGCTCCTGCCCCGGTTCCTCCTGCTTGCCCGCCACGTGCACCGTCCTTCGCCGTCGTGCTCCGGGCGAGGATACGTGCCGGGCGCGGCCGCTCAGGACTCCGCGGGCGCCTGCCGGTCCACGTACTCGAAGACCGAGCCGTCGGGGTGCAGGGCGATGAGGTTGCGGCCCGCCGGGGTCGGTACCGGCCCCGCGACGACCTTCGCGCCGGACGCCGTCAGGACCGCGTTCGCCTCGTCCACGTCGCGAACGGCGATCGTGGCCGACACCTTGCGCAGCACTTCCAGCTCCTGCTCGGGGCCGCTCATCAGGAGGAAGCAGCCGACGGCGGCGACCGAGACCCCGCCGCGCTCGAAGCGCAGCGCCCGGCCGCCCGTGAGCTGTTCGTAGAACGTCACCGAGGACTCCAGGTCCTCGACGCAGATGCGCAGCGTGGTGCCCAGGATCTCCATACGCGGGAGCCTAGTTGACGTGGCGCGCGAGCGTGATCGATTCGGCGGGGCGGCCGCGGGCCCGGGCGCCCGTCGAGCGGGGCCGCGGGCCTACTCCCGGGAGCGTAGACGCGTGACGTTTGGCTGTCGGCGACCTGGGGGACGCGGGAAGCTCCACCCACGTGTCCCTGGGAGGAGAACCGTGAGCCGATCGCGCGTACTGATCATCGGTGCCGGGTTCGCCGGGTACCGGGCCGCCCGCACCCTGGCCCGGGCGGCCCGGCACACGGCCGACGTCACCCTGCTCAACCCGACCGACTACTTCCTGTACCTGCCGTTGCTGCCACAGGTCGCCGCCGGCGTGCTGGAGCCGCGCCGGTCCACCGTGTCGCTGTCCGGGACGCTGCCGCGCACCCGGCTGGTGCTCGGCGAGGCCGACGCCGTCGACCTCGACGCCCGTACCGTGCGGTACACCGGCCCCGAGGGCGGCCACGGCACCCTCGGGTACGACCGGCTCGTGCTCGCCGTCGGCAGCGTCAACAAATTGCTGCCGGTGCCCGGGATCGCCGAGCACGCCCACGGCTTCCGCGGCCTGCCCGAGGCGCTGTACCTGCGCGACCACGTGACGCGGCAGATCGAACTCGCCGCCGTCGCCGCCGATCCCGCCGAGGCCAGGGCCCGCCGCACCTTCGTCGTGGTCGGGGCCGGCTACACCGGCACCGAAGTCGTCGCCCAGGTACAGCTGTTGACCGACGCGCTCGTGCGCAAACAGCCCCGACGGCACAGCGGGCCCCCGCGCTGGCTGCTCGTCGACGTCGCGCCGCGCGTCCTGCCCGAACTCGACGAACGCCTGTCGGCCACCGCGGACAGGGTGCTGCGGGGGCGGGGCGTCGAGGTGCGCACCGGCACCTCCGTGCAGGAGGCGACGAAGGACGGAGTGCTGCTCGACGACGGGGAGTCCGTCGACAGCCGCACCCTGGTGTGGTGCGTCGGGGTCCGCCCCGATCCGCTGGTCGAGAGCCTCGGGCAGCCGTTGGAGCGCGGCCGGCTGCTCGTCGACCCCTTCCTCGGCGTGCCCGGCCACGCCGAGGTGTTCGCGTGCGGCGACGCGGCCGCCGTGCCGGACCTCGAAAAGCCCGGTGAGTACACCCCGATGACCGCTCAACACGCCTGGCGGCAGGGGAGGGTGGCCGGTCTCAACGTGGCCGCGTCCCTCGGCCGGGGCATCCGGCGCGCCTACCGGCACAAGGATCTCGGCTTCACCGTCGACCTCGGCGGCGCGCAGGCCGCCGCGAACCCGTTCGGCATCCCGCTGTCCGGGCCCCTGGCGGGCGCCGTCACCCGTGGCTACCACCTCGCGGCGCTGCCCGGCAACCGGATCCGGGTCGCGGCCGACTGGCTGCTCGACGCCGTACTGCCGCGTCAGGGAGTCCAGTTGGGCCTCGTCCGCTCGGGTTCCGTACCGCTCGACACGGCTTCGCCCGCACTGGCCCAGACGCCGGACGACCCCCGCACCAGCCCGAAGGAGATACCTGATGACGACGCTCACCGATGACGAACTGCACGACCTGGCCCAGCAGTTGAGGGTCGATTCGGTACGCGCGGCGGCCGCCGCGGAATCCGGCCACCCGACCTCGTCGATGTCCGCGGCCGACCTGATGGCCGTGCTCTTCGCCCGCCATTTCCGTTACGACTTCGCCCACCCCGACCACCCCGGCAACGACCGTTTCGTCCTCTCCAAGGGGCACGCCTCACCGCTGCTCTACGCCGTCTACAAGGCGGCCGGTGCCATCGACGACGCCGAGCTGCTGACCTTCCGCACCCTCGGCAGCCGCCTCGAAGGACACCCGACGCCGCAGCGCCTGCCGTGGGTCGAGACGGCCACCGGTTCCCTGGGCCAGGGGCTGCCCGTCGGCGTCGGGATCGCCCTGGCGGGCAAGCGGCTCGACCGGATCGGATACCGCGTGCACGTCCTGTGCGGCGACAGCGAACTCGCCGAGGGTTCCGTGTGGGAGGCCGCCGAACACGCCGGGTTCGAGCACCTGGACAACCTCACCGTGACCGTCGACGTCAACCGGCTCGGCCAGCGCGGCCCCACCCGGCACGGCCACGACCTCGACGCGTACGCCCGCCGCTTCCAGGCGTTCGGCTGGCACACCGTCGAGATCGACGGACACGACGTGGCGGCCGTCGACCGCGCGTACGCCGAGGCCCGCGACACGGCAGGGCAGCCCACCGCGATCCTCGCCCGCACCCTGAAGGGCAAGGGCGTCGCCGCCGTCGAGGACCGCGAAGGACTGCACGGCAAACCGCTGCCCGAACCGGACGAGGCCATCGCCGAGCTGGGCGGCGACCGGGGCATCCGCGCCGAGGTGGCACCGCCGCCCGCGGCCCGGTCCCTGCACGCGGTGCGCAGCGGCCACCTCGACCTGCCCCGCTACGAGGTGGGCGACGAGGTCGCCACCCGCGACGCCTACGGCCAGGCCCTCACCGCGCTCGGCGGCGCCCGCGGCGATGTCGTCGCCCTGGACGGCGAGGTCGGCGACTCCACCCGCTCCGAGTACTTCGCGAAGGAACACCCCGAGCGGTACTTCGAGTGCTACATCGCCGAGCAGCAACTCGTCGCCACCAGCGTCGGGTTGGCGGCACGCGGCCGGGTCCCGTACGCGTCCACGTTCGCGGCGTTCTTCACCCGCGCGCACGACTTCGTCCGGATGGCCGCCATCAGCGGCGCCGGGATCAACCTGGTCGGCTCGCACGCCGGAGTCGCCATCGGACAGGACGGGCCCTCGCAGATGGGCCTGGAGGACCTCGCGATGTTCCGGACCGTGCACGACTCCACGGTCCTCTACCCGTGCGACGCCAACGAGACGGCCCGGCTCATCGCGGCCATGGCCGACCTGTCGGGGGTCAGGTACCTGCGCACGTCGCGCGGGAAGACGCCGGTGATCTACCCGCCGGACGAGGAGTTCCCGGTCGGCGGCAGCAAGGTGCTGCGGTCCGGCCGCGACGACCGCGCCACGATCGTCGCCGCGGGCGTCACCGTGCACGAAGCGCTGCGCGCCGCCGACGAGTTGGCGGACGCCGGTGTCCCCGTCCGCGTCATCGACCTCTACTCGGTGAAGCCGGTCGACCGGCGCACGCTGCGGGAGGCCGCGCGGGACACCGGCTGCCTGATCACCGTCGAGGACCACCGTGCGCAGGGCGGTCTCGGGGACGCCGTCGCGGAGGCGTTCGACGACGGCGCCCCCGTGCCGCGCCTGGTGCGGCTCGCCGTCCACCCGATGCCGGGGTCGGCCACGCCGGAGGAGCAGTTGCGGGCCGCCGGGATCGATGCGGCGAGCATCGTGGCCGGGGTCGCGCTGCTGGTGGAGCAGGGCGTCGCTCCCTGACCATCCGGGCCGGCGCAAATGCCGTACGTACAAGCGCAGTTGCAGGTTTGGCGCGGGCTCGGGCGGTGACTCGGTACAGGTGCCGCGCGAGGCCGGCGCCCGGTCGGCGGAGTCCGTGCGGGCGGGGCGGGCCGCGCGGGTCGGGCGACGGCCTGCCCCGCCCCGGACCGTGTACATCCCAGTCCCAGGCCAGACCTAAGGAGGACAGGTCCACATGACCGTTGTCCCTGCACAGCAATCAGGCGGTGGTGGCGGCACCAGCGGCCTGTACGACGTACTCGAACTCGTGCTGGACCGCGGACTCGTCATCGACGCGTTCGTCCGTGTCTCGCTGGTCGGCATCGAGATCCTGAAGATCGACATCCGGGTCGTCGTCGCCAGCGTCGACACCTACCTCCGCTTCGCCGAGGCCTGCAACCGGCTCGACCTGGAGGCCGGCCCGAACCGCAGCCCCGGTCTGCCCGACCTCATGGGCGGGGAGGCCGGATCCGGTGAGCAGGACAAGTCCAAGGGTGCGCTGTCCGGCGCCGCGGAGACCGTCTCGGGGGCCCGCCGCTCCACGAGCCGCCGGCAGGAGGAGCGGGCATGAGCAGCACGTACGTCTACGGCATCACGAGCGTCGGCCACCCCTCGCTGCCGGACGGCATGGAGGGCATCGGCGAACCCGCGCGCAAGGTCCGGCTCGTCGGGGTGGGCGCGCTCGTGGCGATCGTCAGCGACGCCCCCGACGACCTGCGGCCCAAGCGGCGCGACCTGCTCGCCCACCAGAACGTCCTGGCCGAGTCGGGCGGCGGCGGCGCGGTGCTGCCCATGCGGTTCGGCAGCGTCGCCCCCGACGACGAGGCCGTCACGACCGTGCTGGCCGAGCGCGCCGACCACTACCACGAGCGGCTGCGGGCCCTCGAAGACAAGGTCGAGTACAACGTCAAGGCGCAGCACGACGAAGCGGCGGTACTGCACCGGGTGATGGCCGAGAACGCCGAGATCCGCGCCCTCACCGAGGCCAGCCGACGGGCGGGCGGCGGCAGTCACGAGGAGCGGCTGCGGCTCGGCGAGATGGTCGTCGCCGCCGTGCAGGCCCGTGAGGCCCAGGACGCCGTCACGCTGCAGCACCTTCTGGAGCCGTCGGCCGACGCGGTCTCGACCGGCCCGGACAGCACCGGCTGGCTCGCCAACATCTCCTTCCTCGTCGACCGCAAGGCCGCCGAGCACTTCCTCGCGGCGGTCGAGACCGCCCGCCGCGACCTCGCGCACCTCGAACTCAGGGTCAACGGCCCGCTTCCGCCGTACAGCTTCGTGGAGCCGGGGCCGTCGGCTCCGGTCGGCACGGAGTGACGTCCGGCTTCATCGACTCATCGACATTCGATATTCGACCGTATCGGGGACCAGCTCCCCGACCGGCTGGAGGGACAGTGAACCGACTAGTTCTGGGCCTCGCGGTAGGGGCCGGATACGTCTTGGGACGTACGAAGAAAATGAAGCTGGCGTTCGCCGTCGGCACGATGGTCGCGGGCAAGCGGCTGAAACTGAGCCCGCGTGCGGTGGCCGAGCTGGTCAGTACGCAACTGGAGAAGAACCCGCAGTTCAAAGAGCTCGGCGACCAGCTGCGCCAGGACCTGCGCGGCGTCGGCACGGCCGCGTCGGGTGCCCTCGTGGAGCGTCAGCTCGAAGGCCTGGCCGGCCGGCTGCACGCGCGGACGCAGGGCGTGCAGGACCGCATCGCGGGCGTCGCCCCGGACGTGGACGACGTACGGGACGCGGGGGAGCGGGTGACGGATCTGGTTCCGGGGCGCCGGCGCCGTGGCGAGTACGCGGAGGAGGAAGCGGCGGACGGCGACGACATGGCGTACACGGACGACGAGGCGTACGAGGACGAGCGCGACGCCGACGAGGAGAGCCGCGACGCCGCGGACGAGAGCCGCGGCCGGAGTGAAGACCGCGAGCGGAACGAAGGCGGCGAGCGTGCCGAGAAGGCCCCGGCCGGCCGGCGTACCGGGACCGCCCGCAAGACCACCGGCACGGCGAAGAAGGCACCCGCCAAGAGGAGCGGCAGCACCGCCGCGGAGGCCGCGGGCACCGCCAAGGAGACCGTCTCCGGCGCCAAGGCCGCCGCCACGAGGGCGCCCCGGGCCGCCAAGAAGACCGAGGCGAAGGGGGGCCGTGGACGTGGCTGACTCCCCGGTCAAAGCACTCGGTGGCATAGCCAAGAGCCCGGCCGCCGACCATCTCAAGTCCGAAGTGCAGGACTATCTCGCGGCCCAGGTCCAACGCCTGCTCGTGGGCACGGGCCGCAAACTGGGCGAGACCACCGTCAAGCTGACCGACATCGCCGAGGGCAACAGCCCGGGCTTCGCCAAGCTCGCGCTCGACGGCGGCCGCAAGCTGGCCGAGGGCAAGGGGCCGGTGCGCACGGCGGTCGAGCTGGGCGCGGGCCGTCTCAAGGACAATGTCGTCGGGGCGTTCAAGAACCTCGGCGGCGGCAAGGGCAAGAGCAAGCGCGGCGCCGGCCAGAAGCCCACCGTCATCCTGGAGTTCATCGACGTCGGCGTCGACCTGCGGACCGCGTACGACCAGTGGACGCAGTACCAGGAGTTCAGCACCTTCGCGAAGGGCGTCAAGAACGCGAGCCGCGCCGACGACGTCACCTCCGACTGGCAGCTCAAGGTCTTCTGGTCCAACCGGAGTTGGAAGGCGCACACCACCGAGCAGCTTCCTGACGACCGGATCAGCTGGACGTCGGAGGGCGCCAAGGGCACGACGAAGGGCATCGTCACCTTCCACCCGCTGGCCGACCGGCTCACCCGGGTCCTGCTGGTCATCGAGTACTACCCCAAGGGCCTGTTCGAGAGGACGGGCAACATCTGGCGTGCCCAGGGCCGCAGGGCCCGGCTCGATCTCAAGCACTTCGCCCGCTTCGTGACGCTGCGCGGCGAGGCGAGCGACGGCTGGCGCGGTGAGATCCGTGACGGCGAGGTCGTTCTGAGCCACGAGGACGCGCTGGAACAGGAAGAAGCCGAGCAGCAGGAGGAAACGCAGGGGCAGGACGAAGAGCAGGAGCAGGAGCAGGGGCAAGAGGAAGAGCAGGAGCTGGACGCGCGGGACAAGCCGTCGGACGACGCGTACGAGAGCGAACTCCCGGAGGAGGAAGCCGCGGAGGCGGACGAGCCCGAGGGCGAGGACGAGTACGAATACGAAGACGAGGCCGAGGCCGAGGACGCGTACGAGGGTGAGGCCGAGGGCGACGGCGAGGAGTACGAGGACTCCGTCGACGAGCGGAACGAGCCCGACGGGGAAGTGCCGGAGGACGAGGGCGGCGGTGAGCGCCGCGCGCCGCGCCGGAAGGCCGCCGCGCGGGCCCGTTGAGACCCGCTGGGCACCCCGCGGTCGCTGGGGCGGGACTTCACCGAAGTCCCGCCCCGCGCCCGTCGGAAGAGCCCCTCGAGAGAGCCCGTCAGGACGC
Organism: Streptomyces sp. NPDC050264; assembly: GCF_040655895.1. Taxonomy (NCBI): domain Bacteria; kingdom Bacillati; phylum Actinomycetota; class Actinomycetes; order Kitasatosporales; family Streptomycetaceae; genus Streptomyces; species Streptomyces sp. NPDC050264. The sequence continues at coordinate 167,628 of NZ_JBFAKV010000002.1, forward strand.
GTCGGCGCCCGCCTGCTTGCGGCAGAGGATCTCGCCGTGCAGCACCGCGAACCACGCGTCCTCATGCGTACCCCACTCGCGCCACGCCTCGGACACCGAGGCCAGCTGCGCGGAGGTCGCGTGGCCGCCGTCCGTCGCGCGGTCGGCGTACGCCGAGGCGACCGTGCGGTCCGCCCACAGCCCGCTCCACCAGGCGATCTCGTCCGGCGTCGCGTAGCACCACGTACCGGCCGTGGACGTGATGTCCACCGCGGCGAAACCCGCCTCCAACGCCCATGACTTCAGGTGCCGCCCGGCGTCCGGCTCGCCGCCGTTGTCCCGGGCGACCCGCCGGTACAGGTCCAGCCAGTCCGTCATGCCGGGGGAGGGCGGGTACCAGGTCATCGCCGCGTAGTCGGAGTCGCGTACGGCGATGATGCCTCCCGGCTTGGTGACGCGGCGCATCTCGCGCAGCGCCTGCACCGGATCGCCGACGTGCTGCAGGACCTGATGCGCGTGCACCACGCAGAACGTGTCGTCGGGCCAGTCCAGCGCGTGCACGTCCGCGGTCGTGAACTCGACGTTGCTCAGGCCCCGTTCGGCCGCCGTGGCCCGCGCCTGGTCCAGGATGCCGGGCGCGTGGTCGGCCCCGACGACATGGCCGTCCGGTACCAGGGCGGCCAGGTCCGCGGTGATCGTGCCGGGCCCGCAGCCGATGTCCAGGATCTTCATGTGCGGCTTGAGCGAGCCGAGCAGGTAGCCCGCCGAGTTGGCGGCGGTGCGCCAGGTGTGCGAACGCAGCACGGACTCGTGGTGGCCGTGGGTGTAAACGGCGGTCTCCTGCGACATGGCCCGATCCCCTCAACGGTGTGACGGCTCGGCCCGGGGCAGCCGCCCCGGGCGATGCGATCACCGTACGCCGACCAGCCGGATCGTGAGATACCCGTCTTGGAGTGTGGACTGACGGAGGGTCACAGTATGCTCGGCGGCCGGTACACGCGCAGCGCCTCGTGCTGCTTGTCGATCACCAACTGGCCCTCGCATTCGATGACTTCACCGTCGAACGCGAGCGGGGTGCCCGGTGAGACGCCGTCGACGTGCAGCTTGGTGAGCCGGGTCGCGGCGTGGAACGGGGAGCGGGACAGCGGGCCCGACAGAGCCGCCGCGAGCAGCCGTACGCCGGGCAGCCGGCCGCCGCTGACGGTGCGCACGTCGAGGAGACCGTCCGCGAGATCCGCTCGCCGGCCCGCGGTCAGGCCCATGCGGCGGTAGGTGCAGTTTCCGGCGAACAGCAGCCACAACGGCCGCTTCTCGCCGTGGAGTTGGACCTCAAGGGGATGATCGCGGCGCAGCACGTGCACCGCGCCCACGACATCGGCGAGCCGCCCGCCGATCCGCCCGGACCAGCGCTCGCGCTCCCGCACCAGCTCCGGGTAGGCGCCCAGGCTGAACGTGTTGAGGAAGATCCCCGAGGCCTTGGCCGAGCGGAAGCGGCCGACGTCGACCGCGACCGCGTCACCACCCATGACGGCCCGCACCAGATCGCCGGCGTCCTCGATGCCGAGGTCGTACGCGAAGTGGTTCAGGGTGCCGCCGGGCAGCACCGCGAGCGGCAGGTTGTGCCGGAGCGCCACCTGCGCGGCCGTGTTCACCGAACCGTCGCCGCCGGAGATGCCCAGGGCGCGGGCGCTCGCCGCCGCCTTCTCCAGCGCGGCCGGGATCTCGGGGCCCTCGCACTCCACGAACTCGGCGAGCGGCAGCGCGTCCCGCAGCACGCGCACCCGCTCGGGCGTCCCCGCGTGCGTGTTCACCACCATCACCAGGCCCTCGCCGTCCGGCAGCGCCGGCACGTCGTCCACCAGCGGGCGCCCCGGCGACGGCATCTGGTCACGCGTCGGCACGAGACCCCGTACGGCGAAGGCCGCGCCCACGCCGAGCGCCGCGCCCGCGATCACGTCACCGGGGAAGTGCGCGCCCGTATAGACGCGGGAGGCCGCCACCGAGAAGGCCACCGGGGCGACGGCCGCGCCCCAGCCCCGCGACTCCAGGGCGACCCCCGTCGCGAACGCCGCCGCCGAGGCCGCGTGCCCCGACGGGAACGACGTCGTGAACGGCTGCCGCTTCAGCCGGCGCACTATCGGCACCGCGTCCAGGGCGGGCCGCGTCCGGCGCACCGACCGCTTCCCGAGCGTGTTGATCGTGGCGGAGGCGAGCGCAAGGGACGCCACCCCGCGCAGAGCGGCCCGGCGGGCCCGCGGCGACCCGGTCGCCGCCAGCGCCCCGCCCACGGCGAACCACAGCACCCCGTGGTTCGCGGCGCGGCTCAGTCCGGGCAGGACGCGCTCGGCCCCGGGCCAGCGCTTCCCGGCGGCGGACTCGAAGAGCCGCATGTCGAGAGTGGCCAGCCGGCCGCGCAGGGAAGGGCCGGGCCGCGGCGCTTCCGCCGCGGCTCCCGGCAGCTTGGAGATGTCGAAGTCGGCACACATGCCACGACGACTACCCCGGGCGCGGCCCCGCACCCAGGCCCGCACCCCCTATTCGTTTGCCCGTCACCCGCACGGCCGTCCACAATGCGGACCATGGGACATCTGGAAGCCGCACACCTCGAGTACTCCTTGCCGGACGGGCGGGCGCTGCTCGGTGATGTCTCCTTCCGTGTGGGCGAGGGTGCCGTCGTCGCCCTGGTCGGGCCGAACGGGGCGGGCAAGACGACCCTCCTGCGGCTGATCTCCGGCGAGCTCCAGCCGCACGCGGGCTCCGTCACGGTCAGCGGCGGTCTCGGCGTGATGCGCCAGTTCGTGGGCTCCGTGCGCGACGGGACGACCGTGCGCGACCTCCTCGTCTCCGTCGCCTCACCGCGCGTCCGCGAAGCCGCGAAGGCCGTCGACAAGGCCGAGCACCTGATCATGACCGTCGACGACGAGGCCGCGCAGATGAGCTACGCGCAGGCCCTCGCCGACTGGGCGGAGGCGCAGGGCTACGAGGCGGAGACGCTGTGGGACATGTGCACCACGGCCGCGCTCGGCGTCCCCTACGACAAGGTCCAGTTCCGCGAGGTGCGCACCCTCTCCGGCGGTGAACAGAAACGCCTCGTCCTCGAAGCGCTGCTGCGCGGCACCGACGAGGTCCTGCTCCTGGACGAGCCGGACAACTATCTCGACGTGCCCGGCAAGCGCTGGCTGGAGGAGCGGCTGCGCGAGACCCGCAAGACCGTGCTCTTCGTCTCCCACGACCGTGAGCTGCTCGCCCGCTCCGCCGAGAAGATCGTCAGCGTCGAGCCGAGCCCCGGCGGCGCCGACGCCTGGGTGCACGGCGGCGGCTTCGCCACCTACCACGAGGCCCGGCGCGAGCGCTTCGCCCGCTTCGAGGAGCTGCGCCGCCGCTGGGACGAGAAGCACGCGCAGCTGAAGAAGCTCGTGATCAGCCTGCGGCAGGCGGCCTCCGTCAGCCATGAACTGGCCTCGCGGTACTCCGCCGCGCAGACCCGGCTGCGGAAGTTCGAGGAGGCCGGGCCGCCGCCCGAGCCGCCGCGCGAGCAGGACATCACGATGCGGCTCAAGGGCGGCCGTACCGGGGTAAGAGCCGTCACCTGCAAGGGACTTGAACTGACCGGCCTGATGAAACCGTTCGACCTGGAGGTCTTCTACGGCGAACGCGTCGCGGTCCTCGGGTCGAACGGCTCGGGCAAGTCCCACTTCCTGCGGCTGCTCGCCGGCGACGATTCGGTCGCGCACACCGGCGAGTGGAAGCTCGGCGCCCGCGTGGTCCCCGGGCACTTCGCCCAGACCCACGCGCACCCCGAACTGCAGGGCCGCACCCTCCTCGACATCCTCTGGCGCGACCACGCCAAGGACAAGGGCGCCGCGATGTCCCGGCTGCGGCGCTACGAACTGACGGCGCAGGCCGAGCAGAAATTCGAGCGCCTCTCGGGCGGCCAGCAGGCCCGCTTCCAGATCCTGCTCCTCGAACTAGAGGGCGCCACCGCCCTGTTGCTGGACGAGCCCACCGACAACCTCGACCTGGAATCGGCCGAAGCCCTCCAGGAGGGTCTGGAGTCCTTCGACGGCACGGTCCTCTCCGTCACCCACGACCGCTGGTTCGCCCGCGCTTTCGACCGGTACCTCGTTTTCGGTACGGACGGCCATGTTCGTGAGACGTCGGAACCGGTCTGGGACGAACGGCGCGTGGAGCGTCTTCGCTAGCGCGTCGCGGCCTCGGGAAACTCGCCGTACGCTGCTGAGTTGGGCGCGTACGACGAGTTGTGACGAGGCATGAGGAGAAACCGTGGTGAGGACGTCCTTCCGTACGGACGACGTCGAGCAGGCCATGGAAGCGATCAAGTCGGCTTTCTATGCCAATCAGCTGGACGTGCTGACAGCGCCGGAACGGTTCGGCGCCGCCTTCGAGGTGCTGGAGCTCGGCGGGATCACCGTCGGTGATCTCGCCTGCGGGGTCGACGTCCGGGTCAGCTGCGGGGAGTTGGGCACCTACCACGTGAACGTTCCGCTCGGCGGTCCGATGGCCTGGCACCAGGCGAGCCATCCCGAAGTGATCACGGCCCCGGGCCGGGCCGCGCTGTTCCAGCCCGTCGGGAACACCATCGTGGACCGCTGGGCCGGGCGGATCGTCGCCCTGAAGGTGGAGCGGGACCTGCTGGAGCGCCGCGTCGAGGAGCTGACCGGACGCGTGCCGCGCACCCCCGTGGTGCTCGAACCCGAGATCGACCTGACGAGCGGGCGCGGGAAGGCCTGGTCCCACCTCGTAGGGATCCTCGTCGACGACCTCTACGAGACGACCCGGCTCATCGAGCACCGCCTCGTCGCCCTGCCGCTGCGGGACGCGGTGCTCAACGGACTGCTGCTGGCGGCCGACCACCGCTATCGCGACCAGCTCGACCAGCCGGCGAAGGGACTGCGGCCGACGCCGGTGAAGCGGGCCATGGACGCGATGCGCGAACGACCCGAACACCCCTTCACCACCACCGAACTGGCGGCCGAGGCCCGGGTCGGCGTCCGCTGGCTCCAAGAGGCCTTCGCCCGCTACGTGGGCATGCCGCCGATGGCGTATCTGCGCACCGTCCGTCTGGAGCGGGCGCACGCCGAACTCCTCGCGGCCGACCCGCGCATCAGCACCGTCAGCGAGATCGCCTTCCGCTGGGGCTTCGGTCACCTGGGCCGGTTCGCCGAGCAGTACCGCGCCAAATACGGCTGCGTACCGTCCCTCACGCTGCGCGACCCCGGCGCCTGACACGGACCGGCGACGCACCGCGCTATCCGGACAGCCGCCTCGCTCGGCGGATCGTGACCGACCGGCCGTGAGTTCTACGATCGGACTGTCGCCGGGGGCCGGTTCATGGCTCCGGGTACTTGCCGTCCTCGGGGCCTGCGACCGTGACGGATTCCGGTGACGTCCGGCCCGGCACTACCCCGCCGGGCCGGCACCAGCCTTCGGGTCCGGGCTCCCCCCGGAAACACTGCACCGGGCCCGTCGGCCGCCCTCCACATCGCCGAATCGGCCACGGCCGCAGGCGTTTTTGTGTCCCGGGCGCACCCGCCGAACAGACCTCGACGGCGCAGTACCCCACAGCCGAAGAACTATGCGTTTGCCCTGGCGGTTGGAGGGCAGGCGTAGGTGAGTGCTTCGGACTGGAGGCACGTCCGTGGGATAGATGCCGCCCGGTATCCGCCCCGGGTGTGTCCTACGCCGAATCGAGGCGCGACTCCCACGGTGACCACCGAACCCAGAGCACCTCCAGGGGAGTTGCGATTCATGTCGCCTACCAGCGCACCCGTGAACCCGGTGAAGCCCAGCCGACGTCACCCGCACGACGACGCACCCGATACCGCCGAGGCATTCGCCAAACTGTCCGACATGCCCGAAGGGCCGGACCGAGACGATCTGCGGCACGACGTCGTCGAGGCATGGCTCCCGATGGCCGACCGGCTCGCCGGCCGCTTCCGCAACCGCGGCGAGTCCTACGACGACCTGCGGCAGGTCGCCGCCATGGGCCTCGTCAAGGCCGTCGACCGCTACGACCCGGCGCGCGGCAACGCCTTCGAGAGTTACGCCGTGCCCACGGTCACCGGCGAGATCAAGCGGCACTTCCGTGACCACATGTGGACCCTGCACGTGCCGCGCCGCGTCCAGGACCTGCGCAACCGGGTCCGGTTCGCCCAGCACGAACTGGCCGCGAGCATCCCCGGTCGCGCTCCGACCCTCACCGAGATCGCCGAGCACGCGAACCTCACGGAGGACGAGGTACGGACCGGACTCGAAGCCCTGGAGAGCTTCACGGCTCTCTCCCTCGACGCCGAACTGCCCGGCAGCGACGACGGCTACTCGCTGTCCGACGCGCTCGGCTCCGTCGACCCCGCGCTCGACGTGGTCATCGACCGGGAATCGGTCAAGCCGCGCATCGCGGCGCTGCCGGAACGCGAGCGGCAGATCCTCTACATGCGCTTCTTCGGCGACATGACGCAGAGCCGCATCGCCGAACAGCTGGGCATCTCGCAGATGCACGTCTCACGGCTCATCACCCGGTGCTGCCACCGGCTGCGGGACGAGGTGCTCGCCGACGCCGCCGCGTGACAGGAGAGCGCCCCGCCATCTGCGTATCGCCAGGGCGGTGTGGCGGGACATCACGTCCAGCGCCCGCGCCTCCGCCAGGGAGAAGGCCGCCCGGCCCGCGGACCGGAACAGGATGAGCACACCCTGAACCGGTCCGCCGGGCGCCGCGATCAGCGGCACGCACAACAGGGACGTGACGTCCGCAGGACCAGGACCGGGGCACCGGACGCGTCGACGCCCAGCGCCCCCGGATCCTGCGGGCGCACCAGCAGCGCCGGTGAACCGCCGCGCGCCGCCTCGACCACGAGGGGGCCGGCGGCCGGGTTCTGTCCGGCGATGGCCCGGACACCCTCGTCGTCGGCGCCGAGCACGGTCGTACGGATCGCTGCCCGCGGGCTCTGCTGCAAACGCACCGACAGGCCCCGGTCGCCCTCGTCGCGGGCCACCGCCGCGACCTGCGAGCGGAAGGCCGCCCGATCGGCGTGGGCCAGGAGCGCGGTCAGCGGGTGACCCGTCGCGTACTCCTCACGCACCCCGGTGAACGTCGTCGCTGCGACGTTCAGACGGCGCACCATCGACTCCCGGTCGGCGAGCGCCACCGGTAGCGGCGGCCCCTGGAAGACAGCGCGCAGCAACTGCTGTTCCCGCCGGTCGGCCGTCGCCGAGCGGCTCGGCCGCGCGCCGGGCTCGGGGGGCCGCGGGTCCTGCTGATGCGGCCACAGTTCCCGCACCACGTGGCCGAGTTCGAGAAGTGCCGCGTCGAGGACGGCGGGCGACTCGTCCGCGGGGACCGCCCTGGCCGCCCTCAACTCGGCCACACGGCGCGCGAAGTCCGAGTGTTCCTCACCGAATTCGCCCGTGTGCGGCATGCCGAGAACCCGTCCCGCGCCTTCGTTTCCCGGGGCGAGCCCCGGGGAAGCCGCTGAACAGAGGAGGCGTTCACCGATGCGACAGCCCTTCGCGCCCGGCACGAACGTACGGTTCGGTGACCACGACCCGGAGCCGCCCGTCCGCCGGCTCTCCGAACTCGCCGAGGGCGCGGCCCTCTGCGTGCCCGACTGCTGCGGCGCCGTGGCCACCGCGTCGGACGGCGGCGACGGACGCCCGTCCGCGGCGACCCACCCCGACCTCGCCGCACTGGCCTCCGTGCAGCTGCGCTCCGGAGAGGGCCCGATCCCGGCGGCCGAGGAAGCCGGCCGGCCCGTGGCCGCCGCCGACCTGCTCAAGGACCGACGGTGGCCGCAGTACCGGGCCCTGGCACTCGACGCCGGGGTGCGCTCCAGCGTCACCCTCCCGTTCCGCAGCGCCGACCTCACCGTCACCCTCAGCCTCTACAGCTTCCGGGCCGGCACGCTGCGGGACGCCCCGCACGGCCCGCTCCGCGTCCTCGGCGACCTGGCCGCCACCTCTCTCGTACGCGACCGCTCCTACCAGGCGGCCTTGACCGAACTCGACCAACTGGGCACGGCCCTGCGCACCCGGCCCGTCATCGACCAGGCCTGCGGAATCGTCATGCACGTACTGGGCTGCGACGCGGACGAGGCATTCACCGTCCTGCGCCGGATCTCCCAGACCACCAACCGCAAACTGGCAGACGTGGCCTCAGCGGTGGTCGACCGCCGGGGCCGCGGCCTGGAACGAGAATTCTCGGCGCTGACGCAGTGACCCCGGGGTTCACGGCTTCCGCCCGCCGCTGTCGAGCGGTGGCGCCCGCCTCCCCGTGACGTCCACGCAGCGCCGTCACCCCCACGACATCGCCCCGCCCCGTCACCCGCCCGGCGCAACGGCCGCGCCGGGGCGCTCGCCTGTTCACTCGTCCCCCTGGGTACGCACAGGGCAGCAGTACGGCGCGCGCGGATGCCCGCAGGGATGTGACGCTGGGGGCAGTGCAGCGCGATGACATGGCGACGACCCACGGCACGGAGGCAGCATGCGGCCATCGGACCCCACGGCCCGCGAGAGTCGCGGGCCGGTGCGCTACGGACCGCCGCTGCCCGCGCCGGGCCTGCCCGTGCCGCCCGAGCTGGCGGGCGTCGTCGCCGGAGCCGCCGGGCGTCCGCACGCCGAGCCGCCCGGCGGGGCGCCCGCGCTGCTCGAAGCCGCCCGCGGCTACTGGCAGCGCCGGGGCCTTGCGGCCGACCGCGGCCGGATCGTCGCCGCTCCGGGCGGCGCCCCGCTGCTCCTCGCCCTGACCGCGGCGCTCGGCGGCGACGTTCTCGTGCCGCGGCCCTGCCCGGCGTGGTGGGTGCCGCAGGCCCGCCTCCTCGGCAGGGAGGTGTTCCACGTGCCGACGCCCGCCGAGTGCGGCGGGGTCCCCGACCCGTACGCCCTCCTGGAGACGGTCCGCCGGGTCAGGGCCGAGGGCGGCGACCCCCGGCTGCTGGTCCTGTCCGTCGCCGACGACCCGACGGCGACCGTGCCGCCGCCCGAGGTGCTGCACGAGGCGGTGGAGGCCGCCGTGGGGGAGGGCCTGCACGTGGTCAGCGACGAGACCTGGCGGGACACCCTGCACCCGGGCACGGACACCGTGCTGTTCAGCCCGGCCGAGATGTTTCCCGCGCAGGTGACCGTTCTGACCGAGCTGACCGGCGCGTTCCTGCCGCCGTCACTGCCCGCGGCCTGCGCGCGGTTCCCGCGGACCGCGCAGGGGGACCGCCTCGCCGACCGTGTCCTGGACTGCCTCACCGCGACGAGCGCCGTGCTCGCGGCGCCGGTCGCGGCCGCGGCGACGTACGTACTGAACGAGCCCGAGGAGGTCACCGCCCGCCGCACGGCTGTCGTCGCGCTGCACGCCGGGCCGGCCGCTGCCGCGTACCGCATCGTGCTGGCCGGCGGCGGCCTGGCGCTGCCCCCGCGGGCGGGCCGGCACCTCTACGTCGACCTGGACCCGCTGCGGCCGCCGCTCGCGGCCCGCGGGGTCACCGACGCCCAGGACCTGGAGGACTTCCTCACCGCGCGCCTGGACATGCCGGCCCCCGGCGGCCACCGGTTCGGCGACGACCCCGCGGCGCTGCGGGTGCGCCTGTCGACGGGACCGCTGCTCGGCTCAACCCCGGACGAGCGCGGCGCGTCCCTCAAATCACCGGATCCCCTCGAACTGCCGCATGTGACAAGCCTGTTGGGGAAGGTGAGGTCCGTGTTTGACGAGCTCCGGGGCGACCCGGGCCCGGTGGAACCGGTGAGTTCGGAAGGCAACGGACCGGCAGGCGAAGGATGGGAGTCCGAGCGATGACCCAGGCGTCCGAATCGACGACGGCGCGGCGGTGCCTCGACGGGGCTGCCACCGCGTCCGTCCGCCCCCTCGTCGAGCCGCGCCCCCTCGTCGAGCCGCGGCCGCTCGGCGGAGGCAGCCCCGTCGAGGCACCGCCGCGCCGCTGGCCCCGGTCCTTCGCGGACCGCCTGTCCGCACCCCTGCCCGGCCTGCGGGCCTTCGCCCGGTTCGCCCGCGAGGGCGCGCTGCGGCCGCGCCCCGAAGGCCTGAAGGACATCCCGGACCTGCCGTTCGAACCGGGCCCGCTGCCCGACGTCGACGCCCGCACGGCCGCCGTCACCTGGGCGGGACACGCCAGTTGGGTCGTCCGGATCGGCGGTCTGACCGTCCTCACGGACCCCGTCTGGTCCCGCAAGATCCTCGGCACCCCGGCCAGGATCACCCCGGTCGGCGTCGCCTGGAGCGCGCTGCCGCCCGTCGACGCGGTCGTCATCAGCCACAACCACTACGACCATCTGGACTGGCCCACCCTCAGAAGACTTCCGCGCTCCACCCCGGTGTTCGTCCCGGCGGGCCTCGGCCGCTGGTTCAGCCGGCGCCGCTTCACGCGCGTCACGGAACTGGACTGGTGGGAGGCGGCCGAACTCGACGGCGTCCGCTTCGACTTCGTACCGGCGCACCACTGGTCGAAGCGCTCGCTCACGGACACCTGCCGCACCCTGTGGGGCGGCTGGATCCTCACCGACAGGGACCAGCAGCGGATCTACTTCGCGGGCGACACCGGATACGGCCGCTGGTTCTCGGAGATCGGCCGCCGCTACCCCGGCATCGACCTGGCGCTGCTGCCCATCGGCGCCTACGAACCGCGCTGGTGGCTGCGGGACGTGCACTGCGACCCGGAGGACGCGGTGCGGGCCGCGCACGACGTCGGCGCACGCCTCATGGCGCCCATGCACTGGGCCACGTTCCTGCTGTCGGCCGAGCCGGTCATGGAGCCGCTCACCCGGCTGCGGGCCGCCTGGGAGCGGGCGGGCCTGCCGCGCGCCGCGCTGTGGGACCTGCCGGTCGGCGCGTCACGCGTGCTGACTGCCTGACAGCCGGCGCACCTTCCGCCACAGCATCGGGGCCGTGCTGACCACCACGGTCAGCACGATCGCCGCGAGAACGCCCTGCCACGGCTCCTTGAACAGGGAGCCGCCGAGGATCCCGATGATCTGGTACGTCGCCGCCCAGGCGAGGCACGCCGGGATGTCGCCGCGGGCGAACCGGCGCAGCGGCATCTTCGCCATCAGGCACGCCAGCATCACCGGGATGCGCCCGGCGGGCACGAGCCGCGACAGCACGAGGACCAGCACGCCGTGGTCGGCGAGCTTCTCCTGCGCCTGCTCCAGACGCTCCTGGGGGGCCCGGGAGCGGAGGGCCTCCAGCCACCGCGAACCGTTCTTCGAGTGCATGCCGCGCCGCCCGAGCCAGTACAGGGCGATGTCCCCGAGGAACGCGGCGAGCGAGGACACGACGAACACGAGCAGCAGCGAGAACGGCGCGGTCTGGTGGAACGCGACGACGGCGGCGGAGCTGACGAGCGCGCCCGTCGGAATCACCGGCACCAGCGCGCCGACCGCGACGAGCAGGAACAACGTCGGGTAACCGGCGGCCTGTTGGGTCGACTCGGTCGGTACCACCTGGGCGACGGCGTCGAGCATCATCGGGCCACCTCCGGCCGGACGCTCTCGCCGTGCGCGAGACAGTGCACCGTGACGTCCGGCGCGCGCTGCGCGGCCTGCCGGACGAACTCCTCGCCCGGCGTGTGGAACTCGTGCGGGCGCACGGCGTCCATCCCGATGGGCCAGTACGTCCCGTAGTGGACGGGCACGGCGCTGCGCGGCGCGATCCTGGTCAGCGCCTCGGCGGCGCGCGCCGGGTCGAGGTGGTGCGGCCCGAGGTGCGGCCCCCACCCGCCGACCGGCAGCAGCGCGACGTCCACCTCCCCGACGGCGTCGGCCATGCCGTCGAACAGCCCGGTGTCGCCCGCGAAGTACGTACGGGCCTCACCGCTCACCACGAAGCCGAGCGCGGGCGCCCGGTGCGGGCCGACCGGCAGCCGCCGCCCGTCGTGCGCGGCGGGCACCACTCTTATCGCGAGGTCGCCGACCTCGACGACGGCCCCCGGCTCGACCTCGGTGAACTCCAGGGCCCGCAGCCGGCGCAGGCCCGGCACGGCGCGGGCGGCGCCGCGCGGCACCAGCACCCGGGTGCCCGGCGCGAGCCTGGCCAGCGACGGCAGATGCAGATGATCGGCGTGCAGATGTGAGACAAGGACCACATCGGCGTGCGCGGCACTCGGCGGCGGCGGGGCCCCGCGACGGCGTCGAAGGTGGGCGAGGCGCCGGGCGAAGAGCGGATCGGTGAGCACCCTGGTGCCCGAGTCCTCGACCGTGCAGGTGGCGTGCCCCCACCAGGTGATCTCCACCGGCACCCGTTGCCTCCTCACATTGCGACTGCCCCGAGAGTACGTGCAGGAGTAGGGTCGACGCCGAACGGCTGAGGTGAGGGGGACACCATGGGGGCACCGGACGGGGCCGGCGCTGCCGTGCGGGTCGCGGCGATCGCCAGCCTGACGCCGCTGGAGCAGCTGGACGCCGACCCGTTTCTGGTGGACTCGCGCAGCCAGCACGCGATGTGCGCCCGCTGGGCCGCCGAGCGCGGCTACGTGGTCACCCGCGAACTCTTCGTGCACGGGGTGCGCCCCGACCACGAGATCCTCTGGGCGGACGTCGACGCGGGCCTGGTCGACGTCTTCGTCGCCCCCTGCGACCGCGTCCTGCGTGCGGCGCTCCGCTCGGTCGACGCGTTCTCGGCGGAGTGCGCGCGGCGCGGGGTCCGGCTGGAGACGGCGGGCCTCGCGGAGCCGTCGTACAGCGCGGAGATGAAGGCTCGCGTGCACCGCCGGCTGTCGATGCCCACAGCGGGATACGACGGGTGCTGACCGTGGCGTGAGATGCGCCCCGCCGCCCCGGACCCCGCTCCTCATGGACAGGCTCGCTCAAACCGTATGAAACCCTGACCTACGACAATCAGGGCGAGGCAGCACAGGGGCGAGGGGAGCGGGAAAGTGGCCGCAGGCCGATGGAGACGGGTGGCGAGCACGGTGTGGCGCTCGCTCACGGTCTGGGCGGCGGGCACGCTGACCATGCTGATCCTGGCCGGCCTCCTGCCGGACTTCCAGCTCCAGTCCGACACCGGCGACAGCGCCACCCGCGTCGCCACCACGGCGGCCCTCGGCGCCGGCGCCTTCGCCCTCCTCTCGGCCCTGGTCTGGCCCCTCCTCGTCCGCGCCCTCCTCCTCGTCCCGGCCCTCGTCCTCGGATTCGCCGTCTTCTTCCTGAACGGCGCGGTGCTCCTGTTCGCCCTGTACCTCATCCCGGACGGCCGCGGCGAGGTCAGCCCGGAGACCGCGGTCGTCGTCGCCGCGGTGATGTCGGCCGTGGCATCGGCGACCGGCGGCGCGCTCGCCGTCCGCGACGACGACGCGTACCGGCGGCGGCTGTACCGGCTCGCCGACCGGCGACGCCGCAGGGCCGTCGAGGACGTCCGGCCCGAAGCGGGACCGCCCGCCCCCGGCACCGTCTTCCTCCAGCTCGACGGCGTCGGCCACGAAGTCCTGCTGCGGGCCGCCCGCGGCGACGTGATGCCCACCGTCGGCGCCTGGCTGCGCGACGGAGGGCACCGACTCACCCCGTGGCGCACCGACTGGTCGAGCCAGACCGGCGCCAGCCAGCTCGGCATCCTGCACGGCTCGAACCACGACATCCCCGCCTTCCGCTGGTACGAGAAGGACACCGGCGAGATCCAGGTCTCCAACCGCCCCACCAGCGCCGCCGAACTCCAGCGCCGCGCCGTCGAGCACACCGGCGACGGAGGCCTGCTCACCGTCGACGGCGCGAGCCGCGGCAACCTCTTCAGCGGCGGCGCCGAAGAGGTCGCCCTCGTGCTCTCCGTCGCCGCCCGGCGCGGCAAGGAGAACCGGTCCAGGGCCGGCTACTTCGCCTACTTCTCCGACCCCGCGAACGCGGTGCGCACCGCCCTCTCCTTCTTCGCCGACGCCGGCCGCGAGATCGGCCAGTCCACCCGCGCCCGCCTGCGCAGACAGCGGCCGCGGATCGGCCGGGGCGGCCTCTACCCCTTCGTCCGCGCCTTCGCGACCGTCGTCGAACGGGACGTCGTCGTCGCGGCGGTCATCGGCGACCTGCTGGCGGGCCGCAGCGCCGTCTACGCCGACCTCGTCGCCTACGACGAAGTGGCGCACCACTCGGGACCGCACGGCCGCGACACCGACAAGGTCCTCCAACGGCTCGACCGCTCGCTCGCGCTGATCGCGAAGGTCGTCGAGCACGCCCCGCGCCCGTACCGCATCGTCGTCCTGTCCGACCACGGGCAGAGCCCCGGCGAGACCTTCCACGCCCGCTACGGACTCACCCTCCAGGACCTGGTGCGCGCGGGCTGCGGACTGCCCGTGCCGCGCAAGGCGCGGAGCACCCACAGCGGCGCCGAGGCCCGCGCCGCCGTCCGTGCCGCGCTGCGCCGTCCCGTCGAGGAGCCCGCCGCCCGCAAGGGCAAGCACCATGAACCGGTCGTGCTGGCCTCCGGGAACCTCGGCCTCGTCTCCTTCCCCGACGTGCCGCACCGGATGAGCAAGGAGGAGGTCGACGCCCGCCACCCGGCGCTGCTGCCGACCCTCGCCAACCATCCCGGCATCGGCTTCCTTCTCGTACGGAGCGAAGAGCACGGGGCCGTCGTGCTCGGGGCGCGCGGAGCGGAGGTCCCGATCGGCGACCTGGCCGACGGGCAGGGCCCGCTCGCCGACTTCGGTCCCGGCGCCGCCGACGCCGTGCGCCGCACCGATACCTTTCCGCACACCGCCGACATCATGGTCAACTCCTGGTACGACCCCGTCGACGGCGAGGTCCTCGCCTTCGAGGAGCAGATCGGCTCGCACGGCGGGCTCGGCGGCGCGCAGAGCCGCCCCTTCCTGCTCTCGCCGTCGTCGCTGTCCGATCCGGTCCCGGACGGCGGCGAACTCGTCGGAGCCGAACAGGTCCACCAGGTACTGCGCCGCTGGCTCCGCGAAGGGTTCGGCCCGCAGGTCCCGCTGGAGAATTCCCTCCCACAGACCCCGCACGGCGCATCATTTGTGGCCGCACCCCCCGATGTGCGGGACGAATCGGCCTGATTTGGTGGGGGATCGTCTCTCGCCCGACCATGGAGCGCCGCCCGGCGATCCCGTGACGGCTCTTCAGTACGACCGAGAGGCGCACCACCCCATGCACGACACCGGGCCCGCGGTACAGACGGCTCCGGCCGGGGACGACGGGCAGGACAGCAGGCACGCCCGCAGGTTCGGTCTCCCCATCGCCACGGCCCTCGTCATGGGCAACATCATCGGCGGCGGCATCTTCCTGCTCCCCGCCTCCGTGGCCCCGTACGGCACGGTCAGCCTCGTCGCCTTCGGCGTCCTGACGGTCGGCGCCATCGCGCTCGCCCTCGTCTTCGGCCGCCTCGCGCACCGGCATCCGCAGACCGGCGGCCCGTACGTCTACGCCCGTGAGGCCTTCGGCGACTTCGCCGGCTTCCTGGCCGCGTGGAGCTACTGGATCACCACCTGGGTCTCGAACGCGGCGCTCGCCGTCGCCGCCGTCGGCTACCTCGACGTCCTGCTGCCGATCCGCGGCTCGACGTTCTGGACGATCGTCGCCGCGCTGGCCTGCCAGTGGCTACCCGCGCTCGCCAACCTCGCCGGCACCCGCTACGTCGGCGCGGTCCAACTCGTCTCCACCGTCCTGAAGTTCGCGCCGCTGCTGCTGGTCGCGGTCGGCGGCCTCTTCTTCTTCAAGGCGGACAACCTGGGCCCGTTCCAGGCGACCGGCGACTCCGCGCTCGGCGCCGTCTCCGCGTCCGCCGCGATCCTGCTCTTCAGCTATCTGGGCGTCGAGTCCGCGTCCGTGAGCGCGGGCGAGGTCCGCGACCCGCAGCGCAACGTCGGCCGCGCGACCGTCCTCGGCACCGGGCTCGCCGCACTGCTCTACCTGCTGTGCACGGTGGCGGTGTTCGGCACGGTCGCGCACGACAAGCTGGTGGACTCGACCGCGCCGTTCTCCGACGCCGTCAACGCGATGTTCGGCGGCACCTGGGGCGGCACCGCCGTCGCGATCGCCGCCCTGGTCTCCATGGTCGGCGCGCTCAACGGCTGGACGCTGCTCAGCGCCCAGACGCCGTACGCGGCGGCCAGGGACGGCCTGTTCCCCACGGCGTTCGAGCGCAAGCGGCGCGGCATCCCCACCTTCGGCGTACTCGTCGCGGTGACCCTCGCCAGCCTCCTGACGGTCTACAACTACACCGCGGGGTCGACCGGGGTCTTCGAGACGCTCGTGCTCGTCACCACGTTCACCGCGACCGTGCCGTACCTGCTGGCCACCGCCGCGCAGATCTACTTCCTGCTGTCCGGGCAGGGGCACCGGGTGCGGCGGTCGCGGCTGGCGCGGGACATGGTCCTCGCCGTCGCCGCGTTCGGGTTCTCCATGTGGCTGGTCGGCGGCGCCGGGTACGCGGCCGTCTACCAGGGCGTGCTCTTCCTCTTCGCCGGGGTGCTGGTCTACGCGTGGATGGCGGCCCGCAAGAAGCGAACCGCCACCCACTGACCCGACCCCCGTCGGTCACCTGGCGATGGGCGCGACCACCCAGCGCAGTTTCTTGAACGTGCTGTCCCGCGAGCCGAGTTCGATCAGCTTGCGGGCGGCCACATAGGCCTCGTTGCCCTCGATCTCGTAGCCGACCTCGAGCGTGCCCGGTACATCCCGGATCTCCAGCTGCGCCTCGATGTCGGCCGCCGGACGGTCGCTGTCCGCGGCCATCGCCGTCAGGTGCGCGATGCGCCGCTGCTGCGCCTCGTCGAGGGCCTGGCGCGGGTCACGCGAGCCGGGCGACTTCAGGGCCTGCCTGCCCTTGCCGGACGGCGGCGCGACCGCCGAACTCGGAGTGCGTACCTCGCCGGTGGGCTGCCGCGTCGACAGCGTCGCCTGCACCACGGTGCCGTCGTTGTCGAGCGCCACCCGGAACTCGCCCCGGCCGGGCGTGATCACCGGTATGCCGCCGAAGGTCTGCCGGAACGTGACGTGCGTCTGCAGCGACACCGGCTCGCCGATCCCCGAACCGTCCTTCTCGCCGCTGTTCTGCATCAGGTCGTGGACGCCGTCGACGACCAGCTCGGCGCCGCCCGTCGCCTCCCCGTGCTGCCCGACGAACTGCCGGGCCAGCTCGACCGCGCGCCCGGTCGGCAGCTGCCGGGTGTTGCGGTGGTTGGCCTCGGCCAGTTTCACCCAGCGCACCGCCCCCGGCCCCGTCGACACGAACCGGTCGCCCGAGCTCGCGCTCAGCACGCCCTGCCGCTCGACCTGCACCTCCTGGAGCGCGGCCTGCGGGAAGTGCGCGAGCTGTCCGAGCCGCGTGAGCTCCTGCCCGGGGTCGCGCGGTGTCAGCTCTACGATCTGCGGCTCCGACGGGGCCCGCGTCAGCGGATCGCGCAGCCCCTCGCGGGCGTAGTACCAGCGCCAGGCGTACCAGGAGTCGGTGACGTGCTCGCGGAAGAAGTTCCGCTCGGCGTCGAGACGGCTGACCGCCTCCGCCCGACCGGCGCCCGTGGCCGCGACCGACGGGGCCTGCCCGTTGTAGATGTCCCAGCTCGCGTTGAGCCAGGCGTCGCAGTAGGTCTGGCCGGCCCGCCACTTCTCCCAGAACTTCCTGCCGTAGTCCGGGCTGTCGATACTCGTCGTCTCGAACCCGAAGATCATCCGGGAGCCCAGGTTGGGGCCGGCCCAGGTGCGTACGGGGGAGTGCCCGTCGAGGACGCGCAGCGAGCTGCACGTCGACCAGAACACGTAGTTGACCCGCTCGTCGCCGAACGCCATCCGGTTGGAGACCGCGTCCGAGCGGTTGTCCCACTTGGCGCCCAGCGGGGCGAAGAACACGCCGTTGTCGTCCATGCCGCCATGGCCCGAGTGGTACACGGCGACCACGGCGTCCAGACCGTACCGGTCCTGCCAGTTGTCGTAACTCTCCTCGTACGCCCACACCTGCGCGCCGCTGTCCGCGAACCAGAAGTTGCGGTCGTGGAACTGCTGAAGATAGGCCAGCCAGCCGGTCGCGTCCTCGTGCGTGTGCGACAGAGGAATCTGGTTCACGAACTTCTGGATGCTGAACGCGCCCCACCAGCCGGACGTCGAATCGCGGTCGGCCGCGCCGGGCTTCCCGGTCTCCAGTGGTGACGGACCGCGGTCGGAATAGATCATGCGCATGGCCACACCCCCTGCGAAGCCCCGGGCGGATCCCCTTGGCCGGGGGCCTCAAAGTGTCACCGCCGTGCGGTCTTGCCCAGCGCGCATTCCGGCCATGGTGACCGCGGCACGGCCTGTGGCCCGGTCTTCCGGGTGCGCCGGTGCCACATGTGGTCGGATGGAGGTCAGAGGCAATCGGAAACGGTCCCGCCGCAGGGGGCCGTACGGAAGGGAACCATCGTGGCAACCACGCGCTCCGCACACACCGTGTGGGAAGGCAACCTGCTCGAGGGCAACGGAGTCGTCACCTTCGACTCCTCCGGGATCGGCGAGCAGCCGGTGTCGTGGCCGTCCCGCGCCGAGCAGGCGAACGGCAAGACGAGCCCCGAGGAGCTGATCGCGGCGGCGCACTCGTCCTGCTTCTCCATGGCGCTCTCGCACGGCCTGGCCGGCGCGGGCACGCCGCCCACCAAGCTGGTCACCTCCGCGGACGTGACGTTCCAGCCGGGAGAGGGCATCAAGGGCATCCACCTCACCGTCGAGGGCACCGTGCCGGGCCTCGACGAGCAGGGCTTCACCGCGGCCGCCGAGGACGCCAAGAAGAACTGCCCGGTGAGCCAGGCGCTCTCGGGCACGGACATCACCCTGACGGCCAAGCTGGCCTGACGGCTCTTTGCCCCCTTGACACGGGCCCGCTCAAGTTTTGTGCTGGATACCGGGACAACCCGGTGTCCAGAACGACGTGAGCGGGCCTGTTTCTGTGAGAGGGGACGCGTCATGGCGCGTGCGGTCGGAATCGATCTCGGTACGACGAACTCGGTGGTGGCCGTGCTGGAGGGGGGTGAGCCCACCGTCGTCGCCAACGCGGAGGGCGCGCGCACCACCCCCTCCGTCGTGGCCTTCGCCAAGAACAAGGAAGTCCTGGTCGGCGAGGTCGCCAAGCGGCAGGCCGTCACGAACGTGGAGCGCACCGCGCGCTCCGTCAAACGGCACATGGGCGACGGGAGTTGGCACTTCCCCGACAGCGGCACCATCGACGGCGTCCGCTACAACGCGCAGGAACTCGCCGCGCGCGTGCTGCAGAAGCTCAAGCGCGACGCGGAGGCGTACCTCGGCGAGGACGTGACCGACGCCGTGGTCACCGTGCCCGCCTACTTCGACGACGCGCAGCGTCAGGCCACCAAGGAGGCCGGCGAGATCGCGGGCCTGAAGGTGCTGCGCATCATCAACGAGCCGACGGCGGCCGCCCTCGCGTACGGCCTGGACAAGGGCGACGAACAGACGGTCCTCGTCTTCGACCTGGGCGGCGGCACGTTCGACGTCTCGCTCCTGGAGATGGGCGACGGCGTCATCGAGGTCAAGGCCACCAACGGGGACACCCAGTTGGGCGGCGACGACTGGGACCAGCGCCTCGTCGACCATCTGATCCGGCAGTTCAAGAACGCGCACGGCATCGACCTCGGCAACGACAAGATGGCGGTGCAGCGGCTGCGCGAGGGCGCCGAGAAGGCGAAGATCGAGCTGTCGTCGTCGAGCGAGACGAGTGTGAACCTGCCGTACATCACGGCGACGGCACAGGGGCCGCTGCACCTCGACGAGAAGCTGACCCGCGCTCAGTTCCAGGAGCTGACAGCGGACTTGCTCGACCGCTGCAAGAAGCCGTTCCACCAGGCCGTGAAAGACGCGGGCGTCGAACTGTCGGCCGTCGACCACGTCATCCTCGTCGGCGGATCGACGCGGATGCCCGCGGTCACCGGCCTGGTACGGGAGTTGACCGGCAAGGACCCGCACAAAGGTGTCAACCCGGACGAGGTGGTCGCCGTGGGCGCCGCCCTCCAGGCCGGTGTCATCCGCGGCGACGTCAAGGACGTCCTGCTGCTCGACGTGACGCCGCTGTCCCTCGGCATCGAGACCAAGGGCGGGGTCATGACGAAGCTCATCGAGCGCAACACGACCATTCCCACCCGGCGTTCGGAGACCTTCACCACGGCCACCGACAACCAGCCGTCCGTCGGCATCCAGGTCTTCCAGGGCGAGCGGGACATCGCCGCCTACAACAAGAAGCTCGGCGTCTTCGACCTGACGGGGCTGCCGCCCGCCCCGCGCGGCGTCCCGCAGATCGAGGTCACGTTCGACATCGACGCCAACGGGATCATGCACGTCTCGGCGAAGGACCTCGCCACCGGGCGCGAGCAGAAGATGACGGTGACCGGCGGCTCGGCCCTGCCGAAGGACGACATCGACCGGATGGTACGGGAGGCCGAGACGCACGCCGAGGAGGACCGCAGGCGCCGGGAGGCCGCCGAGGCCCGCAACGAGGCGGAGCAGCTCGTCTACCGGACGGAGCGGTTCCTGCGGGACAACGAGGAGCGGGTGCCGAAGGACATCCGCGGTGAAGTCGAGGACGCCGTGGCGGAGTTGAGGACCACGCTGGCCGCCGACCCGCCGGACACGAACGCTCTCCGGGACGGGGTGCGGAAACTGGCCACCGTCAGTCAGAAGGTGGGACAGGCCATGTATCAGGGTGCGGACCGTGCCGGGCCCTCCGACGACGAGTCCAGGGACGACGTGGTCGACGCGGAGATCGTGGACGACGACAAGGGCGACGAGAAGGGCACGGCCTCGTAGGCCTCGTCCGGGGCCTCAGTCGTCCGCGGGGCTCAAGTGGGCCCGCCACTTCTCCAGGATCTCCAGCGTCCGCTCCGCGCCCGCCGCCTGGGCCACCAGATGGTCCAGGACCTCCAGGTGTGCGCCCACCTCGTCGCGCGAGTCGAGGTACAGCGCCCCGGTGACGTACTCGCTGTACACCATGTCCGGCAACTCCCGTACAGGGAAGCGGAACAGGGTGAACGGGCCGAACGTGCCGGGGTGCGGGCCGCTGGCGAACTCGGCTATCTGGAGCGTCACATGGGGGAGCCGGGCCACGTCGATGAGGTGGTCCAGCTGCCCGCGCAGCACCGCGGGACCGCCGGGCGGACGGCGCAGCACCGTCTCGTCCATGACGACCCACAGGTGCGGCGCGTCCTCCCGCGTGAGCAGCGACTGGCGGGCCAGGCGCAGCGACACGTGCCGGTCTATCTCGTCGGGCTTCGAGCGGCCCACGGTGCCGGCGTCGAAGACCGCCCGCGCGTACTCCTCGGTCTGCAGCAGGCCCGGCACGAAGTGCGGTTCGTAGGCGCGGATCATCTCGGCCGCGCCCTCCAGGCTGACGTACAGGCTGAACCAGTCCGGCAGTACGTCGTGGAACCGCTGCCACCAGCCGGGCAGGTTCGCCTCCTCGGCGAGCGCGACGAACGCCTCTATCTCCCGCTCGGGGACCTCGTACAGCTCCAGGAGCATCTGGACGTACGGGATCTTGAGCGAGACCTCGGCGGTCTCCATCCTGCGGATCGTCGCCCCGGTCACCCGCAGTGCGCGGGCGGCCTCGTCACGCTTGAGTCCCGCGGCCTCCCGCAGATCTCGCAGGCGTCGGCCGAGGACGACCTGGCCCACGGTGGGTGCGGGCCGTCGTTCACTCACGTCTCACGTCTCCCCACGTGACGGTTACGACAAGCAGCGGCTATGAGCCGGTGCGCTCCCACCCCCGTCGCTCCGGCCGCGAGGTCAGCCGCCGCTGGTCACGGCTGCGATAGACCACGTACGGACGGAACAGGTACTGCACCGGCGCGCTGAACATATGCACGAGCCGGGTGAACGGTACCAGCGCGATGAGTGACATGCCCACTACCGCATGAATCTGGTAGAGCACGGGCACGCCCTCCATCCGCCAGATGTCCGGACTGAGCGTGAACAGGCTGCGGGACCACGGGCCGATGGTCTCCCGGTAGTTGTAGCCGTCGCCCGAGGAATGGCTGAGCTTCGCCGTCATGCCGAGCAGGAGGGACCCGACCAGCACCACGTACATGAGCTTGTCGTTGCGGGTCGTCGCGCGGAAGACGGGTGCCTTGGTGCGGCGCCGGTACACCAGCAGGACGATGCCGCAGACGGCCAGCACGCCGGCGAACGTGCCGCCGTAGAGGGAGAAGAGATGGTACGTGTGCTCGCTGATGTGCCATGTGTCGGTCCACGACATCGGGATGAAGAGGCCGACCAGATGGCCGACGAGGACGAACAGGATGCCGTAGTGGAAGACCGGCGAGGCGATGTTCAGCAGCTTCGACTCGTAGATCTGCGAGGAGCGCGTCGTCCAGCCGAACTTGTCGTAGCGGAACCGCCAGATCGTGCCCGCGACCAGCAGCACGAAGGCGATGTAGGGCAGGGCGCCCCAGATCAGCGTGGTCACGGGGCGTGCTCCTTCACGAACAGTGGCAGGGAGTCATGAGCGCTGAAGGGTTCCAGGCCGACCTCTTCGCGCGGCGGGCCCGAGCGGGCCAGCGCGAGCGCCTCGGCCCGGTCCTTGGGGGAGGGGCCGGGCAGCGAGGCGCAGACGGCGGTGAGCACGGTGGCGTACGGCGTGCCGTGCTCGGTGAGGGCCAGGCGCAGCAGTTCGAGGCCGCTGCGGTGGTCCTCCAGGAGGAACGGGCCCGCCTGGGCCGAGAACTCCAGGACCGCGGGCAGGAAGTCGGGAAGCTCCTCGCCGGTGAACTCCATGCCGTGCTCCCGGTAGACCTCCTTCATGCGGACCAGCGACATGCCGCGCCGCCGGGTGTCGCCGTCGCGCCACCACGTCAGGTACAGACTGTGCCGGTTCTTGAAGTCGAAGACCTGGACGTAGTGCGCCGCGAGGTCCTCCAGGGGCGTGGCCTCGGCGTGGTCGACGAAGGGGGCGAGGCGCGGCGCCGCGGCCCGCACCAGCGGCAGCCGCTCGTACAACTCCTCGTCTGGGTAGGTGAGACAGAGCGCAGCCGCCTGGTGGAGAAGGGCTGAGGGGCCGGTCACGGGCTCTCCTTCGGGTCGTCGGCGGTCTGGCGGCGCTTGGTGAGGTGGAAGTTCTCGACGGAGACGACGGGCAGCAGCTTGCGGCCGCCGGTCGTGGTGTTGCCGGAGTCGCCGCCGAAGGGGCCCTCGCCGCCCATGCCGGGCCCGTCCTCGTAGTCGAGGCTGCAGGAGTCCGGCAGCGCCGACTCCTCCAGGCGCTGCGCGTCGCCCACCGCCGCGGTCGGGATCACGTACCGGTCCTCGTACTTGGCGATCGCGAGCAGCCGGTACATCTCCTCGATCTCGGCGGCCCCCATGCCGACCGACTCGGCGATCGAACTGTCGGGCAGGTCACCGAGGTTGATGGCCCTCATGTGCGAGCGCATCGCGGCGAGCTTCTCCAGGGAGGAGCGCACGGGCGCCACATCGCCCGCCGTGAAGATCTCGGCGAGGTACTCCAGCGGGATGCGCAGCGTGTCGATCGCGCCGAAGAGGTTGTGGTGGTCCTCGCCGTCGTGGCCCGTCTCGCTGAGCGCGTCGACGACGGGGGAGAGCGGCGGGATGTACCAGACCATCGGCATCGTCCGGTACTCCGGGTGCAGCGGGAGTGCCACCTTGTACTTGCTGATGAGCGCGTGGACCGGGGAGCGGCGCGCCGCCTCCATCCAGTCGTACGGGATGTCGGCCTCCTCGGCGGCCCGCTGCACGGCGGGGTCGTCCGGATCGAGGAACACACCCAACTGGGCTTCGTACAGCCCTGTTTCGTCCGTGGTCTGCGCCGCCTCCGTCACCTTGTCGGCGTCGTAGAGGATCACCCCGAGATAGCGCAGGCGCCCCACGCACGTCTCCGAGCAGACGGTCGGCAGCCCCACCTCGATGCGCGGATAGCACATCGTGCACTTCTCGGCCTTGCCGGTGCGGTGGTTGAAGTAGACCTTCTTGTACGGGCATCCCGTCACGCACATCCGCCAGCCGCGGCACTGGTCCTGGTCGACCAGGACGATGCCGTCCTCCTCGCGCTTGTACATCGCGCCGGACGGGCAGGACGCCACGCAGGACGGGTTCAGGCAGTGCTCGCAGATCCGCGGCAGGTAGAACATGAAGGTCTGCTCGAACGCGAACTTGACCTTGTCGGCGGCCTGTTGGCGGGTCTTCTCCACCATCGGGTCGAGATCGCCGTACTCGGTCGCGCCGCCCAGGTTGTCGTCCCAGTTCGACGACCACTCGATCTTCATCGGCTTGCCGGTGATCTGCGAGCGGGGCTCCGCCACCGGGTAGTCGTCGCCGAGCGGCGCCTCGGTCAGGTTCTTGTAGTCGTACGTCCAGGGCTCGTAGTAGTCCTTGATCTCCGGCAGCTTGGGGTTGGAGAAGATGCCCGCGAGCTTCTTGAAGCGGCCGCCGCCCTTCAGCTTCAGGGCGCCCCTCTTGTTCAACTCCCAGCCGCCGCGCCACTTCTCCTGGTCCTCGTAGCGGCGGGGGTAGCCCTGCCCGGGACGGGTCTCGACGTTGTTGAACCAGACGTACTCCATGCCGTTGCGGTTGGTCCACGCCTGCTTGCAGGTGACCGAGCAGGTGTGGCAGCCGATGCACTTGTCGAGGTTCATGACCATCGCGATCTGAGCCATGATGCGCATGAGTCAGTACTCCACCTTCTGGCTTCGGCGCCGGATGACCGTCACCTCGTCGCGCTGGTTGCCCGTCGGGCCGAGGTAGTTGAACGCCCACGACAACTGGGCGTAGCCGCCGATGAGATGGGACGGCTTGAGGATGAGCCGGGTGAGCGAGTTGTGGATGCCGCCGCGCTTTCCGGTGGTCTCCGCCTTCGGGACGTTGACGGTGCGTTCCTGCGCGTGGTGCATGTAGACCGTGCCGGCCGGCATGCGGTGGGAGACGATCGCGCGGGCGACGACGACACCGTTGCGGTTCACCGCCTCGATCCAGTCGTTGTCCTTGACGCCGATGGCCCCGGCGTCCTGCGGCGCCATCCAGATCGACTGCCCGCCGCGGGAGAGCGCGAGCATGAACAGGTTGTCCTGGTACTCGGAGTGGATGGACCACTTGTTGTGCGGCGTGAGGTAACGGACCGTCACCTCGTGTTCCCCGTCCGGGCCGAGGACCGGCTCGCCGAACAGCCGGTTCATGTCGAGCGGTGGCCGGTAGATGGGCAGCGCCTCGCCGAGTTCGTGCATCCAGTCGTGATCGATGAAGAAGTGCTGACGCCCCGTCAGTGTGTGCCAGGGCTTGAGGTGTTCGGTGTTGAGCGTGAAGGCCGTGTACCGGCGGCCGCCCGCCTCGCTGCCGGACCACTCCGGCGAGGTGATCACCGGGACGGGCGCGGCCTGCGTGTCCGCGTACGTGACGCGCTTGCCCTCGTGCTCGGCGGCGAGATGCGCCATTTCCTGGCCCGTACGGGCCTCCAGCGTGTGGAAGCCCTGCGTGGCGAGGCGGCCGTTGGTCGTCCCGGACAGGGCGAGGATCGTGTTCGCCGCCTTGACCGCCGTGTCGAGCGAGGGCCGGCCGTCCGCGGGACCGCCGCGCACGACGCCGTTGCGCGCACGCAGCTCCTCGACCTCCTGGTCGGGGTGGAGGGTGATGCCCTTGGCGGGCAGGCCCAGTTGCTCGACCAGCGGGCCGAGCGAGGCGAACTTCGCGCCGATCGCGGTGTAGTCCCGCTCGACGACGACGAGGTTCGGCATCGTCCTGCCGGGCACCGGCTCGCACTCGCCCTTGCGCCAGTCCAGGACGACTCCGCCGGGCTGCGCGATCTCGCCCGGGGTGTCGTGCTGGAGCGGCGCCGCCACCAGGTCCTTGCGCACGCCGAGATGGCCGGCGGCCAGTTCGCTGAGCTTGTGCGCGAGCGCCTTGAACGTGTCGAAGTCGGTGCGCGCCTGCCACGGCGGGTCCACGGCCGGCGTGAACGAGTGCACGTAGGGGTGCATGTCCGTGGAGGACAGGTCGTGCTTCTCGTACCAGGTCGCGGCGGGCAGCACGACGTCCGACAGGAGCGTGGACGACGTCTGGCGGAAGTCGAGCGAGAGGAGCAGGTCGAGCTTGCCCTCGGGCGCCTCCTCGCGCCACGTCACCGTCGTGGGCCGCTCGTCGGGCGCCGCCTCCTCCGCCCGCAGCGACGAGTGCGTGCCGAGGAGGTGCTTGGTGAAGTACTCGGCGCCCTTCGCGGACGAGCCGAGCAGGTTCGCCCGCCACAGGGTGAGGACCCGCGGCCAGTTCTCGGGCGCGTCCGGGTCCTCGCAGGCGAACTTCAGGGTGCCCGCCTTGAGTTCGGCGACGGTCGAGTCCACCTCCTGCTCGCCGAGATCGAGCGGGTTGCGGTCGAACGTCGGGTACGACGGCATCCAGCCCGAACGCGCCGACAGGGCGAGGCAGTCGGCGCCCGTCATGCCCTCGAAGGCGCCCTTGCCGAGCGGGGAGGCGAGGACGTCCGCGCCGAACTTGTCGTAGCGCCACTGGTCGGTGTTGGTGAACCAGTACGCCGCGCCGATCATCTGCCGCGGCGGCCGCGACCAGTCGTTCGCGGAGGCGAGCGAGGCCCAGCCGGTCACCGGGCGGCACTTCTCCTGACCCACGTAGTGCGCCCAGCCGCCGCCGTTCCTGCCCTGGCAGCCGGTGAGCTGCAGCAGAGAGAGGAAACTGCGGTAAATGGTCTCGGAGTGGAACCAGTGGTTGGTGCCGGCCCCCATCAGGATCATGCAGCGGCCCTGCGACTTCTCCGCCGTCTGCGCGAACTCGCGGGCGATCTTGACGGCCTTGGCGGCCGGCACGGAGGTGTGGATCTCCTGCCAGGCGGGCGTCCCGGGCGCGTCCGCGTCGTCGTACGAGGCCGCCCACTCGCCCGGCAGCCCCTCGCGGCCCACGCCGTACTGCGCGAGCAGCAGATCGAAGACGGTGGTGACCAGCGGACCGTCCTGGCCGCCGAGCCGGGTCGCCGGGACCCCGCGCCGGACGATCTCGCCGCGGCCCTGCCCGTGCGTGCCGCCGTCGGTGTCGAAGCGCGGCAACAGCACTTCCACGCCGCTCGCGATGTCACTGCCGTGCAGGGTCAACTGCGGCTTGATCGAACCCAGTTCGAGGTTCCACTTGCCCTTGCCCGACTCGGCCCAGCGGAAGCCGAGAGAGCCGTTCGGCACGGCGGGCTGCCCGGTCGCCTCGTCGAGCACGGCCGTCTTCCACTCGGCCCCCTCGCCGCCCTGCCCGAGGTCGGAGGCGCGCAGGAACTTCGAAGGGACGTAGCCGCCGTCCTTCTCGTCGAGCGTCACCAGGAACGGCAGATCCGTGTACTTCTTGACGTAGTCCGTGAAGAACGGCGTCTGCCGGTCGACGAAGAACTCCTTGAGGATGACGTGCCCCATGGCGAGGGCCAGCGCCCCGTCCGTGCCGGGGTGCGGGTGCAGCCACTCGTCGGCGAACTTGGCGTTGTCCGCGTAGTCGGGCGCGACGACCACGACCTTCTGGCCCCGGTAACGCGCCTCGGCCATCCAGTGCGCGTCGGGCGTCCGCGTCACGGGAACGTTCGAGCCCCACATCATCAGGTACGCGGCGTCCCACCAGTCACCCGACTCCGGCACGTCCGTCTGGTCGCCGAACACCTGCGGCGACGCCACCGGCAGATCCGCGTACCAGTCGTAGAACGACAGCATCGGCGCGCCGATCAGCGACATGAACCGGGCCCCGGCCGCGTGCGACACCATCGACATCGCGGGGATCGGCGAGAAACCGGCGACGCGGTCGGGCCCGTACGTTTTGATGGTGTGGACGTGCGCGGCCGCGACGATCTCCACGGCCTCGTCCCACGTGCCTCGCACCAACCCGCCCTTGCCGCGGGCCAGTTGGTATCGCCTGCGGCGCTCGGGGTCCTGCTGGATGTCGGCCCACGCGAGCACCGGGTCCTTCAGCCGCGCCTTCGCCTCCCGGTACATCTCCAGGAGCACGCCCCGGATGTACGGGTAGCGGACGCGGGTGGGGGAGTACGTGTACCAGGAGAAGGCCGCCCCTCGGGGGCAGCCGCGCGGCTCGTACTCCGGCCGGTCGGGGCCCACGCTCGGATAGTCCGTCTGCTGGGTCTCCCACGTGATGATGCCGTCCTTGACGTACACCTTCCACCGGCACGACCCCGTGCAGTTCACGCCGTGCGTCGAGTTCACGACCTTGTCGTGGCTCCACCGGTCCCGGTAGAAGACGTCGCCGTCCCTGCCCCCCTCGATCCGCACGCTGTGCAGGTCGGCGGAGGCCGCCCCCCGCCGGAAGAACCGCCCGGCCCGCAGCAGCGCGGCGTCCGGCTCGGTCGGGGGGTGCGTCGTGTCTGTCACCGTGAGTGCTCCCTCGCTGTGCCGTCCTTGGCACGCTAGGGGCGTCCGCCGCCGGGCACCTGTCGGCCGGGGCCGTACGGGTTGCCGGGTCCACGTCCGGCGGAGCGCCGCGCCCCTCGCCCGGCAGGTGAGCGACCGGCCGCGCGGTCACGGGCAGGGCGGTACAGGGGCCACTGAGCCGGCGGAGGGCGCACCGTATGTCCGCCAGTGCATCGAACACCGAATCGAACTCCGCACGGTCGGAGCGGTGCGTATCTCACCCCACCTCGGACTGGAGGTATTTGACCGTCGCCGCGTCGGCCGGGAGCAGCGTCTCGACGGCCAGCTCGGCGACGGTCACGTCCATCGGCGTGTTGAACGTCGAGATCGACGACACGAACGACAGCACGTGCCCGTCGTGCTCGATCACCATCGGCAGTGCGAAGTACGGCACCGGCTCGGCCGGCGCGGAGCCCGGCGTCTCCTCCGGCACCGGATACGCGGCGACCTCCTCGTACAGCTCCCGCAGCGCCTCCGAGCGGGCCAGCGCGATCTGCCGCTCCATCTGCGCCAGCAGATGCCCCCGCCACTCGCGCAGATTCCGGATGCGCGGCGCCAGCCCCTGCGGGTGCAGGGTGAGCCGCATCGCGTTCAGCGGCTGCCGCCCCAGCAGTTCCTCGGGCAGCGAGGCCATCAGCGCGGCGAGGCCGCGGTTGGCCGCGATCACGTTGTACGTCGCGTCGACGATCAGCGCCGGATACGGTTCGTAGCCGCGCAGCAGCCGCTCCAGACCCTCGCGCAGCGAGCCCAGCGAGGGATCGTCGAGCGGGGTCTCCGAGAACCGCGGGGCGTAACCCGCCGCGAGGAGCAGGGAGTTGCGCTCCCGCATCGGTACGTCCAGATGCTCGGCCAGGCGCAGGACCAGCTCCTCGCTCGGCCGCGAGCGGCCCGTCTCCACAAAGCTGATGTGCCGCGCCGACGAGTCCGCGCGCAGCGCGAGCTCCAGCTGGCTGACCCGCCGCTGCTCCCGCCAACCGCGCAGCAGCCGGCCCACCTCGGAAGTGTTCTTGCGCGCCGCAGTTGTCATGGGGAGACCGTAACGCGGTGCGGGTGGCACGCTGGGGGCATGCCTACTGAACCGCTCTCCCAGAAGGAGATCGAGGACCGCCTCGCCGAGCTTCCCGGCTGGTCACTCGACGGCGACCGCATCACCCGTACCTACCGCCTGGGCACGCACTTCGCGGCGACCGCCCTCGTCGTGCACATCGCCCAGACCCAGGAGGAGCTGAACCATCACTCCGACCTCACCCTCGGCTACAACACGGTCGCCCTCGCGGTGCACACGCACGACGCGGGCGGCGCGGTGACCGCGAAGGACTTCGAACTCGCCCGCAGGGTCGAGACGTTGGCCCCCGGGCACGGCGCGACCTGAGCCGCCCGACCCGGCCCGGGCCCCGTCCTCTTCGTCAAGGTCCTGTCCATGCTCGACTACGACGAGGAAGCCACCCGGTACGACGCGACCCGCGGCGGCGAACCCCGCGCGCGGGCCGCGGCCGAGGCGCTCCTCGCCCTCGTCCCCGGCTCCGCGCGCACCCTCCTCGACCTGGCCCGCGGCACCGGGATCGTGACCCGCTGCCTGGCCCGGCCGGGACTGCTTCCGTTCGGCGTGGACCTGGCCGACGGCATGCTGCGCGCTGCCGCGCCCCGCCTGGACGGAGCGGTGGCGCGCGCCGACTGTCGCCAACTCCCATTCCGTGACCGCGCATTCGACGCGGTCACCTCGATCTGGCTGCTGCACCTCATCGACGACGCGGCCCCCGTCGTCGCCGAGGCGGCCCGGGTGCTCGGCCCCGGCGGCGTCTACCTCACGACGGTCGACAAGGGCGCGGCCCATCTCGTCGGCAGCGACCTCTGCGCGCCGGCCGAGCCGTACCGCACCCGCCGTCCCGCCGACGCGGCCGAGCTCATCACCTCGTACGCGACCGGACACGGCCTGCGCCCCCGTGGCCGGGTGACGTTCGTGGGACACGGCCAGGGCCGCACCCCGGCCCGGCTGGCCCGGGACGTGCGGGCCGGGCGGATCTACGCGGCGGGCGGCGAGGGGTTGGCCAGGCGGCTGGAGGCGTTGCCGGACCAGGACACCCCGCGCCCCGATCCCGCGTACACGGTGCTGGCCTTCGGCCGATGATTCTGTTGTCCACCGTGGCGGACCCGGTCACACGGCGTTCAGCCGGACCCGCTCGTCCTCCGTCAGCTCCAGGTCGACCGCCGCCAGACTCTCCTCGATCTGCGCCACGGAAGACGCCCCGACGAGCGGGATCGCCGGCACCTGTGCTCCGATCATCCAGGCCAGCACCACCTGGTTGACCGTGGCCCCCGCCGACTTCGCCACCTCCCGCAGCGCCGCGAGCCGCGGCTGCGTACTGCCGTGCTGATGCCCCGCGGCGAGCGGCTTGTCGTCCCGGACGTAGGCGCCGCCGAGCAGCGGCGAGTACGCGACCAGCGTGAGATCCCGCTCGGCCCGCACCATGCTGAGCAGATTGCCGTCGGCCGTACTGGGCACCCCGTCCGGCGACAGCTCGCTGGGCATATCGATGCGGTGCCGCAGATAGCTGTGCTGGTACTGGAGCACCTCGTACCCGGGCAGGCCCTCGGACCGCGCGAGGGACCGGGCCCGCTCCACCTGCCACGCCCAGTGGTTGGACACGCCGAGCAGCCCGACCGTGCCCTCGTTCACGAGCGCCCCGAACTCCCGTACTGTCTCGGCCAGTTCGACCTTCGGGTCGGGAATGTGGGCGTACAGGAGATCCAGCCGCTCCAGACCGAGCCGCGCCGTGCTGCCCGCCACCGCCGAGCGGATCGCCGCCGCCGAGAGCCCTTCCGCGTTGTCGACGTAGTGGGTCCCCGGGGTGAGCGGCGCCGCGCCCAGCTTGGTGGCGATGACGATCTCGTCGCCGATGCCGCGGCTGCGCCGCCAGTTGCCGAGCACCGTCTCGCTGTCGCCGCCGACACCGCCGGTCTGCCAGAACGCGTAGTTGTCCGAGGTGTCGACGAACGTGCCACCCGCCTCGACGTACCGGTCGAGGATCGCGAACGCCGTCTTCTCCTCGGTGACCGTGCCGAACAGCATGGCGCCCAGGCTGAGCACACTGACCTCGCGGCGTGTGGCCGGATCCGTGCCGATGGTGCGGTACTTCATGCGGAAATCCCCCTCGCGGGGCCCGGCCGCCGGGTGCGGGCCGGGCTGTGGGAGGGAGTCAACGTGTTGAAGCGCACGCGAAGTCAACCACGTAAGGCGGGAATTCCGGATCGGAGCGCTCGGGCGGCGACGTCGCACGCGAGCGGCAACTGTTGGAGCGACAGCGGCAACTGACGGTGTGTGACCCACCCGCGCGTTCCGACCCCCAGGAGCTTCCGTATGCCCCGTCCCCGCTCTCACCGCAGACCTCGCCGCCTGCTGCTCGCCACCACCACGGCAGCCGCCCTCGCGGTCGCCGGGCTGACCCTGCTGCCCACCGACCACGCGTCCGCGGCCACCGCACGGCAGGCCGAGAGACTCGACCGAGGCCTGGTCAGCGTGCACACCGACGCCGGCAACCTCATCACCTGGCGCTGGCTCGGCACGGACCCGGACACCGTCTCCTTCAACGTCTACCGCGCCGGTACGAAGGTCAACGCGACCCCCGTGACCGGCTCCACGAACTTCTTCCACTCCGGCGCCCCGAACTCCGCCGACTACACGGTCCGCGCCATCGTCAACGGCACCGAGCAGGCCGACTCCGCGCACGCGATCCAGTTCCGCACCGGCTACAAGGACGTACCGATCTCCCCGCCCGCGGGCGGCACCACCCCCGACGGCGTCGCCTACACCTACGAGGCCAACGACGCGTCCGTCGGCGACCTCGACGGCGACGGCGTCCTCGAATTCGTCCTCAAGTGGCAGCCCACCAACGCCAAGGACAACTCCCAGTCCGGCTACACCGGCAACACGATCGTCGACGCCGTGAAGCTGGACGGCACCCGGCTGTGGCGCGCCGACCTGGGCAGGAACATCCGCTCGGGCGCGCATTACACGCAGTTCCAGGTGTACGACTACGACGGCGACGGCAAGGCCGAGGTCGCCATGAAGACGGCCGACGGCACGACCGACGGCCAGGGCAAGGTCATCGGCAGCTCCTCGGCGGACTACCGCAACTCCAGCGGCTACGTCCTGTCCGGCCCCGAGTACCTGACGATGTTCAACGGGCAGACGGGCGCCGCGATGGGCTCCGTCGACTACGTCCCCGCGCGCGGCACGGTCTCCTCGTGGGGCGACTCGTACGGCAACCGCGTCGACCGCTTCCTCGCGGGCACGGCCTACCTGGACGGTTCCCGCCCCTCCCTGATCATGGCGCGCGGCTACTACACGCGGTCCGTGATAGCGGCATGGGACTGGCGCGGCGGCACGTTCACGCGCCGCTGGACGTTCGACACCAACTCCTCGACGAACAGCGGCAAGGGGTACGACGGCCAGGGCAACCACCAGCTGTCGGTCGCGGACGTCGACGGCGACGGCAAGGACGAGATCGTCTACGGCGCGATGGCCGTCGACGACAACGGCTCCGCCCTGTGGACCACGAAGAACGGCCACGGCGACGCCATGCACGTCGGCGACCTCGACCCGTCCCGCGCGGGCCTGGAGGAGTTCAAGGTCGACGAGGACAGCTCCAAGCCGTCGTCCTGGATGGCCGACGCGAAGACCGGCGCCGTCCTCTGGTCGACCGGCGCCAACGGGGACAACGGGCGCGGCGTCTCCGGCGACATCTGGTCCGGCAGCGCGGGCGCCGAGTCCTGGTCGTCGGCCGAGTCCGGTATCCGCGGCCCCAAGGGCACGGTCGTCTCCTCCCGCAAGCCGTCCTCCACGAACTTCCTGTCCTGGTGGGACGGCGACACCACCCGCGAACTCCTCGACGGCACCCACATCGACAAGTACGGCACATCGTCCGACACCCGCCTCCTGACGGGCTCGGACGTCCACTCCGACAACGGCACGAAGGCGACCCCGGCCCTGTCGGGCGACATCCTCGGCGACTGGCGCGAAGAGGTGGTGTGGCCGACCACCAACAACACGGCCCTACGCATCTACTCGACCCCGCTGGAAACCTCCACCCGCATCACCACGCTCCTCCACGACACGCAGTACCGCACAGCCCTGGCCTGGCAGAACACGGCCTACAACCAGCCCCCGCACCCGAGCTTCTTCATCGGGTCGGGCATGCCGACGGCGCCGCGACCCGCGATCACCACTCCCTGAAGCGACAGCGTCGAGTTGTCTCAGCTATGTACTGAGATCGCTGTTCCCGGTGATGCCCCGTGGGTGCAAGGTGGCCAGTCGATCACCGCTGTTGACCGGTCCGCCACCACCGACACCACGGGGGATCACGGGGAATGGGCGGCAGCGGCGCCGAGATCGCGCAGCAGTCGATCGGCATACCGCGTGAGGGACGAGACGTCCGTCAGCCGCTGGTCCAGCGCCAGGCGCTCCCGCTGTACCGGCAGGTGATCGCCGTGCCGCTCGCCGTGGTGGTGGAGGCGCCGTGGTCGACGTTGCGGCAGAACTGACCGGCCGCGTAGCAGTTGCCGGCGTTCGACACGATCGAGCACGTGCCGGACCCGGTCCCGCCACCGCCACCGCTGCTGCCACCGCCGCCGCCCGTCGACCCGGAGCCCGCGGCGGGCTTCGTGGTGACGGTGACCTTGACCTTCACGGTCTCCGTGGTGGTCACCGTCGGCGCGGGCTCGGGAGTCGCCGTCTCGGTTGCTGTCGCCGTCGCCGTGGTTGTCGCCGTGATGGTGGTCGTCGGCCGGGCCCGGTCCGTCGCCACCGTGCTGCTGCCGTCTCCCGTGCCGCCGTCACCGGCGGCGCCGATGCCCGCACCCAGCAGCAACGCGACGCCGATGGCGGGAAGCACGATGCGCTTGCGTGCCCATCGCGGTGTGGCGCGGACGCCAGGTCCGGGCGGTGGTGCGGGTGTGTACGGATTGGCCATGGTGTCCCCCCTGGGCCGGTGGTGAGGGAGTGAGCCTAGGGCCATGTGTGCAAAGTGTGTAAGTGGCATGAAGAACAGGTGATGTTTTTGTGACCAGCCGGGCGCCTCCCGGCGCCCGGCCGCGCCGCGCGGTCGGGCTCGCCTGTCAGCCCTTCGCACACTCCTTACCGCCTGCGCTGAACGCCGACGGCGCCCCGTTCGCCGACGACCGGCTCCCGGTGAACCCGAAGGCCACCGAGCCGCCTGCCGCGACTTTGCTGTTCCAGGCGACATTTCTCGCCGTCACCGACGCACCCGACTGGCTCGCCTCCGCGTTCCACGCCTGCGTCAGCCGCTGGCCGTCCGGGAAGGTCCAGGACAGGGACCAGGCGTCCCACGCCGTCGTGCCCGTGTTCGTCACCGTCACGTCCGCCTGGAAACCGCCCGGCCACTCATTGGTGACCTTGTACGTGACCTTGCAGGCGGCGTCGCCGGAGCCGCCGTCCCCGTCGCCCGGCTGCGTGGGCGTGTCCGCCGTGTCGCCGTAGAGGACGCCCCGCCCGTTCGTCGACACGTAGACCCGGCCGTAGACACGCGGGTCACCCGTGATGGCCGCGCCCGTCCAGCCCCACCGATGGGC
The DNA here is from genome assembly GCF_040655895.1 of Streptomyces sp. NPDC050264. Lineage (NCBI taxonomy): Bacteria > Bacillati > Actinomycetota > Actinomycetes > Kitasatosporales > Streptomycetaceae > Streptomyces > Streptomyces sp. NPDC050264. Next base: position 202,520 of record NZ_JBFAKV010000002.1, read on the forward strand.
GTCGTCGTTGATCCGCGTCCAGGTCGCGCCCGCGTCCGTGGAGCGGAAGATGCCGCGGACGCCGCCGATCTTCGCGCTGGTGAAGAGCGTCTGATGGCTCGCGCCCGGCGCCGCCTTGCCGAAGCCGACCGTGTCCGCCTCGGTGACGTTCGGGAGCTTGGTGAACGTGGCGCCGCCGTCCGTCGAGTGCCACAGGCCGTACGCGCCCTGCGTCGAACCGCCCGCCAGCCAGATGTCACCCTTCGCGCCCGGCACCGCCTTGAACCGCACCGGCCCGTCGGTGGGCAGCCCGCTGGAGGCCTTCGCCGCGAACGTCGCCCCGCCGTCCGAACTCGCGTAGAACGTACCGGACTTGAAGGCGTAGAAGGTCTGGGAGTCGGAGCGGTCCGACTCGACCACCGCACCCGCCGGTACCCCGCCCGACGCCGTCCACGACGAGCCCGAGCCCGTCTGCACGCCCGCGCCCTCCGGGCTCCACACATACCGGCCGCCGTCCGCCGACACCGCGACCGTGCCGCCGCCCGTGACGCCCGAAGGGTCGCTGCCCGCATACCAGTTGGCGCCGTTGTCGGTCGAGAACGCGATGTGCGCGCCCGCGTCGACGTTGCCGACGCGCACCACCGTGGCCGGCTTCGACTCGGCGAAGTCCAGGCTGGTCGTGGTCGTGAAGTTCGGGCTCGTGAACATCATCGACGGGACCTTCGTCAGGTCCGTGTGGCGGAAGCCGCCGATGTCGCCGAGCGCGCTCAGCAGCGGCGCGCCGGACGGCGGGGAGGCGAGGTCGTTGACCGCTGTCTCCTCCAGGCCCTTGACCATCGGGGTGATGGAGATGGTGCCGCCGGTGTCCCACTTCCCCAGGTCCTCGGTCCCGTAGACCGTCGCGCCCGTCCCGTACATCATCCGGTCCGAGTCGAACGGGTCGATCTCCAGCGCCTCTGTCATCCAGCCCAGCTTCGGCGTCTGCTCGGGCGGGGTCGGGTTCGCGCCCCAGGTCAGCCAGGGGACCGACGAGACGTCCATCGTGTAGCGGTTCGCGCGGTCCGGGTACGAGGAGTAGTCCCAGGCCTTCGTCCACGTACCGCCGCTGTCGGTGGAGCGGAAGATCATGGTGTCGGGCCACCAGGAGCTGTACCCGGACACCATGACCGTGCCCGGGTGCTGCCGGTCGAGAGTCAGTCCGCTGAAGCCGTAGTACGTGTCCGCCTCCGCGGCCGGGCTGATGTTCTTCCACTCGCCGGTCCTCGTCGCGTACCGCCACACCTGGCCCTTCGCGCCGTCGTACGGGCCGCCCGTGTCGCTGTACGCGAGGTAGAGGTAGCCGTTCTCCGCGTCCAGGACTCCCTTGTGGGCGAGGTATCCGGTGGGCTGGCCCGCGACCCGCTGCCAGGTCGCGCCCGCGTCCGTCGAGCGGTAGACCGCGTTGTCCTTGTCCGCCACACCCGCGTAGATCGTCTGCGTGCGGGACGTGCCCGAGCCCGTCGACTCGTCGAACGTCACCCACACCACGCCCTGGAGGTCGGACGCGTAACCCGATGTGTCGGACGGGTCCTGGCGGTAGGTGCCGGGGTTGGGGAAGGCAGTGACCTGCGACCAGGTCACGCCCGCGTCCGTCGAGCGCCACAGTCCCTTGCCGCTGGGCGCGCCCAGGTACAGCACCTTGTTGTCGTGCGGATCGACGGCGAGGCGTTCGCCCATGCCGCGCCCCGGCATGTTGCCGCCGAGCTTGAAGGGGAGGTCCGTCCTCTGCCAGGTCGCGCCGCGGTCGGCGGAGCGCAGGACCGCGCCGTTGCCGGGGTCCCAGTCGTTCGTGTACGTGCCGACGGCCGCGTACACCTTGTCCGGGTCCACGGAGTCCGAGGCGAGGGAGGCGACGCCCGTGTGGCCCCAGTCGTCCCAGCCGACCGAGTCGAGCAGCGGGGTCCAGGAACTGGTGTCCTGCTCCCAGCGGTAGGCGCCGCCGATGTCGGTGCGGGCGTAGGCGAGGTTCTTCTCGGTGCGGTTGAAGACGATGCCGGGGACGAAGCCGCCGCCGTCGATGCGGGCGTTCTTCCAGGTGTACGTGTCGGCGGCCACGGACCTGTGCGGTTCGGTCGGCGGCTCGGCCGCCGTCGCCGCGCCGGACGTCAACAGGCCTGCCACGAGGGCGAGTACGCCTGCCATGGGCAAGCGGGGTCTGCGCATGGGGATTCTCCATGGGAGGGGGGAGGAGTGGAGCCAGGGAGAGGGCCGGGCGGCCCCTGGGGAGGAGCCGCCCGGCCCGATGTGCACGGAGCCGCCGTCAGCGGGGCGTTATTCGAGCAGCTCCGCGTACGAACCCATGGCGAGCGCGATGTCCGCCTGGGCCCAGAACCGGTGGTACGTGAACGTCGGTGCCGCGCCGCCCGCCAAGTAGGCTTCGATCTTCGACCAGTTGGGGTCGTCCTTGTAGAAGGAGCGCAGCGACGCGAAGGTCGACGAGGAGTCGATCTTGTCGCCGTTCGGCATCGTGCCCGTCCAGCCGCCGGGCACGTAGACCGGGTCGTCGAACCGGCTGTAGTCGGACCGTGTCTCGGGCGTGGCGATACCGAGCGCGTCCTGGTCGTGGTCCCACATGCCGTCGAGCAGCGCCTTCGCCGTCGTCTTCGCCTGCGTGTCACCGGACTTGGCGGCGTAGTACGTCAGGGTCTTCGCGTAGGCGGCCGCGACCCCGACGTCGTCCGTGTAGTCGGCGACGGTGACGTGAAGTGACGTGTTGGCGCCGGGCGTTGAGGCGTTCCAGGTGTCGGGCTTGCCCGACCACTGGAGCGTCGACGGGATGCGGTACGTGCCGTCGGGGTTGATGGTCGTCTTGGACAGGGCCCAGTCGACCCACTTGTCCAGGACCGCCTTCGCGTCGGCGTCGCCCGTCTGCTGGTAGTACTCGGCGACGCGCTCCATCGACCACGCCTGGAAGCCGAACCACTGGTTCGACGGCGGGTCGTGGTAGACGGGTGCCTCGTCGTAGTACATGCCGTAGAACGTCGGAGTGCCGGACGGCGGGGTGCCGTAGCTGCCGCCCCAGCTGTTCGTCGCGCCGCCGGCGATGGCGCCCTCGTCCGACTGCAGCCAGCGGTAGAACTCCAGCTGCCGGTCGAGCGATTTGGCCCAATCGGCCTGCCCTGTGGCCGACTTGGGCTTCAGGTCGGCGACCGAGGAGAGCGCGTACGCCGCGAGGGGGTTCTGGTAGCCGCCGTGCGTATGGCTGGAACCGATGCGCCAGGCCCAGCCCGCCGAGGTGTCGGTGGCGCCGCCCCATGCGTAGTACCAGGACATCAGGTAGTGCGAGGCGTCCTTGCCGGTGCCGGCCGGGCACGTGCTCGTGCCGACGCAGTTCCCGACCTTCTTGAAGTACTTGTCGTACATCGAGTACCGCAGGTAGTCGCCCATCTTGGCGGCCTTGCCGACGGTCGCCGAGACGTCGGAGCCCTTGCCCTGCTGCTTGGCCCACACGTCGGCCCAGTACGCGGCCTGCACCGCGCGGGCGTCGGCGTCCGGCGCATTCGTGAACTTCCACTGCCTGGCGTACGACGAGTCGCCGGTGAACAGGTCCAAGTACCCGTTCTTGCCGCCGTACTTGAAGGCGTCGCAGGTCGGCTGCGGCACCGTCTCCCACACCGACTCCTGCGCGCCGCGCTGGAACGTGTTGATGTACGAAGGGCCGGTGGCGGCCGGGCCCGCCTCGCACTGGCCCGGCTCGTTCCCGTAGCCGTAGACGTTGTCGACGTCCTGCAGCCAGTGCATGCCGTAGACGTCGTCCGTGCCGTACGCGCTCTTCAGCTCCGCCGCGATCGGATCGGTGCCGACGGAGACCGAGGGGTCGAGCTTCGCCGGGTACTGGGACGGCAGGTCGTGCTCGGGCGCGTACGTCGCGGGCTTCGAGGCGTTGTAGAAGGAGTTCGTCGGCTGGTCCGCGTGCGTGGGGATCATGTACTTCTCCATGAGGGCCCACGCCCCGTTGAACTTCGACCAGTCACCGCTGACCTTGCCGTACATGGCCTGCAGCCACAGGAGGTAGCTGTACGCCTCCGACGTCGTCTCGTGTCCCTGGTCCGGCGCCTCGACGATCAGTGTCTCGACCGAGTGGTACGGGACGCCCTCCGGCGAGAAGTAGCCGTTCGCCGGGTTGGTGATCTTCCCGTAGAGATCGAGGAAGCGGGCGTCGTACGTCTTGGCGGCGGCGAGCTGGGTGACCGTGACCGCGGCCTTGGCATGACCGGGGGCCGTCACCGTGAAGGTGGCCGCGCCCGTGCCCGAGGAGTCGGCCGCGACCGTCACCTTCTGCGCGGTGTTCCAGTTCGAGGGCGTGAAGGCCAGGCTCGCGCCGGAGGCGACGGACAGGCCGGTGTTGCCGCTCGTGCGGGCCACCGAGACCGTGACGTTCGACGCGGGCTGTGTCGACAGCTTCACGTCAAAAGTGCCCGACTTGCCTTGCTGTACCCCGAGTTGGGAGGGCGTCGCGACCACGGCGGGGCCGGCCGCGACCGTGATGCCGGCCGGCGTCGACTCGCCGGACGCGCCCTGGCTGTCGTACGCCTTCGCGTACAGGGAGTGCGTTCCGGCCGCCAGGCTGTCCGCGGAGAGCGCGTACGGCGCGGACGTGTCCGTGCCGAGCAGCGTCGTGTCGTCGTAGAACTCGACCTTGGTGACGCTCGCTCCGTCGGCCGCGGCGGCGGTGGCGGCGAGCGGGACGGCGTCGCCCGCCGAGTAGACCGCGCCGGCCTTCGGGCTGGTGAGCACCGTGACCGGGGGCTGATGGGCGCCCACGCACGTCGTGCCGTTGATCGCGAAATCGGTGGGCGCCGAATTCGCGCCACTGTAAGTGAATTGGGCACCCGTCGAGGTGGCGGCGCCCGCCGCGATCTTCGCGTTGTACGAGAGGCTTTTCGCGGTGATCGTTTTTCCGGACTGCGACCAGGTGGCGTTCCAGCCATTGGTGAGTTTCTGGTCGCCGGCGTAGCTGTAGGTGAGGGTCCAGCCGTCGATCGCCTCGCTGCCGCGGTTGGTGATCGTCAGATCGGCTGTGAAGCCGGAACCCCAGTCGTTGGTCTTGTAGTCGACGTTGCACTGAACTCCCGCCGCCTGAGCGGCAGTCGGCAGTGCGGCGAGGGTGGCGAGCGGTAGTGCCAGGGCGGCCGCGACAGCGGTCCACAACCGCGGGGCCGGTCTTTTGGGCATGCCGGGGTTCCTCCTTGCGGTTCAGTGAGCGGGGGGCGTGGGGGTGCGGCTGTGACGTGGGCGTCACAACCTGTGAACCAGTGGGAGCGCTCCCAAGGATGGGGAAGAGGGAAATGAGGGTCAAGAGGCTTGAAGAGTCGAATTATTTCGACAGAGGGAATTCGTAACGCGTCTGTTGCTTGACGGCAGTTCCTTCTCTACAGTCCACCAGCAACCAGTGGGAGCGATTCCATCAGTCGACGCGCCGGCCTGTGCCGGTCGCGCCCGAGCTGCAAGGAGTCGCTCATGCGACACCCCCCGCGTCATGCGTTACCCGCACTGCTGCTCGCGTGTGCCGTCTCGGCGGCCGCGCTCGTCCCCCTGACCACCGCCGCGTCCGCGGCCGCCCCCGCCTGCTCGGTGGAGTACTCCGTCACCGGACAGTGGGACAGCGGCTTCCAGGCCGCCGTGAAGGTCACCAACAACGGTGCCGCGAAGGACAGTTGGAGCCTGACCTTCGCTTTCGCCGACGGCCAGAAGGTCACGCAGGGCTGGGCCGCGAAGTGGTCCCAGTCCGGCACGGCCGTGACCGCGAACAATGAGTCCTGGAACGGCGCGCTCGCCTCCGGCGGGAGCGTCTCCGCCGGGTTCATCGGGTCGTGGTCCGGCGCCAACACGGTGCCGACGGCCTTCAAGCTGAACGGCACGGCCTGCAACACCGACGTCACCGACCCGACGGATCCGACCGACCCGACCGACCCGACGGATCCGGGTGGCGACGGCACCGCCCCGGCCCTGAAGGTGTCCGGGAACAAGCTCGTCGACGCCTCCGGCGCCCAGCGCCGCATCCTCGGTGTGAACCGCTCCGGAGCCGAGTTCATGTGCGTCCAGGGTTACGGGATCTTCGACGGCCCGGTCGACGACGCGTCCGTCGCGGCCATCGCCGACTGGAAGGCGAACGCCGTCCGGATCCCGCTCAACGAGGAGTGCTGGCTCGGCCTCGACAACATCAAACCCGAGTACGCGGGCGTCAACTACCAGTCCGCCATCAAGGAGTTGGTCAGCAAGGTCAAAGCACACGGCATGACACCGATCCTGGAGATGCACTGGTCGTACGGCCAGTACACCGGCAACTCGGCAGGCTGCTCCGACATCCACGCGACCTGCCAGAAGCCGATGCCGGACGCCCAGTACGCGCCCGGTTTCTGGTCCTCGGTGGCGAGCACCTTCAAGGACGATCCGACGGTCGCCTTCGACCTCTTCAACGAGCCGTATCCGGACCGCGCGACCTCGAACCTCTCGGACGCGTGGGCCTGTTGGAAGGACGGCGGCACCTGCCCCGGCATCGGCTACGAAGTCGCCGGCATGCAGGACCTCGTCGACGCGGTACGTGCCGCGGGCGCCAAGAACGTGATCCTCGCGGGCGGCCTCGCCTACTCCAACGACCTCGGACAGTGGCTCGCCCACCGGCCCGACGACCCGGCCGGCAATCTCGCCGCGGCCTGGCACGTCTACAACTTCAACACCTGCGCCACCGAGAGCTGCTGGGACTCCACGCTCGCGCCCGTCGCGGCACAAGTCCCGCTGGTGGCAGGAGAGATCGGCGAGAACACCTGCTCGCACGGATTCGTCGACCGCGTCATGAAGTGGTTCGACGACCGGAAGCTGTCGTATCTCGGCTGGACCTGGAACACCTGGGACTGCTCCTCCGGGCCGTCCCTCATCAGCTCGTACGACGGAACGCCCACCGCCTTCGGGATCGGCCTGCGGGATCACCTGCGCGCCCTCAACGGATGACCACCCCTCCCTACAAGACCCCCCTCACCTCAGGAAAGGGACACCGCACACCATGAGCCGTATCAGATCGCGAGCCGGCACCGCCGTGTTCGCCGCCCTCGCCCTCACCGGCGCCGCCTGTGTGGGCACCGCCGCCGCACTGCCCGCCGACGTCGCCGTGGGAGCCGCGGCCGCCGGCTGCAGCGTCGACTACAAGGTGCAGAACCAGTGGGACAGCGGCTTCACCACCGCCGTTACCGTCACCAACAACGGCGCCGCAGTGAGCAGTTGGAACCTCAGCTGGTCCTTCGCCGGCAACCAGAAGGTCACCAACGGCTGGAACGCCGACATCACCCAGTCCGGCACCGCCGTCACCGCCAAGAACGCCTCCTACAACGGCTCCCTCGCCACCGGGTCCTCCGCCTCCTTCGGCTTCAACGGCTCCTACAGCGGCGGCAACGCCCTGCCCACCACGTTCAAGCTGAACGGCGTCACCTGCAACGGGGCCACGGACCCGACCGACCCGACCGACCCCACGGACCCGACCGACCCGACGGATCCGTCCGACCGCGTCGACAACCCGTACGCGGGCGCCAAGGTGTACGTGAACCCGGAGTGGGCCGAGAAGGCCGCCGCCGAACCCGGCGGGACCAAGATCTCGAACCAGCCCACCGGTGTCTGGCTCGACCGCATCGCCGCGATCAACGGCGTGAGCGGCGGTATGGGCCTGCGCGACCACCTCGACGACGCCCTCACCCAGAAGGGCAGCGGCGAAGAAGTGGTCCAGCTCGTCGTCTACGACCTGCCGGGCCGCGACTGCGCCGCCCTCGCCTCCAACGGCGAACTCGGCCCGAACGACATCGACAGGTACAAGAGCGACTTCATCGACCCGATCGCCGCGATCCTCGCCGACCCCAAGTACGCGGGCCTGCGCATCGTCACGACGATAGAGATCGACTCGCTGCCCAACCTCGTCACCAACGTCACGCCGCGCGCGACGGCCACGCCCAACTGCGACACGATGAAGGCGAACGGCAACTATCAGAAGGGCGTCGGTTACGCCCTCGACAAGCTCGGTGACATCCCGAACGTCTACAACTACATCGACGCGGGCCACCACGGCTGGCTCGGCTGGGACGACAACTTCGGGGCCTCCGCCGACCTGTTCAAGACAGTCGCCACCAGCAACGGCGCGCAGCTGTCCGACGTCCACGGCTTCATCGTGAACACGGCCAACTACAGCGCCCTCAAGGAGAACAACTTCACCATCGACGACTCCGTGAACGGGGTCTCGGTCCGCCAGTCGAAGTGGGTCGACTGGAACCGCTACACCGATGAGCTGTCGTACGCCCAGGCCATGCGCACCAAGCTGGTCTCCCTCGGCTTCGACCAGAACCTCGGCATGCTGATCGACACCTCCCGCAACGGCTGGGGCGGCACCGCCCGGCCCGCGGGACCCGGCGCCAAGTCCGACGTCGACACGTACGTGGACGGCGGGCGCTACGACCGCCGCATCCACCTCGGCAACTGGTGCAACCAGTCCGGCGCCGGCCTCGGTGAGCGGCCGCGGGCCAACCCGGCCACCGGTATCGACGCGTACGTGTGGATGAAGCCGCCGGGCGAGTCCGACGGTTCGAGCACCGCCGTCGACAACGACGAGGGCAAGGGCTTCGACCGCATGTGCGACCCGACGTACACGGGCAACCCGCGCAACAACAACCACCTGTCCGGGGCGCTGCCGAACGCGCCGCTGTCCGGGCACTGGTTCTCCGCCCAGTTCCAGGAGCTCATGAAGAACGCCTACCCCGCGCTGTAGGCGCGCCGCTCTCCGTCGGGGCCGGGGGTGTCCCGCCCCAGGCCCCGGCGGATGGCGATCTCCACGGGGGAGTACGCCCCGTCGGCCCGGTCCGGCTCGAAGGGGGCGGCGGGCAGCAGCGGAGGCTGGGCGAGGAAGCGCGGCCGCGTCCCGTGGTGCGGCTGCGCCGAGTGCACCAGAAACGGATGGCACAGATAGACATCGCCGGGGGAGCCCGTCGCGTACGCCAGCGGCCGGTGCGCGGAGGCCGCCACAAGATCCGGTGCGAGCGTCAGCCCGCTCGCCCCCGCCTCCCCGTACGGCTCCAGCACCTTGGGCACGTCGAGATGCGACCCGACGCGGATCCGGGTCGGCGCGTCCTCCTCCCCGACCTCGCTGAACAGGAACAGCATCAGCAGCGCACGGTCACGGGACCAGAGGTTCGTGAAGTACCAGCTCTCGCCCTCGGGAAGGTAGCTCCCCTCGATGTGCCAGCCCGCGTCGGCGGGCTCCTCCTCGTGCGGGAACCGCAGCGGAAAGGTGCCCAGCGAATACCGGGGCTCCCAGCGGCCCTCGCCGACGAGCAGATCGTAAGCGCGGTGCAGGGCAGGGGAGTTGGGGGCGGCGGCGAACGGCCCCTGAGCCATCCCGGGCACCCAGTGCACCGGCTGCGTCCAGGTCGCGGGATCGTCCGGATCACACTCCGTCTCGCGCCACAGCAACCGCGCGCAGTCCGCGGCGACCCGCGGCGCCACGGCGCCCTCCAGCTTCACGAAGCCCTCCCGCAGGAAGCGGGACACCAGGGCCGGGCCATCGCACGCATCGTCGTCCATACGCCCCATCGTGGCCCGCCGCGACGTCCAGGCGCCCGCCATTTTTCCCACCGGTTCCCGTACGCGCCTGACGCCACGGCATGCACAGGGCCACCGGCGCGGACACCACAGGTGCCCGCGCCGGTGGCCCGGTCGCGCGAAGGGGTCGGTCGAGGCTCAGACGACGTCGAACTTCGCCGGATCGGCGCCGAGGCGGCGGTCCTCGTTGAGGGCGCTGATCGCGCCCAGGTCCTCGGTGTCCAGCTCGAAGCCGAACACGTCGATGTTCTCCTTGATCCGCGACGGCGTCACGGACTTGGGGATCACCACGTTGCCCAGCTGGACGTGCCAGCGCAGCACGACCTGCGCGGGCGTACGGCCGTGCTTCTGCGCGATCGCGACGATCGCCGGGACCTCCAGGAGGCCCTTGCCCTGGCCGAGCGGCGACCAGGCCTCGGTCGCGATGCCCAGCTCCGCGTGCTTCTCGCGGGAGACGTGCTGCTGCAGGTGCGGGTGGAGCTCGATCTGGTTGACGGCCGGAATGACGGACGTCTCGCCGATCAGCCGGTCGAGGTGCTCGGGCAGGAAGTTCGAGACGCCGATCGCCTTGGCGCGGCCGTCCGCGTAGATCTTCTCGAACGCCTTGTACGTGTCCACGTACCGGTCCTTGGACGGCAGCGGCCAGTGGATCAGGTACAGGTCCACGTAGTCGAGGCCCAGCTTGTCGAGCGAGGTGTCGAAGGCGCGCAGGGTCGCGTCGTGTCCCTGGTCGGCGTTCCACAGCTTCGTCGTGACGAAGAGGTCCTCGCGGGGCACGTCGGACGCGGCGATCGCCTTGCCCGTGCCCTCCTCGTTGCGGTAGACGGCCGCCGTGTCGATGCTGCGGTACCCGGCCTCCAGGGCCGTCGCCACGGCCTTCTCGGCCTCGTCGTCCGGCACCTGCCACACGCCGAAGCCGAGCTGCGGCATCTCGACGCCGTTGTTCAGGATGATCGGGGGGACCTTGCTCACGAGGTGTCGATCCTTACGTCGTCGGTTGGTGGTACTCCCATGGTCAACGATCACAGACGTACCCGCATTCCTGTGGTCCGGGGCCGGATCATCCCCGGTACAGGGCGTCGACCTCCGCCGCGTACGCCGACTCGATCGACTTGCGCTTCAGCTTCAGCGACGGGGTCAGCAGCCCGTGCTCCTCGGTGAACTGGTGCGCCAGGATGCGGAACGTACGGATCGACTCCGCCTGCGAGACGAGCGTGTTGGCGGCCACCACCGCGCGCCGCACCTCCATCTCCAGGTCGCCGTCGCGCACCAGGTCGGTGGGGGTCATCAGCTGCTTGCCGCGCATGCCGAGCCAGTGCTCGACGGCTTCCGAGTCGAGCGTGACGAGCGCCGCGATGTACGGGCGGTCGTTGCCCACGACGATGCACTGCGCGATCAGCGGATGGTCCCTGACCCGCTCCTCCAGTTGCTGCGGCGAGACGCTCTTGCCGCCGGAGGTCACGAGGATCTCCTTCTTGCGGCCGGTGATGGTGAGATAGCCGTCCTCGTCGAGGGAGCCCAGGTCACCGGTGGCCAGCCAGCCGTCGTGCAGCGAGGCGTCCGTCGCCTTGGGGTCGTTGAGGTAGCCCTGGAAGATGTTGTCTCCGTAGAGCCAGATCTCACCGTCGTCCGCGATGTGGATCGTCGTGCCCGGGATGGCCTTGCCGACCGTGCCGTAGCGGGTCTGCTCGGGCGGGTTGGCGGCCGCCGCGGCCGTCGACTCGGTCAGCCCGTAGCCCTCGTAGATGGCGACGCCGGCGCCGGCGAAGAACAGGCCGAGCCGCCGGTCCATGCCCGAGCCGCCGGACATCGCCTGCCGCACGCGGCCGCCCATCGCCTCGCGCACCTTGGAGTACACCAGCTTGTCGAAGACCGAGTGCTGCATGCGCAGTGAGGCCGACGGGCCGGGGCCGGTGCCGAACGCCTTCGCCTCCTGCGCGTCCGCGTACTTCACGGCGCACTCCACGGCCTTGTCGAACGGCCCCGACTTGCCGTCCTTCTCCGCCTTGCGACGGGCCGCGTTGAAGACCTTCTCGAAGATGTACGGCACCGCGAGGATGAAGGTGGGCCGGAACGCCTGGAGGTCGGGGAGCAGCGCCGCCGCGTTCAGCTGCGGCTGGTGGCCCATCTTCACGCCACCGCGCACGGCGGCGATCTGCACCATCCGCCCGAAGACGTGCGCCAGCGGCAGGAAGAGCAGCGTGGACGCCACGTTGTCCCGCTTGGAGGCGAAGACCGGCTCCCAGCGGTTCACCATCGTGTCCGCCTCGAACATGAAGTTCGCGTGCGAGATCACGCATCCCTTGGGGCGGCCCGTCGTGCCGGACGTGTAGATGATCGTGGCGGTCGAGTCCGGGGTGACCGCGCGGCGGTGCCGGTGCACCGTCTCGTCGTCGAGGTGGGTGCCGGACGCCGTCACCTCGCCGACCGCGTCCGAGTCCAGCTGCCACAGGCGGCGCAGGTGCGGCAGCCGGTCGATGACCGTGGCGATGGTCATCGCGTGGTCCTCGTGCTCCACGACCGCGGCCGTCACCTGGGCGTCGTACAGCATCCAGAAGACCTGCTCGGCCGAGGACGTGGGGTAGACGGGCACGACCTGGGCGCCGACGGTCCACAGCGCGAAGTCGAACAGCGTCCACTCGTAGCGCGTGGGGGACATGATCGCGACGCGGTCGCCGAATCGGATGCCCTGCGCGAGCAGGCCCTTGGCCAGGGCCAGCACCTCGTCACGGAACCGGGCCGTCGTGACGTCGTGCCACTGGCCCTGCTTGTCCTTGCGACCGAAGGCGATATGTGAGGGATCCTCCAGGGCGTGATCGAAAACGGCGTCGGCCAGGCCGCCCACCGGCGGCGCCGACGCCAGAGCGGGATTGGTGAACTCGCGCAAAGTTGCTCCTTGTGGCGCTCCGCACAGCGTCGGTGACGGTACCCGACCGCGCGCCCCGGCGGGAGGGGTACCAAGTCGCCGGAAGCGCGCGGAATATGCACAGGTCAGCCGGGTAAATGCGGCCACAAGGGAAGGGGCGGGACAGAATACTTACGCTTCAGTAAGTTTCGGTGGCGTAATCTCCCGGCGCTCTTCACCGGTCTCCACGGAATCTGTACGGAGAGGTTACTGAGGCGCCCCGACCGCTGTTTTGGGCGGAGTGGTCGGTTCCGCAACGGGCGTCCTGGGGGACCGTACCAGGACGAGCACGGCGCAGCCCGCGACGAGCGCCACGCAACCGGCCAGCACGGATGCCGAGTTGAGACCCTGTGCGAAGGCCGTGTGCAGCGCCTGCTCCGGCACCCGCCCGCGCAGGCCGCCCGCCCCGCCGCCCGCGAGGGCATGCGCGGCGTCGCGCGGCAGGGTGTCCTGCATCCGCGAGATCACCACGGTGCCGAAGACCGCGATGCCGAGCGCGTACCCGAGCTGGCGGAACGTGTTGAGCGAACCGCCCGCCATCCCCGCCCGGGCCGGCTCGACCGTGGCGAGCGCGGCACCCGCGATCCCCGGCGAGACGAAACCGACGCCGACGCCGGTCAGCAGCAGGCCCGGCACGAGCGCCGACCACGTCGACCCGGCGTCCAGCACGGCCTGGCAGCACATGCCGACCCCGATGAGCACGAGCCCGCCGCCGACCGTGATCCGCGCGGGTACCCCGTGCAGCAGCTTCCCGCCCGCGATCGCCACCACCATCGACGCCCCGGACAGCGCCAGGAACACCAGGCCGCCGTGGACCGGGCTCATCCCGAGCAGCGTCTGCAGCCACAGCGAGGTGTAGGGGAGCACACCGAACGCGGCCGCGTTGAAGGCGAACGCGCCCACCATCACGCCCAGGAACGCGGGCTTGCGCAGCAGCCCCAGATCGAGCATCGGGTGCGCGGAGACCCGCTCCACGACCACGAAGGCCACCAGAGCCAGGGCGGCCACGCCCAGCGCGAGCAGCGCGCCCCGCTCGCCCCAGCCCCGTTCGCCGGCCCGGATGACGCCGTACGTCGCCGCTCCGGCGAACGCCGCGAACGTCCCGGTCCCGGCCCAGTCGATCCGCCGGTCCCGCGGCCCGCGCGACTCCGGCACGGCCCGCAGCGTCAGCCACACCGCCGCGACGCTCACCGGCAGATTGACCCAGAAGATCCACCGCCAGCCGGGCCCCTCGGTCAGCAGCCCGCCGAGCACCGGGCCGACCGCGGCCGCGCCGCCGCTCACCGCGCCGAACACACCAAGGGCCACGGACCGCTGCCGCCCCTGGTAGACGGAGCCGATGATGGGCAGCGTGGTCGCGAACATCGCCGCGGCGCCGACACCCTGCACGACCCGCGCGGTGACGAGCATCCCCGGCCCGTTCGCGAGTCCGCACACCAGCGAGGCGAGCGCGAACACCACCACGCCCACCACATGCACCCGGCGCCGCCCGAGAATGTCCGCGGCCGCGCCGGTCCCGAGCAGCAGCGCGGCGAGCGCCAGCGCGTACCCGTCCATCACCCACTGCAGATCACTGAGTGAGGCGTGCAGCGCGCCGGCCATGTCCGGCAGCGCGACCACGGCGATGGACACGTCCAGCAACAGCATGAACGTGCCCAGGCAGACCGCGGTCAAGGGCCCCCATGTACGCATCGTCTCTTCCAGCCTCTCGTCGTTCGTTCGTCATTCGTCTTCTCGGCTTCCTCCGTACGATGGGCCGGAAGCGGCGGAACGCCATGGCCAGTAATGCTGTGCCGACAGAATCCGACAGAAAAAGGCGGTTCGGGGGATGGATTCCACGCCCTTCGATGAACTGGACCTCAAGATTCTCCAGGCCCTGGAGGTGGACGGGCGGCTCCCCTTCAGCCGGATCGCCGAGGTCATCGGCGTCTCCGACCAGACCGTGGCCCGGCGCTACCGCAGGCTCGTCGCCGGCGGCGGGCTGCGCGTCGTCGGCCTTCAGGACAGCCAGCGGCTCGGCCAGGACAACTGGATGCTGCGCCTGCGCTGCACACCGGAAGGCGCCGAGACGATCGCGGCCGCCCTGGCCCGCCGCCCCGACACCGCCTGGATCGGGCTGACCTCCGGCGGCACGGAGGTCGTCTGCGCGACGCTGCCGCGCTCCCGCGGGGACCACGACGACCTGCTGCTCGGCAAACTGCCGCGCACGCCGCACATCGTGGAGATCCGGGCCCTGCAGATGCTGCACCGGTTCTTCGGCGGCCCCCAGGGGTGGCTGCGCAAGCACGGCCCGCTCACCGCGGACCAGCGAGCGGAGCTGCGCCCGCCGGTCCCCACCGCCGAACCGGCCCTCCCGACCCCGGAGGACGCCCCTCTCCTCGCCGTCCTCAAAGAGCACGGCCGCGCCACCTACCCCGAACTCCAGCGCGCCACCGGCACGTCGGAGTCCGCGGTCAAACGCCGTCTCGCCCAGCTCCGCGCCTCCGGCGCGCTCTACATCGACCTCGAGTACGACCAGCTGCGCGTCGGCTTCGGGATGGCGGCCATCCTCTGGATCACCGCGGCACCGCGCCATCTCGACGCCGTGGGCCGCGCCCTGGCCGACCACGCGGAGATCGCCTACGCCGCCGCGACCGCGGGCCCCTCGAACGTGGTGGCCTCCGTGGTCGCCCGCGACACCGCGGACCTCTACGCGTACGTGAGCGGAAAGCTCGGCCACCTGGAGGGCGTCGAACACGTGGAGACCGCCCCGTTCATGCGCCGGGTGAAGCAGCTGACGTACCGACCGCCCATCCGGTGAGCGGGCGGGGCGAGCGGGTGTTTACCGGGCAGCCCGGTGCAGGCGGTCCCAGCCCGCCAGAATCGCCTGCGCCAGGGCCCTGCCCGGACCGTCCGTGTCCCGCCCCGCGGCACCGTGCAGCAACACGAAGTCGACCTTCCCCAGCTCCGGCAGCCCGGCCCGGTCGGGGACCCGTACGAGCCCCGGCGGGATCAGCCCGCGCGAGTGCGCCATCACACCGAGGCCCGCCCGGGCCGCCGCGATCAGCCCGTTCAGCGACCCGCTCGTACAGGCGATCCGCCACGCCCGCCCGTGCCGCTCCAACGCTTCGAGGGCCATCGCCCGCGAGATCCCCGGCGGCGGGAACACGATCAGCGGCACCGGCCGGTCAGGGTCGATCCGCAGCCGCTCGGAGCCGATCCACACCATCCGGTCGTGCCACACGGACTCCCCGCGCGGATCCGTCGGCCGCCGCTTGGCCAGGACGAGATCCAGCTTCCCCGCGGCCAACTGCTCGTGCAGCGTCCCCGACAGCTCGACCGTCAGCTCCAGGTCCACCTCGGGATGCTCGTGCCGGAACGACTCCAGGATCTCGGTGAGCCGGCTCAGCACGAAATCCTCCGAGGCGCCGAACCGCACGCGCCCGCGCAACCGCGTCCCCGTGAAGAACGCCGCCGCCTGCTCGTGCACCTCCAGGATCCGCCGCGCGAACCCGAGCATCGCCTCCCCGTCCTCCGTCAGCTCCACGGAGTGCGTGTCCCGCGTGAACAGCGTCCGCCCGGCCGCGTCCTCAAGCCGCCGCACGTGCTGGCTGACCGTCGACTGCCGCAGCCCGAGCCGGCGCGCCGCCTGCGTGAAGCTCAGCGTCTGAGCGACGGCGAGAAACGTCCTCAACTGCACGGGGTCGTACATGCCGCGACCCTACCCCCGCTCATCACGGAACACGATCACAGTCAGAGTGGTATGCGGGATTCCCGATCACGGTGATGAGGAGGACCATGAAGAGGGCACGACCTGAACCGAGAGCAAGGAACCAATGAAACGCCTGACCTGGCCGACCTGGATGCCGATCGACCCCTACATCCTGGCGTTGATCGGGACAGTGGGCCTCGCCGCACTCCTCCCGGCCCGTGGTGCCGCCGCCGACGTCGCCTCCGGCGCCTCGACCGCGGCGGTCGCCTTCCTCTTCTTCCTCTACGGGGCCAGACTCTCGACCCGCGAGGCGATGGACGGCGTACGGCACTGGCGGCTCCATGTCACGGTGCTCGCCTGCACCTTCGTGGCGTTCCCGCTGCTCGGCCTCGCCGCCCGCGGCCTCGTCCCCGTGCTGCTGCCGCAGAACCTCTACGAGGGCCTGCTCTTCCTCACCCTCGTCCCCTCCACCATCCAGTCGTCGATCGCGTTCACGTCGATGGCGCGCGGCAACGTCCCGGCGGCGATCTGCGCGGGCTCCTTCTCCTCCCTGGCCGGCATCGTCCTCACCCCCCTGCTCGCGGCGGCGCTGCTCGGCAACAGCGGCGGGGGCTTCTCCGCCGACTCGCTCGTCAAGATCGTGCTGCAGTTGCTCGTGCCGTTCCTCGCGGGCCAGTTGCTGCGCCGCTGGGTCGGCGGCTTCATCGCCCGCCACAAGAAGATCCTCGGGTACGTCGACCGCGGCTCGATCCTGCTCGTCGTCTACACGGCGTTCAGCGAAGGCATGGTGCAGGGCATCTGGCACCAGGTCAGCGCCGTCCGGCTGGCCGGCCTGCTCGCCGTCGAGGCCGTGCTCCTCGCGGTGATGCTGGCCGCGACCTGGTACGGAGCCAAGGCCCTCGGCTTCGACCGCGCGGACCGGATCGCGGTCCAGTTCGCCGGCTCGAAGAAGTCGCTGGCCTCCGGACTGCCCATGGCGAGCGTCCTGTTCGGCGCGCACGCCTCGCTCGCGGTGCTGCCCCTGATGCTCTTCCACCAGATGCAGCTGATGGTGTGCGCGGTCATCGCCAAGCGCCGCGCGAAGGACCCGGAGGAGCCGCTGCTCACCCCGGCCGCGTCAGCCGCAGAGACACGAACCGAGGCCGGTACAGCGACACGTTCCGGCTGAGGGGCGCCTGCGGGTCGTGCGCGGCGACGGTCCCGGCCGGCAGTTGGGGCGCGAACCCTCGCGCGGGCCCGTGCCAGGGCCCGGTGGGGGAGCACACCCAGTACGAGGTCACCGTCGTCGGCCCCGCGGCGCCCGCGGCCATGGTGAACAGCGCGTACGAGGGCGACGAACACCACGAGCCCGCAGACAGCAGCGAGGATCAGCCACATCAGGGGCGCGGTGCGGCGGCGATCCACGGCTCCGCCGCGCGACGCCACCGCACCTTCCCGACCCCTCATGAAGCGCGACGTCAACTCCGCGCGTGCACCCGGTCCAACGGCAACGACAACACCGACCGCTCACCGGAAGTGACCCGCACCTCGTCAAGGGACCCCGCGAAGAACGCCCGGCTGTCCATCCGCTGCCCCACGTGCACCCCGAACGGCGAGTTCCGGCTCACCGACCCGGGAACGTCCGCCGCGCTCCCGACCGCGGCGCCGTCAATGACCAGCGTCAACTGACCAGCCGCACGCCGAAGTTGAACCTCGTGCCAGGCTCCGTCGTTGTACGCGGAGGAACTGCGCACCGAAACGGACCGCGGAGCGTTCGCCCCGTCCCGCACGGTGATCAGCCCGATGATCCGGTTGGAGGCGGGCTCGCCCCGCAACCACACCTGCGGCTGTGTCGTCCCGATCCCGCCCATCCACAAGAACGGCTGCTCACCGCTGGTCGCCGTGTACCGGAACCGCAGAGATGCCGTGAAGTCCCGGGCACCCAGGGCGAGTTCGGGCCGGTACGGCAGCCGGACCGCGTCGTCGACCCCGTCGAACGACAGCGCCCGGCCGACCGAGCCGCCCGTCACCGACGCCCCACCGAGGACAGCGGCGCCACGCGCACGCGGCGCCCGGTCGTCCGTCGTCGGATCGGCGCCGCGCCGCTCCGTCAGCCAGTCGAGCGTGAACCGGGCGAACCGGATCTCGTCACGCGCGTCGACCGCGCCGCCCTCGTACAGCAGGCCCACGTGGTCCGCGTCGGCCTGCGCCAGGTCCGAGTAGCCCGACCAGTCCGCGGTCACCACGGTGCTCCGGTCGAAACTGTCCCAGGTGCGCCCGCCGTCGTAGGAGGACCGGACGGTCATGGTGCGCCGCCGGTCCGGGTCGCCGGGGCAGGCGAGCAGCAGCTGCCTGCCGCCCTTGCCGACGGGCAGCACCGCGCCCTGCACCTGCGGCGTGTACAGGTCCGGGAGCGCGGCGAAGGGGCGGGCGAACGAGTCCCCGCCGTCCCGGCTCACCGCGTGCGTGCGATGTCCGGGATCGGTGCCGTCCTGTTCGCGCCCGCTCACGTAGACCGTGCCGTCGGAACGCTCGGCGAGCGTCATCTCGGACGGCTTCTGGCGGAACGTGCCGTCGTCCGCGACCGGCCACGAGTCCTTCGCGCCGATCCGCCAGTGCTCGCCGTGGTCGTCGCTGATCATCAGGGCGGCGTGGTTGGCGGTGATCCGGCTGCCGTTCCACGTCTCGGCGTTGACCGTGAAGACGAGGCGCCCGCGGTGGCGCCCCTTGGTGAGCTGGATGCCGTGCACGGGCCCTGTCGCGTACCAGGAGTTGAAGTCGGCGGGCAGCAGTTCGTCGCTCAGGTCGCGCGGCGCGGACCAGGAGCGGCCGTCGTCGTCGCTGTACTGGAGGTGGGGCGTGCGGTCGCACGGCGTGGAGCAGTTCTGGCCGTCGGTGCGCCCCGTGTTGTACGTCTCCGCGAGCACGATGCGACCGGTCCGCCGGTCCACGATCGGCGCCGGGTTGCCGTGCGTGTCGCCCGCCCCCTCGTTGACGACCCGGAGCGGCGACCACGTACGGCCGCCGTCCTCGGAGCGCTTGACGACGATGTCTATGTCACCGGCGTCGGAGCAGTCGTTCGTGCGGCCCTCGGCGAAGGCGAGCAGCGTGCCCCTGACCGTCTTCACGACGGCCGGAATGCGGTAGCAGGCATACCCGGGATCCTGGGACGCTTTGAACAACACCTGCTGTTCAAAGGGGAGTTGGGTCTCCGCGGCGGTGGCGGCGCGTGCGGCCACCGGGGCGGGCAGGGCTACGGCGACGGTCAGCGCCGCCACCACCGATCTCAGACGTACGTGGATGCTGCTGCGGCGCATGGCGCGACCCGCCCTTCAGGTCGTAAGGACAACCGGACATCCCACGTCCAACGTATGCGCCACGACGCTACTGGGGCCGTTCGCCACCCCACAAGAACCGTGCGTCAGGGGATCAGGACCACCTTGCCGAGATTGGCCCGTTCCTCGATGACGGCGTGTGCCCGCGCCGCGTCCTCCAGGGGGAACTCCGCGTGCACAGCCGCTCTCAGACCCCCCGTCAGGAACATCCGCCACAGCTCCTCGCGCCACTTCTCGTACGTCCCGGGCCGGCCGCGCGCGATGAGCGCCATCTGGAACCCGATGACCGACTTCGCGCCGACGAGCAGGTCGTACGCCGCCACGGACCCGCCGCCCGAGCTGTACGCCACGAGCCGGCCGTGCGGCGCCAGCGCGCCGACCGCGGGCCGCAGCAGCTCGCCGCCGACCGCGTCGAGCACGTAGTCCACGGGCTCGCCCCAGGACGCCTCGTCGTACGTCACCACGTCATCGGCCCCGAGTCCACGCACGAAGTCCGCCTTGCGCCGGTCGGAGACGGCGGCCACGACCCGCGAGGCGCCCTCCGACCGGGCCGGCTGCACGGCCAGATGGCCCACGCCGCTCGCCGCCGCCGTCACCAGTGCCGCCTCGCCCGGCTCCGGCCGCGCCGCCCGCAGGGCCCCGTGGGCGACGAGGCCGCTGCGTACGAGTGCCACGGCGTCCACCGCGCTCGCCGCGTCGGGTACGGGGGAGGCCATCGCGACGCGCAGCAGCGCGTGGTCGGCGTAGCCGTGGCCGAAGACCAGGCCCGTGACGCGGTCGCCCGGCGCGTACGTCGTCACGCCCTCGCCGAGCGCGACCACCTCGCCCGCGATCTCCCCGCCGAGCGCGATCGCCTCGCCGGACTCGCGGACCTTGCGGACGACGGGCAGGGTGACGCCGACGGCCTCGGCGCGGACGAGCAGCTCGCCCGGGCCCGGCTCAGGGACGGCTACGTCCTCCAGGAACAGGGCCTCCGGGCCGCCGCTTCGCGTGTACCGGACACGGCGCATACGCGTCACCGCCTCTTCGTGACGAACTCTGTTGGGAGTCCCAACGATAAGCAGTCGGTCATTGGGAGGTCCAATGAATTATCGGTACGCTGCCCCGATGAGCACGCCACACAGCGCCCCGAGCACCATCCGCGACCTGCCCAGCTGGCTCCTCGGCCGGGCCGCCGCCCGCGGCCGTTCCCTCGTCGCGGACGCCCTCGCCGAACAGGGCCTCAGAATGTGGCACCACGTGGTGCTCAGCGCTGTCGCCGACATGGAACCTGTCGCCCAGGCCGACCTCGTCCGCAGCGTCCAGCTCGACCCCAAGGACATGGTCGGCGTCCTGAACGACCTCCAGGGCGCCGGTCTCGTCGAGCGGACGCCCGACCCCAAGGACCGGCGCAAGAACGCGGTCACCATCACCGGCGAGGGCACCCGCCTCGTCCGGACGTGCGCACGCGCCGCCCGCGACGCCAACGAGGCACTCCTCGCCCCGCTCTCGGCGGCCGAGCGGGCTCTCTTCCTCGACCTGCTCCGCCGCGTCTCCGGCATCCCCGGCGACACCCCGGACGCCGCCTGAGGCCGGTCCGACGTGCGGCGGCTGTGCGGCCGACGGCGGCGCGGGGACCCGGCCGGCGCAGGGGGCGCTCCCCGCCGGGCCGGGCCCCCGCCGCCGTGCCGCGGCGACCGGGTCAGCCGGCTTGCGTCACAGCCGTCGTGGCCCGCAGGGCGACCCGGTGCTCACCCGCGTACACGTTCATGGAGGCGCCCCGCAGGAAGCCGATCAGGGTCAGGCCCGTCTCGGCGGCCAGGTCGACGGCGAGCGACGACGGCGCCGACACCGCGGCGAGCACCGGGATGCCCGCCATGACGGCCTTCTGCGCCAGTTCGAACGAGGCCCGCCCGGACACCATGAGGACCGAGCGCGACAGCGGCAGGTCCCCGCTCTGCAGGGCGCGGCCGACGAGCTTGTCGACCGCGTTGTGCCGGCCGACGTCCTCCCGTATGTCGACGAGGTGCCCCTCCTCGTCGAAGAGGGCCGCCGCGTGCAGACCGCCGGTCCGGTCGAAGACGCGCTGGTCCTCGCGGAGCCGGTCGGGGAGCGAGGAGAGCAGCTCCGGTGTGAGCCGGAGCGGGGGAGCGTCGGCGATCGGGAACCGGGCCGTGGTGCGCACCGCGTCGAGGCTCGCCTTGCCGCACAGCCCGCAGGACGAGGTCGTGTAGACGTTGCGCTCCAGCGTGATGTCGGGCAGGACGACGCCCGGCGTGGTGCGCACGTCGACCACGTTGTATGTGTTGGAGCCGTCCGCGGTCGCGCCCGCGCAGTACACGATCGTCTGCAGATCGTCGGCGCCGCCGAGCACGCCCTCGCTCACCAGGAAGCCCGCCGCGAGCGCGAAGTCGTCGCCCGGAGTGCGCATGGTGATGGCGAGCGGCTTGCCGTTCAGCCGGATCTCCAGGGGTTCCTCGGCGACCAGGGTGTCGGGCCGGGTCGAGACGTGCCCGTCCCTGATCCGGATCACCTTGCGTCGTTCCGTGACTCGTCCCATGTCTTGATCAGTCCCGGTTCTGTACGTGCTGGTAGCCGAAGCGGCCCTTGATGCAGAGGTTCCCGTGGGTCACCGGGTTGTCGTGCGGTGACGTCACCTTCACGATCTCATTGTCCTGCACATGGAGCGTGAGGTTGCAGCCGACTCCGCAGTACGCGCACACCGTCGTCGTCTCCGACTGCGCCGACTCGTCCCAGGTACCCGCGGCCCGCATGTCGAACTCCGACTTGAACGACAGCGCGCCCGTCGGACACACCTCGATGCAGTTGCCGCAGTACACGCACGCCGAGTCGGTCAGCGGCGCGTCCTGCTCGACCGCGATCCGGGCGTCGAAACCGCGCCCGGCGACCGAGATCGCGAAGGTGTTCTGCCACTGGTCGCCGCAAGCGTCGACGCACTTGTAGCAGAGGATGCACTTGTCGTAGTCGCGTACGTAGAGGTCGTTGTCGACCCTCGGTTCCTCGGCAAGGCGGGCGGCGTCCGGGCCGAAACGGTCCGGCTTCGCCTCGTACTCCTTGATCCACGAAGCGACCTGCGGGGTGGTCGACATGTCGACCGACGACGCCAGCAGTTCCAGGACGACCTTGCGGCTGTGCCGGGCCCGCTCGGTGTCCGTGCGCACCTCCATGCCGGGCTCGGCCTTGCGCGAACACGCGGGCACGAGCGTCCGTGCCCCCTCCACCTCCACGACACACACCCGGCAGGCGTTCTTCGGGGTGAGCGTGTCGCCCTGGCACAAGGTCGGGACGTCCTTCCCGGCCGCGCGACAGGCGTCGAGGACCGTCGTCCCCTCCGGCGCGCGCACCGGCTCCCCGTCGATCGTGAACTCCAGCAGACGACGGGGTATCCCCAGCTCGACAGAGGTCATGACGCGTACGCCCCCAGGCGGTCGATGGCGGACTCGATGGCGTTCCAGGCGGTCTGGCCGAGACCGCAGATCGAGGCGTCCTTCATGGCGCGCCCCACCTCGCGCAGCAGAGCGATGTCGTCATCGGCCTCGATGCCCTGCTTCTCGGCGATCCGGTGCAGCGCCTCCTCCTGCCGCACGGTTCCGACCCGGCACGGCACGCACTGCCCACAGGACTCCTCGCGGAAGAACTGGGCGATGCGCAGCAGGACGCGCGGCAGCGGCAGCGCGTCGTCGAAGGCCATGACCACCCCGGAGCCGAGCGTGGTGCCCGCGGCGCGCGTGCCCTCGAAGGTGAGCGGGATGTCCAGTTCATCCGGGCGTACGAAACCGCCCGCGGCGCCGCCGAGCAGGATCGCCCGCAGCGGGTCCGGAGTGCCGGCGAGGGCGAGCAGGTCGCCCAGGGTCGCCCCGAAGGGGAGCTCGTAGACGCCGGGCCGGTCGACGGCGCCGGAGACGCAGAACAGCTTCGGCCCGGTCGACTGCCCGGTGCCGATGGCCGCGTACGCCTGTGCCCCCATGGTCAGGATCGGCAGTACGTTGACCAGGGTCTCGACGTTGTTGGCAGCGGTCGGCTTGCCGAACAGCCCCTTCTCGACGGGGAACGGCGGCTTGGAGCGCGGCTCGCCCCGGTACCCCTCGATGGAGT
This sequence comes from Streptomyces sp. NPDC050264, assembly GCF_040655895.1. Lineage (NCBI taxonomy): Bacteria > Bacillati > Actinomycetota > Actinomycetes > Kitasatosporales > Streptomycetaceae > Streptomyces > Streptomyces sp. NPDC050264. Next base: position 226,119 of record NZ_JBFAKV010000002.1, read on the forward strand.
TGAAGAGAGCGGTCTCCTCGCCGCATATGTAGGCACCCGCGCCGCGCCGGATCTCGATGTCGAAGGAGAACCCCTGCCCGAGGATGTCCTCGCCCAACAGCCCGCGCGCCCGCGCCTGTTCGACGGCATGGCTCATCCGGGCGAGGGCGATCGGGTACTCGCCGCGCAGATAGAGATACCCGTGATGCGCACCCGTCGCGTACGCCGCGATCGTCATCGCCTCGACGAGCGCGTACGGGTCGCCCTCCATCACCACCCGGTCCTTGAAGGTGCCGGGCTCGGACTCGTCGGCATTGCAGACGAGGTAATGCGGCCCGTCGGCTTGCGCAGCGGTCGCCTGCCACTTCCGCCCCGTAGGAAACGCGGCCCCACCGCGCCCCACGAGCCCCGCGTCCGTGACTTCCCGGATGACACCGGCGGCCCCGATGGCGAAGGCCCGCCGCAGAGCGACGTAGCCGCCCGCGGCCCGGTAGCCGTCGAGGGAGGCGGGGTCTATGACGCCGACGCGCTTGAGGAGAACGAGGTTCGGGTCACCGGCCTGGGGCAGATCCAGCCCCGCTGTGGGACGAGAGGCAGCCGGGTCCGGGGCAGAGCCCCGAAACGGCGCGACCGGCACGGCCGACACAGGAGACCCGGCCCGCACAAGCAGAGCAGCAGGCGCCCGCTCACAAAGCCCCAGACACGGCGACTCCGAAACATGCGCATCAGGCCCGGACCGCCCCCGCGCAGAGTCACACAACTCGGCACCCCCGGCCCGGGCACACGCCAGATCCGTACAAACATGCAGCACAGACGCGGGACGAGCCCGCACCGAGAACATGGAGTAGAACGTGGCCACCCCATACGCCTCCGCCGGAGGCACCGTCAGCCGCCGGCACAGATAGTCCAGCGCACCGGAACTGATCCACCCCACCCGGTCGTTGACCGCGTGCAGCCCCGGCAACAACAAGTCCCGCCGCTCACGGGCGGCCCGCCCACCCCGGGCCCACCGGAGATCGGCGTCGGAGCGGTCGTCGGCCCCCTCCCACGCGGACTCCGGCGGCCCGAGCAGCGCGTCGACCGCCTCCCGCTCCTCGTCCGTCGGCTTGCTGTCACCGAAGCGCAGATCCACCGTTGATCAACCCCTCACTGCTTGAGCGGTCAGCTTCTCGATACGTATCGCCGACGCCTTGAACTCGGCCGTCCCGGCGATCGGGCAGTTCGCCTCGATCGTCAGCGCGTTGGTGTCCACCTCGTCGGGAAAGTGCATGGTCATGAAGGCGAGCCCGGGACGGAGCCCCGTATCGACCCAGACGGGCGCGGTCACGACGCCGCGCCGCGACGACACCCGCACCTCCTCGCCGGCCACGACCCCGTACCGCTCGGCGTCCTCCGGGCACAGCTCGACGTACTCGCCGCGGCGCAGCGGGGACGCGAAACCCCCGCTCTGCACACCGGTGTTGTACGAGTCGAGCCGGCGCCCGGTGGTCAGCCGGATCGGGTACGCCTCGTCGGTCAGGTCCACCGGCGGATCGTGCTCGACGAGCCCGAACGGAGCGAGCCGCCCGCGCCGCGCCGGATCCGCGTCCCACAACCGCCCGTGCAGATACGACGAGGGCAGCTCGTCCACGTCGGGGCAGGGCCACTGCAGGCCCTGAAGCTCTTCGAGGCGGTCGTACGTCATCCCGAAGTGGTCCGGTGACAGGGCCCGCAGCTCGTTCCAGACGGCTTCGGAGTCCGCGTACTTCCAGTCGTGGCCCAGCCGTGCGGCGACGTCACAGATGATGTCGATGTCCTCGCGGGCCTCGCCGGGCGGGGTGAGCGCGGCCCGCACCCGCTGGACCCGGCGCTCACTGTTGGTCGTCGTGCCGTCGGTCTCCGCCCACGCGGCCGTCGCGGGCAGCACCACGTCGGCCATCTCGGCGGTCCTGGTCAGGAAGATGTCCTGCACCACCAAGTGGTCGAGGGCGGCCAGCCTGCGCGCGGCCTGCTCGCTGTCGGCCTCCGACTGCGCGGGGTTCTCGCCGATGCAGTAGACGGCGTGCAGCCGCCCGTGCTCCATGGCCTCGAACATGTCCGTCAGGGTCATTCCGTAACGCGGCGGGATCACCGTGTCCCAGGCCCGCTCGAACTTCATGCGGTGGTTGTCGTCGAGGAGGTCCTGGAAGCCGGGCAGCCGGTTGGGGATGGCGCCCATGTCGCCGCCGCCCTGCACGTTGTTCTGCCCGCGCAGCGGCTGCACCCCGGCGCCGTACCGCCCGACGTGACCGGTCAGCAGCGACAGGTTGATCAGCGCGCGGACGTTGTCGGTGCCGTTGTGGTGCTCGGTGATCCCCAACGTCCAGCACAGCTGGGCGCGTTCGGCCCGCGCCAGCGCGTGCGCGAGATCCCGGACGGCGGCCGCCGGGACACCGGTCACCTTCTCCGCCAGGGAGAGTGTCCACGGCTCGACGAGCGCCTTGAACTCAGCGAAGCCGGTCGTCGCCCGCTCCACGAACGCCTTGTTGTACAGGTCGGCGGCGATGATCTCCCGGGCGACGGCATGCGCCAGCGGGATGTCGGTGCCGACGTTGAGCCCGAGCCAGCTCTCCGCCCACTCGGCGGTCGACGTGCGGCGTGGGTCGACGGCGTACATCCGGGCTCCGTTGCGGATCCCCTTCAGGACGTGCTGGAAGAAGATGGGGTGCGCGAAGCGGGCGTTGGAGCCCCACATCACGATGAGGTCCGTGTGCTCGACCTCCTCGTACGAGGAGGTGCCACCGCCCGAGCCGAACACCGCCGACAGCCCGGCGACGCTCGGCGCATGACACGTACGGTTGCAGGAGTCGACGTTGTTCGTCCCCATGACGACACGGGTGAACTTCTGTGCCACGAAGTTCATTTCATTGGTGGCACGCGCGCAGGACAGCATCGCGAAGGCGTCCGGGCCGTGTTCCTCGCGGGTGCGCCGGAACCCGTCGGCCGCGAGGGTCAGGGCCTCGTCCCAAGTGGTCTGCCGGAACGGCGAGTTACGGTCGCCCGGTGTCTCGCGCACCAGCGGGTGGGTGAGCCGGGTGTAGGTCTTCGGGGTGCGGTCGCGCCGCTTCTGCTTCATGCGGCGTCCCTCCTCATGCCGTGGGCGAGCAGGTCCGAGAGGGCGTGCACGGTGCGCAGCGTGGGCACCTCGACGCCGGTGATGTCCGCCAGCTCCACGACCGCGGCAAGTAGCACGTCCAGCTCAAGGGGCTTTCCGCGTTCCAGGTCCTGGAGCGTGGAGGTGCGGTGGTCGCCGACCCGCTCGGCACCGGCCAGGCGGCGTTCCACGGAGATGGCGGGGGTGCAGCCGAGGGCGGCGGCGACGGCGAGCGTCTCGGTCATCATGATCTCGATGACCCGGCGCGTGCCGCCGTGCAGACACATCTGCCGCATCGTGGCGCGCACCAGGGCGCTGATCGGGTTGAAGGAGATGTTGCCGAGCAGCTTGATCCAGATGTCGGAGCGCAGGTCCGGCTCGACGGGACACTTCAGGCCACCGGTCCGCAGGGCGTCACCGAACGCGACACAGCGCGCCGACACCGAACGGTCCGGCTCCCCGACGGAGAACCGCGTCCCCTCCAGATGACGGACAACTCCCGGCGCGGCGAGCTCTGTTGCGGCGTAGACGACACATCCGACGGCCCGCTCGGGCGCGAGCACCGCGCTCACGGCGCCGTCCGGGTCGACGCTTTCGAGCCGCCGGCCGTCGTGTGGCCCGCCGTGCCCGTGGAAGTACCACCAGGGAATGCCGTTCTGCGCCGCGACCACCGCCGTACGGTCGTGCAGCAGCGGCTCGATCAGCGGCCCGCACGCCGCGTACGAGTTGGCCTTCAGGCCCAGGAACACATAGTCGACGGGCCCGATCTCGGCCGGGTCGTCGGTGGCGTGGGCCCGCGCGGTGAAGTCCCCGCGCGGGCTGATGACCTGGACACCGCTGCGCCTCATGGCCGCCAGGTGCGGTCCACGGGCGACGAGATGGACATCGGCGCCCGCGCGGTGCAGGGCGGCTCCGACATAGGCGCCGATCGCTCCGGCGCCGAGGACTGCGACTTTCACTGGCGGGCTCCGTCCGGTCGAGGGTTCCGGTTCCGCCCTGCTCGCACGGGCAGTGGCGGTCCGAAGAGAAGCGGAGAGCGTCGAAAGAGAAGCGGAAACTGTCGATGGAATATTGTCTACAGTATGGAAGTTGGGTCGACAAGACTCCGCGCACCGCCTCGCGTCATGGCGTGCCAAGGCATTGCATACCGTCGACGGATTCTGTACGGAGTGACGTCCGACCTCTTCCCAACACCGTTACCGCTGCCTACGGTTCTGGATCATGAGGCCCCCCGTCGCACCCCCGGGCTGGAGCCGCTGGCTCGTACCGCCCGCCGCCCTCTCGGTCCATCTCTCCATCGGCCAGGCATACGCCTGGAGCGTCTTCAAGCCGCCCCTCGAATCAGCCCTGAACCTGAGCGGCACCCAGAGCGCGCTGCCGTTCCAGCTCGGCATCGTGATGCTCGGGCTCTCCGCCGCGTTCGGCGGCACGCTCGTCGAACGCAACGGCCCGCGCTGGGCGATGTCCGTCGCCCTCGTCTGCTTCTCCTCGGGCTTCCTGCTCTCCGCGCTCGGCGCCGCCACGGAGCAGTACTGGCTGATCGTGTTCGGCTACGGCTTCATCGGAGGTATCGGCCTGGGCATCGGCTACATCTCCCCGGTCTCCACCCTGATCAAGTGGTTCCCGGACCGGCCCGGCATGGCCACCGGCATCGCGATCATGGGCTTCGGCGGCGGCGCGCTGATCGCGTCACCGTGGAGCGCGCAGATGTTGGACTCGTTCGGAGCGGACAGTGGCGGCATCGCCCTCGCGTTCCTGGTGCACGGCCTCGTATACGCGGTGTTCATGACGCTCGGGGTGCTGCTGGTACGCGTACCGAGAGTCACGCAGGGGGCGCGTGAAACCGAACGCCGAGCAGCCCCGGCCGGCCCGCAGGTATCGGCGAAACAGGCGATCCGCACCCCCCAGTTCTGGCTCCTCTGGCTGGTCCTCTGCATGAACGTGACGGCGGGCATCGGCATCCTGGAGAAGGCCGCCCCCATGATCACGGACTTCTTCGCGGACACCGGCACCCCGGTGACGGTGAGCGCGGCGGCCGGCTTCGTCGCGCTCCTCTCCGCCGCGAACATGGCCGGCCGCATCGGCTGGTCCTCCACCTCCGACCTCATCGGCCGCAAGAACGTCTACCGCCTCTACCTCGGCGTGGGCGCCCTGATGTACCTCCTCATCGCCCTCTACGGTGACTCCTCCAAGCCCCTGTTCGTCATCTGCGCGCTCGTGATCCTCTCCTTCTACGGAGGCGGCTTCGCGACCATCCCCGCATACCTGAAGGACCTGTTCGGCACCTACCAGGTGGGCGCCATCCACGGCCGGCTGCTCACCGCCTGGTCGACGGCCGGCGTGCTCGGCCCGCTCATAGTCAACTGGGTCGCCGACAGCCAGAAGGACGCCGGAAAGCACGGGTCGTCCCTCTACGGCCTCTCCTTCACGATCATGATCGGCCTGCTGGTCGTCGGCTTCGTCGCCAACGAACTCGTCCGCCCCGTCCACGCCCGCCACCACGTCCCCGCCCCCAGGGAGCCCGCCGATGACACCGCCGACCGTGACCACCAGCAGCCCGCCTAGCCGCAGGGGCCTGATCGCCGTCGCCTGGCTGTGGGTGGGCGCGCCGCTCGCCTACGGACTCTACGAACTGGTGCAAAAAGCCACACAGTTGTTCACAGGTTGACGGTTGGAACTCTCCAACCCAGACCGCACAATCCTGTTGCTTACGTCACCTCGTACTCGCCGGTCGCTGAGCACACTGGAACGTCCGCGGCTCGCACGGCCCGCGAGCCAGGCAACGAGGGGACCTCCATGAACGGATCGCGCATCGTCGGCATCGGCCACTATCAGCCCGCCAGGATCCTCACCAACGAGGAACTGGCGGGCATGGTCGACACCGACGACGAGTGGATCCGCTCCCGCGTCGGCATCCGGACCCGGCACATCGCGGGCCCGGACGAGCCGGTCGACGAGCTCGCCGCACACGCCGCGGCCAAGGCGCTGGCCGCGGCGGGCCTGACCGCCGACGCCATCGACCTGGTGATCGTCGCCACGTCCACGGCCGTCGACCGCTCCCCGAACATGGCGGCCCGCGTCGCCCACCGCCTGGGCGTCCCGTCCCCGGCCGCGCTCGACCTGAACGTCGTCTGCGCCGGGTTCACGCACGCCCTGGCCACCGCCGACCACACGTTGCGCGCCGGGGCCGCCACCCGCGCGCTCGTCATCGGCGCGGACAAGATGTCGGCCGTCACCGACTGGACCGACCGCTCCACCTGCGTCCTGGTCGGCGACGGCGCGGGGGCCGTGGTGGTCGAGCCGTGCGCCGACGGTGAGGAGCCCGGCATCGGCCCCGTCCTGTGGGGCTCCGTGCCGGAGATGGGTAACGCCGTACGCATCGAGGGCGAACCCGCGCGCTTCGCGCAGGAGGGCCAGTCCGTCTACCGCTGGGCCACCCGGCAGCTGCCGCCGCTCGCCCGCCAGGCCTGCGAGAGGGCCGGCCTCGACCCGGCCGACCTCGCCGCGGTCGTCCTGCACCAGGCCAATCTGCGCATCATCGAGCCCCTCGCCGAGAAGATCGGCGCCCTGCACGCGGTGGTCGCCCGGGATGTCGTCGACTCCGGCAACACCTCCGCCGCGAGCGTGCCGATGGCGCTGTCCAAGCTGATCGAGCGAGGTGAGGTCCAGAGCGGGGCGCCCGCGCTCCTCTTCGGCTTCGGCGGGAACCTCTCGTACGCGGGCCAGGTCGTGCGCTGTCCGTGACATGTGCTGTCCGTGACGTGGGATGCGCGAGGTGTGACGAGTCCAACTGCCCCTGGTGGTAGCGATTGTGCTCGGTAAACTGTATTCCAAAGACAATCGAGTGTTCCGATCCGTTCCGTGGCCCGATGGGTGGCGGGCACCGGATCGGGAACCGGAATCGGAATCGGCTTGCCGGATGCTCCGAAGCCCAGGAGGGGGACCGCGATGTTGTCCACAGGACTGCCGCAGGGGGCGGTGCCCAAGCTCGAGCGCCCCGGCCCGTTGCGCGAGCGGGTCTACGAGGCGCTGCTCGCACTCATCACGACCCGCGCCCTCCAGCCCGGCCAGCACCTCGTCGAGAGCGAGCTGGCCGGGCACCTCGGTGTCTCGCGCCAGCCGGTGCGCGAGGCGCTGCAGCGTCTGAACACCGAGGGCTGGGTGGATCTGCGCCCCGCGCAGGGCGCCTTCGTGCACGAGCCGACGGAGGAGGAGGCCGACCAACTCCTCACCGTCCGTACGCTGTTGGAGGCCGAAGCCGCCCGGCTGGCCGCGGCCAACGCGGGCAAGACCGGGATCACCGCCCTGGAGGCACTCTGCGCCAAGGGCGAGCAGGCCGTCGCCGACGGCGACGTGGACCTGGTCGTCGCGACGAACGCCGAGTTCCACGCGAAGGTCATGGAACTCGCGGGCAACGTGGTCCTGGCCGAACTCGCCGGCCAGGTCGACGCCCGCGTCCGCTGGTACTACCAGCCGGTCGCCCGCCAGCGCGGCAAGCAGTCCTGGATCGAGCACCGCGAACTCATCGCGGCGATCTCGGCCCGCGACGAGTCACGGGCGACGGCGGTGATGCGGTCCCACACGGAGCACACCCGCGAGACGTACCACCACCGCAACCAGGACCAGGACTAGTCCTCCGATCTCCATCCGGGATCGCGTCCCGTGAACGCCAGCAGGCGGGCCGCGGCGCCCGCGCCGTCCTGGACCGGGGCGGCCGGGGCGTATTTGTGGAAGGTGTTCCGGACGAATTCGACGAAATGGTCGGCCGGGACCTGGAGACCGGCGGCCAGCTCGTCCGTCAGCGGCAGCGGCTGATCCGTCGCCCGGGCGATGTCCCAGGCGTGCACCCCCGCGTCCAGGGCGGCGGCGGCCGTGCCCAGCCATGCCGGGACCGGCCCGAAGGGCGTAGGGACGTCGGTCGCCGCACGGCCGACGGACTCCCACGCCGCCGTGACCGCGTCGAGCACCTCCTCCAACTCGCGGACCGGATCCGGACCGAGCACATCCAGCGGCGTGAACGGGTCGCCGGTCGGCGGGGTGTCGGACAGCCGCATCACCAGCGCCTGCTGATCGAGGCGGGCATGGTTCAGCACCTGGCGGACCGTCCACTCGGTGCACGGCGTCGGCCGGTCCCAGCCGTCCGCCGGGACCCCGCGCACGGCGGCTCGCAGGTAGTCGTGCGCCTGCTCCAGCAGTTCGTATCCATCGATCGGACTCAAGGCCCACCCCTCAAGTAATCGCCCCGGCCCGGGCGGCCAGGACACGTTCCCGCGGCTGTGCGTCTTCATGTCCCCTCGGTGCCGACCGGTGTCGCGGCGTCCGCGACGGTGGACGCGCGAGGGGACCAGCGGGCCTCGGCTGCCAGCATCACCACCAATGCGGCGACCAGACCCAGGAGTTGAACAAGCGCGGACACATGGATGCCGAGGAGCGCCGTCGCGAGCGCCACCGGCACCGCGAGCGCCCGGTACCCCACGGGGAACAACCGCATGGCCGACCGGAACGCCACGTCGCCCGCCAGGAACAGCGCGACGCCGCCCGCCAGCGCCAGCGCGGGGCCCGTGTGCAGATGCTCGCCGATGTGCCCGAGCGACTTCTTGATCCCGGCGGCGAGGAACGCGACGCCGAGCAGCATCGGCAGGAACGTGTAGTAGTAGGCGGTCATCGCGAGGCGCCAGCGCCGGTCGGCCGGCGTCGCGGCGAAGGCGTGCTCGGCCCCGCCCTCGTCGCGCACGAAGTAGGTCCACCACAGTGCCCCGGCGAGCGCGAGCGCCAGGAAGACGCCGGTGAAAACGCTCGCCGTGAACGGCAGATCACCGATGCCGACCCCGATCGCGATGATGGACTCGCCCAGCGACACGATCAGCAGCAGCCCGTGCCGCTCCACGAAGTGTCCGGGGTGCAACGCGCCCATCTGGGCCCGGAGTTCGGAGGTGGCACGGCCCGAGCCGCGGGCCGGCCCGTGCTCCGCCATCAGGGGCGTCAGGAACTGCAGGGCGATCGCCAGCACCCAGAGGCCGTCCGCGAGCAGCCCGGTGCACAGGCCCGCGCCTGTCACGGCCAGCGCGGCGGCGGAGTTGGGTACCGCGTACCAGACGGTGTCACGGCCGTGGCCGCGGGTGTACAGGACGCTGTGGACGAGGACGACCAGCAGGAGGCCGAGGCCGAAGACGACGCCCGCGTTCGAGTGCGGGTCGAAGGCGTGCGGGATCGACAGGGCGCAGATGAGGAACCCGGCCATGCCGAGCAGCATCAGCACCCGGCGGGAGGGACGGTCCGGCGGCACCTGGTTGGTGAGGTAGGCGTAGGCCGAGTACATCCAGTACAGGACGGTGAAGATGAGCACCACGCGGCCCGCCGTGGGCCACGACAGGTCGTGCGCGATCAGCACGGTCAGCTGGGTCAGCGTATAGACGAAGACCAGGTCGAAGAAGAGCTCCAGCGAGGTGACCCGCTGGGTGATCGAGGCCTCCGGCCGGCCGGGCTTCGTCCCGGGCCGTGGTGGTGCCGTCTCCGGCGTCATGTCCGAACTCCCCCTGTGACGTGGCGCGTTGTCGCGGCGGACAGACTACGGGCCGTTGGGGTCCGGCGCAGGCGGACCCCGGGGAGCCGACCGTGAACCCATCTTTGTCCTGTGACTGGAGAAAGTCATGGGTAATTCCTGCGCAACTTCTTCCCACACCCGGCAGGCACTGCTACGTTCCCCATCGAAAGAACGACTGGCCGAAAGAACGGCTTGCCGGAACGGCACAGAGCCGGCCGGCCGGTCCACCGGAGCCCGAAGAGGCGGGGAGGGGCACGTGAGACGCATGACGGCTCGACCCGCGAACGCGCACCAGGCGCGCTTGCTGCGACTGCTGCGCGACGGAGGGCCCAACTCCCGGGCCCAGCTCGGCGATCAGATCGATCTGTCACGCTCCAAACTGGCCGTCGAAGTGGACCGCCTCCTGGAGACCGGACTCGTGGTCGCCGACGGACTCGCCGCTTCGCGCGGCGGCCGTCGCTCCCACAACATCCGGCTCGCGCCCGAACTCCGCTTCCTCGGCGTCGACATCGGCGCGACCTCGGTCGACGTCGCCGTCACCAACGCCGAGCTGGAAGTCCTCGGGCACATCACCCAGCCCATGGACGTACGCGAGGGGCCGGTCGCGGTCTTCGAGCAAGTACTCGCCATGGCGGCCAAGTTGAGGGCGTCAGGTCTCGCCGAGGGGTTCGACGGGGCGGGCATCGGCGTGCCCGGTCCGGTCCGCTTCCCCGAAGGCGTTCCGGTCGCCCCGCCGATCATGCCCGGCTGGGACGGCTTCCCGGTCCGCGAGGCGCTCAGCCAGGAACTGGGCTGCCCCGTCATGGTCGACAACGACGTGAACCTCATGGCGGTGGGGGAGCAGCACGCGGGCGTCGCCCGCTCCGCACGCGACTTCCTCTGCGTCAAGATCGGTACCGGTATCGGCTGCGGCATCGTCGTCGGCGGCGAGGTCTACCGCGGCACGACCGGTTCGGCAGGCGACATCGGGCACATCCAGGTCGAACCCGACGGCAGGCAGTGCGCCTGCGGCAACAAGGGCTGCCTGGAGGCCTACTTCAGCGGCGCGGCGCTCGCCCGCGACGCCGAGGAGGCCGCCCGCGACGGCCGTTCGCCCGAGCTCGCCGGACGCCTGGAGGCGTCCGGGAAGCTCAGCGCCGCCGATGTCGCGGTGGCCGCGGCCGCCGGTGACGGGACCTCCCTCGACCTCATCCGTGAGGGCGGCAACCGTACCGGCCAGGTCATCGCGTCGCTCGTCAGCTTCTTCAACCCCGGCCTGGTCGTCATCGGGGGCGGCGTCACCGGCCTCGGCCACACGCTCCTCGCCGCCCTGCGCACCCAGGTCTACCGTCAGTCGCTTCCCCTGGCGACCGGCAATCTTCCCATCGTCCTGGGCGAGTTGGGGCCCGCCGCCGGAGTCATCGGCGGCGCCCGCCTGATCAGCGACCACCTGTTCTCACCCGCGTAGTACGCACCACTCCCTTTCGCACTCCAGCACAGCGCCCTGCTCTGCCCTGCCCTGAAACCGGCCCGCACCCGCTGCTAGGGGAACCGCCATGGCACTTTCGGCACCAGAACCACCGCTGCTCACGATGGACGGCATCACCAAGACGTTCCCCGGCGTACGCGCCCTCGACGGCGTGGACCTGGAGGTCCGGGCGGGCGAGGTGCACTGTCTGCTCGGCCAGAACGGCGCGGGCAAGTCCACGCTCATCAAGGTCCTCGCGGGCGCCCACCAGCCCGACGAGGGCGCCATCACCTGGCGCGGGGAGCAGGTCTCCCTGCGCTCACCGATCGCCGCGATGCGCCTCGGCATCGCCACCATCTATCAGGAACTCGACCTGGTCGAAGGCCTGTCGGTGGCGGAGAACGTCTTCCTCGGCCACGAGCCGACCTCGGCGGGATTCGTCGTGCGGGGACGGGACGCGAAGGCGGCCACGGCAGCCCTGCTCAAGCGGCTCGGCCACGGCGAGATCGCCCCCGGCACGCTGGTGGGGGACCTCTCCGCCGCCGGGCAGCAGATCGTCTCGATGGCCCGCGCGCTCTCCCACGACGTACGGCTCATCGTCATGGACGAGCCGTCCGCCGCGCTCGACCCGGACGAGGTCGAGAACCTCTTCCGCATCGTCGGCGATCTCACCGCGGACGGCGTCGCCGTCGTCTACATCTCGCACCGCCTGGAGGAGATCCGCCGCATCGGCGACCGTGTCACCGTCCTCAAGGACGGCCGGGCCGTGGCCTGCGGGCTTCCCGCGAAGGACACGCCGACCCGTGACGTCGTGTCGCTGATGACGGGCCGCAACGTCGAGTACGTCTTCCCGGACCGGCCGACGACCGCGGCAACGGCCGAGCCGGTCCTACGAGTCCAAAACCTCACCAGGAACGGTGAGTTCGAGCCACTGGACCTCGACGTCCGCCCCGGCGAGATCGTCGGTCTCGCCGGACTGGTCGGCTCCGGCCGCTCCGAGATCCTGGAGACGATCTACGGCGCCCGCAAACCGACGAGCGGTCAGGTCGCGGTCGAGGGACGGGTGTTGCGTCCCGGCAGCGTGCGCGCGGCGGTCCGCGCGGGCCTCGGTCTCGCACCCGAGGAGCGCAAAGCCCAAGGACTCCTGATGCTGGAATCCGTGACGCGCAACGTCTCCGTCTCCTCCATGTCCCGCTTTTCGTACGGGGGTTGGGTGGACCGGGGACGGGAGGGCAAGGCCGCGCTCCAGGCCACCCGCGAGCTGTCGCTCCGCCCGGACAACCCCTCCGTCCCCGTCCGCACCCTCTCGGGCGGCAACCAGCAGAAGGCCGTGCTGGCCCGCTGGCTGCTCCGCGGCTGCAAGGTCCTGCTCCTGGACGAGCCGACCCGCGGCGTCGACGTCGGCGCCCGCGCCGAGCTCTACGCGGTCATCCGGCGCCTCGCCGACGACGGCCTCGCCGTCCTCCTGGTCTCCAGCGAGGTGCCCGAGGTCCTCGGCCTCGCGGACCGCGTCCTGGTCCTGCGCGAGGGACGCGTCGTCCACGAGGCCCCGGCCCGGGAGCTGACGGAACACCGGGTCCTGGACCTGGTCATGGAAGGAACCCCGGCGTCATGACGCGGCCCGTCTCACCCGCCCGCACACCAGCCCTGCCGCACAGACGACCCCGATCAGAAGGGACCTCGGCGCCATGACGCAGCCCGCCACCCCAACCCGCCCGGCGGAGCCCAAGCGCGCCGCGGCCACCAAGACCGTCAAAGCCGTCCGCATGGACATCCGCACCCTCTCCCTGCTCGGCGTCCTCGCCGCCCTGATCGTCGTCGGCGGCATCACCCAGCCCGACTCCTTCCTGGACACCGACAACGTCCAGCTCATCCTGACCCAGGCCTCCGTCATCGGCGTGGTCACCGTCGGTATGACCTTCGTGATCATCTCCGGCGGCATCGACCTCTCCGTCGGTGCGATCGTCGCGCTGGCCAGCTGCTGGGCCACGACGGTCGCCACCCAGGAGTACGGCTTCATCGGCATCCTGTTCACCGCGATCGTCGTCGGTGTGGGCTGCGGACTCGTCAACGGCGTCCTCATCGCGTACGGCGGCATGGTCCCCTTCATCGCCACCCTCGCGATGCTCGCCTCGGGCCGCGGCCTCGCTCTCCAGATCACCGACGGCAAGACCCAAGTGGTCGACGTGGACAGCGTGTTGAAGCTCGGAGAGCGCGATGCCTACATCCTCGGCATCCCGCCGCTCGTCCTCGTCTTCGCCGCGGTCACGGTCATCGGCTGGCTCGTCCTGAACCGCACCACGTTCGGCCGCCGCTCGGTGGCCGTCGGCGGCAACGCGGAAGCCGCCCGGCTCGCCGGCATCGACGTACGCCGGCAGCGTCTCTACCTCTACCTGCTGTCCGGCCTGTGCTGCGGCATCGCCGCGTTCCTGCTGATCGTGCTGGCCGGTTCGGGCCAGAACACCAACGGCAACCTGTACGAACTCGACGCCATCGCCGCCGCCATCATCGGCGGCACCCTGCTCACCGGCGGCCGCGGCACCATCGTCGGCTCCGTCCTCGGTGTCCTGATCTTCACCACGATCACCAACATCTTCGCGCTGAACAACCTCCAGAGCGACGTCCAGGAGATCGCCAAGGGCGCGATCATCGTCGCCGCGGTCCTGGTCCAGCGACGTACAGCGAACACCCACTCCTGACCTCTCCAGCCCCGGAAAGGGACGCCATGCCAGAGATCACGAGCCGTAGAGGACTCCTGTTCGGCGCGGCCGCGGCCGTCACCACAGGCGGCCTGCTCACGGCCTGCACCAGCAACGAGCCCAGCGACGGCAACGACAGCAGCAAGGCCGCGGACCAGGCGGTCGCGGACGACAAGAAGGGCAAGCAGGTCACGATCGGCTTCGCCGGACCGCAGGCCGACCACGGCTGGCTCAACGCCATCAACGAGAACGCCAAGGAGCGGGCGAAGAAGTACGCCGACGTCACCCTCGAAGCCACCGAGGGCTCGAACGACACCGCCGCCCAGATCGGCCAGGTCGAGACGCTCATCAACAAGAAGGTCGACGTCCTCGTCGTACTGCCGGCCGACGGCAAGGCGCTGACGCAGGTGGGGCTCAAGGCGATGCGCGCCGGCATCCCCGTCGTCAACCTCGACCGCATCTTCAACACCCCGCAGGCGTACCGCTGCTGGGTCGGCGGCGACAACTACGGCATGGGTCTGAGCGCCGGCAACTACATCGGCGAGAAGCTCAAGGACAAGAAGAACGCGAAGGTCATCGAGCTCGCCGGGATCGACAACCTCGAACTGACCAAGCAGCGCTCGCAAGGGTTCGACGACGCCCTGAAGAACTACCCGAACATCGAGAAGGTGGCCCGCCAGGCCGCCGACTTCACCGTCGAGTCCGGGCAGGCCAAGATGGCCCAGCTGCTGCAGGCGCAGAAGAGTTTCGACGCGCTGTGGAACCACGACGACGACCAGGGTGTCGGCGCCCTGCGCGCCATCAAGCAGGCGGGCCGCGACGGCTTCCTGATGGTCGGCGGCGCGGGCGCCCTCTCCGCCATGCAGGCCATCGAGGCCGACGACAGCGTCCTGAAGGCCACCGTCCTGTACCCGCCCACCATGGCCGCGTCCGCCATCGACCTGGCCCGCGCGCTCGGCCAGGGCAAGGGGATCAGCGGCATGGCCGAGTTCGAGATCCCCGCCCACGTGACCCTGTTCTCCGCGGTCGTCGACAAGGACAACATCGACCAGTACATGCCGACCGGATTCAAGTGACGGGCGCCGGCACGAGGCATCTGGCGATCACCGCGTGGACCAGGAGGACTTCCGCATGGCAGGCAGCAGCACGGGTACGACGGCTCGCGAAACGGGCGGCGTCGACAACGACGGAGAGGCGAAGCCGGTCCTGGGGGTCGGCATGGTCGGCTACGCGTTCATGGGCGCCGCCCACTCGCAGGGGTGGCGCACCGTGGGCCGGGTCTTCGACCTGCCGCTCGAACCCCGGCTCGCCGCGGTCTGCGGCCGCGACGGCTCGGCCGTGCGCGCCGCGGCCGACCGGCTCGGCTGGGCCGCCGCCGAGACGGACTGGCGGGTGCTCATCGAGCGCGACGACGTCGACCTCGTCGACATCTGCACGCCCGGCGACAGCCACGCCGAGATCGCCATCGCGGCCCTCGAAGCGGGCAAGCACGTGCTGTGCGAGAAGCCTCTCGCCAACTCCGTCGAGGAGGCGGAGGCGATGACCGAGGTCGCCCAACAGGCCCAGCAGCGCGGCCTGGTGGCGATGACCGGCTTCAACTACCGGCGGGTGCCCGCCATCGCCCTGGCCCGCCGCATGGTCGCGGACGGCCGGATCGGCACCCTGCGGCACGTGCGCGTCAGCTACCTCCAGGACTGGCTCGTCGACCCCGCCTTCCCGCTGACCTGGCGGCTGCAGAAGCCGTACGCGGGCTCGGGCGCGCTCGGCGACCTGGGCGCGCACGCCGTCGACCTGGCCCAGTACGTGGCGGGCGAGCCGGTGGCGGGCGTCTCGGCCCTCACCGAGACGTTCGTCCGCGAACGCCCCGTCCTGGAGGGCGCCTCGGTCGGCCTCTCGGCGGCCGGGGGAGGCGCCCTCGGACAGGTCACCGTCGACGACGCGGCGCTGTTCACCGGCCGCTTCGCCTCCGGCGCCCTCGCCTCCTTTGAAGCGACACGCTTCGCGACCGGCCGCAAGAACGCGCTGAAGGTCGAACTCAACGGTGAGCGCGGCTCGTTGTACTTCGAACTGGAGCGGCTCAACGAGCTCTACTTCCACGACCAGACCGAACCCGGGGTCAGCGCCGGCTTCCGCCGCATCCTCGTCACCGAGCCCGAGCACCCCTACCTGGAGGCCTGGTGGCCGCCGGGTCACGGCCTCGGCTACGAGCACACCTTCGCGCACCAGGCCCGCGACCTGGTGCACGCCATCGCCGAAGGCACCGCCCCCGCACCGTCGTTCGCCGACGGCCTGCAGGTGCAGCGCGTTCTCGCGGCGGTCGAGGAGAGCGCGGCGAAGAACTCCGTCTACACCCCCGTACCCGTCACGTCGGCCTGAGGAGGTCCCGTACCGTGCCACGCCAGTTCACGCTCTTCACCGGACAGTGGGCCGATCTGCCGCTCGAAGAAGTCTGCCGACTCGCCCGCGACTTCGGGTACGAGGGACTCGAACTCGCCTGCTGGGGCGATCACTTCGAGGTCGACAAGGCCCTGTCCGACCCGGCCTATCTGGCATCGCGCCACGCGCTGCTCGACAAGTATGGCCTCAAGTGCTTCGCGATCTCCAACCACCTGGTGGGCCAGGCGGTCTGCGACGCCATCATCGACGAGCGCCACGAGGCGATCCTGCCCGCCCGGATCTGGGGCGACGGCGAGGCGGAAGGCGTACGGCAGCGCGCCGCAGCCGAGATCGAGGACACGGCCCGCGCGGCCGCCGCCTTCGGCGTCGACACCGTCATCGGCTTCACCGGCTCGTCGATCTGGCATCTGGTCGCGATGTTCCCGCCGGCTCCCGAGGCGATGATCGAGCGTGGCTACGAGGACTTCGCCACGCGCTGGAACCCGATCCTCGACGTCTTCGACGAGCAGGGCGTGCGGTTCGCGCACGAGGTGCACCCGAGCGAGATCGCGTACGACTACTGGACGACGCACAAGGCGCTGGCCGCGGTCGGCCACCGCCCGGCCTTCGGCCTCAATTTCGACCCGTCGCACTTCGTCTGGCAGGACCTCGACCCCGTCGGCTTCCTGTGGGACTTCCGCGACCGCATCTACCACGTGGACTGCAAGGAGGCCCGGCGCCGCCTCGACGGCCGCAACGGGCGCCTCGGCTCCCATCTGCCGTGGGGCGACCCGCGCCGCGGCTGGGACTTCGTCTCCGCGGGCCACGGGGACGTGCCCTGGGAGGACGTCTTCCGCATGCTCCGCTCGATCGACTACCAAGGTCCGATCTCGGTGGAGTGGGAGGACGCCGGCATGGACCGGCTCCAGGGCGCCCCCGAGGCGCTGAGCCATCTGCGCAAGCTCGACTTCGAGCCGCCGAGCGCGTCCTTCGACGCCGCGTTCAACAACTGAGGGGACGCCCGCCGCCGCGGGCCGGGGGAGGGGGCCGGAGCCACCGCCGGTCCCCGGTCCGGCCTGCCCGCACCCCGCTTTGTCCTGCGATGGGAAAAAGCTCAACCAGTACTGACGCAAGGGGTGTTCGCCCCGGACGAACGCGGCTACCGTCCCTGCAGTGTCGCTGAAGTGTTCAGGTCACATACGCCTCCGGGGTGACGGCGCACCCCGGCGCCCGCACCGCACGTCTTCGCATCCATTCCGTACGGCCCACCCCGTTCCCGGAGGGACTTCGTGCACAGAAGCAGAAACACCCGCAGCACCACCAGGCGCTCCAGACTCCGCACCACCCTCGCCCTGCTCACCGGCTCCGTGCTGGTCGGCTCGTCCCTGGCGCTGTCCGTGCCGGGCACGGCGAGCGCCCACCCGGAGCCGGACGCGCCCGCCGCCGAATCCGACTTCCAGCAGGTCACCCTCGCCAAGGGCGCGGACGAGACCGGCGAACCGATGTCGCTGGCCGTCCTCCCGGACCGCAGCGTCCTGCACACCTCGCGCGACGGCACACTGCGGGTGACCGACGCGGGCGGCAGCACCTCCGTCGCCGGCAAGCTCGACGTGTACGACCACGACGAGGAAGGCCTCCAGGGCGTCGGCGTCGACCCGGGCTTCAAGGACAACCGGTTCATCTACCTCTACTACGCGCCGCCGCTGTCCACCCCGGCCGGGGACGCCCCCGAGAACGGCACGGCCGCGGACTTCGCCAAGTTCGACGGTGTGAACCGCCTCGCCCGCTTCGTCCTCAAGGAGGACGGCACCCTCGACAAGGCCAGCGAGAAGAACGTCCTGGAGGTCAAGACCTCCCGCGGCACCTGCTGCCACGTCGGCGGCGACGTCGACTTCGACGCCGACGGCAACCTGTACCTGTCGACCGGCGACGACACCAACCCCTTCGCCTCCGACGGCTACAGCCCCCTCGACGAGCGCGCCGACCGCAACCCGGCCTTCGACGCGCAGCGCAGCTCGGGCAACACCAACGACCTGCGCGGCAAGGTCCTGCGCATCAAGGTCAAGGCGGACGGCAGCTACGACATCCCGGCGGGCAACCTCTTCGCGCCGGGCACCGAGAAGACCCGCCCCGAGATCTACGCGATGGGCTTCCGCAACCCGTTCCGCATCAGCGTCGACAAGCCGACCGGCACCGTCTATGTCGGTGACTACGGGCCGGACGCCGGCGCCGCCGACCCCAAGCGCGGACCCGCCGGACAGGTCGAGTTCGCCAAGATCACCAAGGCGGGCAACTTCGGCTGGCCGTACTGCACCGGCAACAACGACGCCTACGTCGACTACGACTTCGGCACGAAGGCGTCCGGCGCGTCCTTCGACTGCAACGCACCGAAGAACACCTCGCCGAACAACACCGGCATCACCGACCTGCCGGCCGCCCAGCCCGCCTGGATCCCGTACGACAACGCCTCCGTGCCCGAGTTCGGCTCCGGCTCCGAGTCGCCGATGGCCGGCCCGGTCTACCACTACGACCCGAACCTCGACTCCCCGGTGAAGTTCCCCGAGGAGTACGACGGCGACTTCTTCGCCACCGAGTTCGGCCGCCAGTGGATCAAGCGGATCGAGCAGGACGGCTCCGGGAACGTCTCGAAGATCAACGACTTCCCGTGGTCCGGCACCCAGGTCATGGACAGCGCCTTCGGCCCCGACGGTGCGCTCTACGTCCTCGACTACGGCCTCTCCTGGTTCGGCGGTGACGAGCACTCGGCGCTGTACCGCATCGAGAACGCCACCGGCGGCCACTCGCCGATCGTCGAGGCGAAGGCCTCCAGGACCTCCGGCCAGTCGCCCCTGCGCACCACCTTCACGGCGACCGGCACCGACGCCGACAACGACTCCATCACGTACAGCTGGGACTTCGGCGACGGCACCAAGGGCACCGGCGCCAGCCCCAGCCACACGTACCGCAAGGACGGCACGTACGTGGTCACGGTCACCGGTGACGACGGAACCGGCCGCACCGGGTCCGCCAACGTCCGCATCGTCGTCGGCAACACCGCCCCCTCGGTCACGTTCCAGAACCCGCCCAATGGGTCGCTCTTCAAGTTCGGCGACACGATCCCGTTCAAGGTGGCCGTGAGCGACCCCGAGGACGGCGCGATCGACTGCTCCAAGGTCACCGTGCGCTACCTCCTCGGCCACGACAACCACGCCCACGCCATCACCTCGGCCAACGGCTGCGAAGGCACCATCACCGCGCCCGCCGACGCCGAGCACGACCCGAACGCCAACATCTACGGCGTGCTCGACGCCGAGTACACCGACGGCGGCGGGGGCGGTCAGGCCGCGCTCACCACGCACGACCAGGTCCAGCTCCAGCCGCGCCACCGCCAGGCCGAGCACTACACCGAGCAGCAGGGCACCACGCTGCAGAGCAAGACCGAGGCCAACGGCGGCCGGACCGTCGGTGACATCCAGGACGGCGACTGGATCTCCTTCACGCCCTACAACCTCACCGGAGCCAAGAAGCTCACCGCCCGGATCTCCTCCGGCGGCGCGGGCGGCTTCCTGGAGGTGCGCACCGGATCGGCGACGGGCACCCTGCTCGGCTCCGCCCCGGTCCCGGTCACCGGCAGCTGGGAGACCTTCCAGAACATCGACGTCCCGCTGAAGAACGTCCCCAAGAAGACGACGGACCTGTACCTCGTCTTCAAGGGCGGTGACGGCGCGCTCTACGACGTCGACGACTTCGAGATCTCCAGCGACGCCCCGGTGAAGGGCGCCAAGCGGGTCCTCGTCTTCTCCAAGACGGCCGGCTTCCGCCACGACGCGATCCCCGAGGGCATCGCCGCCCTGAAGGAACTCGGCGCGAGCAGCGACATCACCGTCGACGCCACCGAGTCCGCCGCCCAGTTCACCACCAACAACCTCGCCCGCTACGACGCGGTCGTCTTCATGTCGACCACGGGTGACGTCCTCGACGACACCCAGCAGAAGGCCTTCGAGGGCTTCATCGCCAACGGCGGCGGCTACATGGGCGTCCACGCCGCCGCCGACACCGAGTACGACTGGTCGTACTACGGCGGTCTCGTCGGCGCCTACTTCGACTCGCACCCGGCCATCCAGAAGGCCACCGTGCGCGTCGAGGACTCCGCCAACCCGGCCACCGCGCACCTCGGCCAGGCCTGGGAGCGCACCGACGAGCTGTACAACTACCGCACCAACCCGCGTGACAAGGTCCACGTGCTCGCCTCGCTCGACGAGACGACGTACCAGGGCGGCAATATGAAGGGCGACCACCCGATCGCCTGGTGCCAGAGCTACGGCGGCGGCCGCTCCTTCTACACCGGCCTCGGCCACACGAAGGAGTCCTACGCGGACGACGCCTACCGTGCCCACCTGCTCGGCGGCCTGAAGTACGCCAGCGGTCAGGTCAAGGCGGACTGCAAGCCGAACAAGGACTACCGGCCGATCTTCAACGGCCAGTCCCTCGACGGCTGGAAGCAGGCCGGCCCCGGCACGTTCAACATCAAGGACGGCGCCCTGGAGACCGAGGGCGGCATGGGCCTGCTCTGGTACCAGGCCAAGGAGCTGAAGTCGTACTCGCTCAAGCTCGACTGGAAGATGCAGGGCGACGACAACTCCGGTGTCTTCGTGGGCTTCCCCGCCTCCGACGACCCCTGGTCCGCGGTGAACAAGGGCTACGAGATCCAGATCGACGCCACGGACGCGGCGGACCGCACCACCGGTTCGATCTACACGTTCAAGGCGGCGAACATCAAGGCCCGTGACCAGGTCCTGCGCCCGCCGGGCCAGTGGAACTCCTACGAGATCAAGGTCCAGGGCGAACGCCTCCAGGTGTTCCTCAACGGAGTCAAGATCAACGACTTCACCAACAAGGACCCTGAGCGGAGCCTGACCGACGGCTACATCGGCATCCAGAACCACGGCGCCGACGACCAGGTCTCCTACCGCGACATCCAGCTCAAGGAACTGCCCACCACGGGCGACTAGAACGGCGGCGGGCGGAGGACGCCGGACCTCCGCCCGCCGTCTCACCCGGCACACCGCACGGCCCTCTCCGGCGCCGCTCAATCCCCGGATCACGTACAACCCCCGGATCACGGCCAACCCCCGGTCCGTGTTCGACCCCGGTTCGTGTTCGACAAGGAGGCTGCCCATGTCCGCCGAACCGTCCTTCCCTTCCCCCCTCCCCACCCCGTCCCCCACCCCGCGCTTCGGTGTCTGGCTCATCGGAGCACGCGGCTCCGTCGCCACCACCGCGATCGCCGGCTGCGCGGCCGTCGCCGCGGGCCTGCACCCGCCGACCGGCATGGTCACCGAGACCACCCCCTTCGCCGACGCGGGTCTGCCAACGTTGTCTTCGCTCGTCTTCGGCGGCCACGACACCCTCGACTGCCCGCTGCCCAAACGCGCCGAACACCTCGCCGCCGGCGGCGTCCTGCCGCACGGCCTGCCCGCCGCCGTGACCGCCGAACTGGCCGCCGCCGACCGGGAGATCAGGCCCGGCGGCCCACTGCCCGGCCACGACGACGGCCGCACGCAGGACGAGCTGATCGAGTCGTTCGCCACGGACATACGTGACTTCGTACGCGCCCAGGGCCTGGCGGGCGCCGTCGTCGTGAACGTCGCCTCGACCGAACCGGCACCCTCCGCCGACGCCGTGCTCCCGCCCAGCTCGCTCTACGCCGCTGCCGCCCTCCGCGCCGGCTGCCCCTACGTCAACTTCACCCCCTCCACGGGCCTGCACCACCCGGCTCTGACGGCCACCGCCGCCGCTGCCTCCGTCCCTTACGCGGGCCGCGACGGCAAGACCGGCCAGACCCTGCTGCGCTCCGTGCTCGGCCCGATGTTCCTGCAGCGCGCCCTCGCCGTGCGCGCCTGGTCCGGCACCAACCTGCTCGGCGGCGGCGACGGCGCCGCCCTCGCCGATCCCGCCGCGGCCGCCGCCAAGAACGCCGGCAAGGAACGCGTCCTCGCCGACACCCTCGGCACCGCGCCCCAGGGCGAGGTCCACATCGACGACGTACCGGCACTCGGCGACTGGAAGACGGCCTGGGACCACATCGCCTTCGACGGCTTCCTCGGTGCGCGCATGGTCCTCCAGACCACCTGGCAGGGCTGCGACTCGGCCCTCGCCGCGCCCCTCGTCCTCGACCTGGCCCGGCTCCTTCTCCGCGCCGCCGACGTCGGACTGACCGGCCCGCGCCCGGAACTGGGCTTCTACTTCAAGGACCCGGACGGAGACGCCTCGTCGGCGCTCGGCGAGCAGTTCGCCGCACTGGTGGACTTCGGCCGGCGGCTGCGAGACCCCCGATGAGCGGCGGGCGACGGCGCGCCTGGGCCGAACTCCTGCGTCTTCCCGCCCTGTTCACCGTCCCCGGCGACGCCCTCGCGGGCGCGGCCGCGCTCGGTGTCCGTCCCGGCCGCGGCACCCTCCTCGCCATCGGCTCCTCGCTGTGCCTGTACGAGGCGGGCATGACCCTCAACGACTGGGCGGACCGCGCCGAGGACGCCGTCGACCGCCCCCACCGCCCGATCCCCTCGGGACGCGTCCACCCGGCCGCGGCCCTGACCGCCGCGGTCGCCTTCACCGGCGCGGGCGTGGGCCTGGCCTTCCGCGCGAGCCGCGCCGCGGGCCTCCTCGGCACGGCGCTGGCTGCGACCGTCTGGGCATACGACCTGGGTTTGAAGCGAACCCCGGCGGGCCCGCTGGCGATGGGCGCGGCCCGGGGCCTGGACGTACTCCTGGGCGCGGCGGGTTCGCAGCGGGGCAGGGTCGGGACCGGTGGCGGCTTCAGTGCTGGTGGCGGTGCTGGTACCGGTGTTCGCGCTGACGCTGGCGCTGGCGCTGGCG